>CALXLC010000012.1 GCA_944389095.1 uncultured Alphaproteobacteria bacterium
AGGACACAACGAACGCGGTTAACATAGTTGCCTTTATAGCAGCAGTTCAAGCAGCCGTCGAACGGTCGCACAACCCACGCGATGAGTCTGTGATCGCACTCGGACGAAGACCAATACCAAGACCAAAACCAAGTACCTCCATCAAGTAAACACCCTCTTATTTTATTCAGCGCTCCTTGAATGTCCCACAGATTTCTAAATATCTTGCGTAATTCTTCTCTACTTGCCAAAAAAGCCTCTCCGGGCTGAACACCGTCAAAATCATACGCAGCGCACCATTCAGCCGCCTCCGCCTTCTTATTCTGTTTCTGAGCCGCTTCCAAAATCAAACGGGTATTCTCCTTGCCGTTTTCTGTGAAAGCACCAACTTCTAATTCATCATTGGACCACGGCAACCTTGTTTCCCGCAACCCGAGAACCAAACCGTGCTTTTTGCTTTCATCAACCCAGCCGACAACGCCGGAAATCTGTTTCTCCTGAATAACCTCTGCCGAAATTGTTCCGTCAGAATAATAATACATTCCTGGACAAACAACATCTGCTAACGCTTTTAATTTTTTATTTTTCTCCATAATTATAAAGTTTTAGTTAATAATTTGCTTTCTAGACAACAAGCTAAATCACATCCGCCGCCCTGTCAAGGACAAAGTACAAACAAAAAAAACATTCCCGCCATCTGCTCGACAAACTAGAGATAACCTCCTTCTATGCCGACAAAATAATCCTTTATTGACAAATTTTGAAATCATAACTACATTGAAACCGTTTAATAATCATTATGTAAAACCTTTAAATATTTTTATGTATGAAACTGCTTATCCAACTTCTTTTGATTCTCTTTGTGGGGTGCCTGGCCATGTGGATTTTTCGTAAACTGCTCTGGGCCTGTATCAAATTCAGTGTTTTAAATCACGCCAAAAAACACCCCGAAGATGTTCCCCGAACCGAGGGACTGGTTTTTAACAAAAAAACAAAAAAGCTGGAAGCCGACAGCCGGCCGATACTGCCATCGGAATAAAATTCATCCGGCAGACCAAACGGCAAAAAATATCGGCAAATACTTTTTTATCAACAAATTATTATCTTATGCAAATATCAATCATCAGCCTGATTGAAACAAACGGTTGGAGATTATTTCTGCCACTGGTTTTGATTAGCATTGCAAGTATCATTATTATTAAACGTATTCTCCGTATACGGCAAAAAAAGCATCAACGACAAGCTCTAAAAAACTATTGCTTTGCCCGGCACAATTTTTACTTTAATGAAAGGTTGAAAATCATACGACATTACCGTCGGCGCATTCAAGAAGGTAGTCTGTCCGTCGATGCTGCCCTAAAAGACGTCCGCACTCTTCTGGAAGCCCACAGCAACGACGAATGGGGCTGGAGAGAAGAATATCAAAAATTTGCCAAAGAAGCGGAGATATACCGCTGAAAAACAAAAAGGCCTTTCCTTAAAGGGAAACGGCCTTTTTTGGCACCCTGATTTTGCATAATCTAAAAAATATCAACCCCTTACCCCAATTCAACCGCCTCAGACCTTCAAAATCTCAAAGATACAAAATTTGATATATAATTCTGTCAAAAATAAAAATCCTCAAACTACAAAATAAAAAAGCTTAAAAAAATAAAATGAAAATATGCAAAAACATAAAATAAAAAATTGCAAAACAACAAAATATATTTTATATTTATAATATTATCTGGGAGTTTCGATATGAAAGAATACAAAACAAGATTGGCCGACAGTATTTTACACAAAAAATTAGCAAGCTCTGGCGCCGTATTAATAGAAGGAGCCAAATGGTGCGGAAAAACGACAACCGCAAGTCAAATTGCCAAAAGCATATTATTTATGCAAAATCCCGCGCAAAAAAAACAGAATTTAGAAATGGCCGAAATAGATCCGTCTTTTTTATTAAATGGGGAAACCCCTAGGCTGATTGATGAATGGCAATTGGCTCCCAAGCTCTGGGATGCAATACGCTTTGAAGTTGATAAACGAGATGAATTTGGACAATTTGTTTTAACCGGCTCTGCAGTTCCGGCCGATTTATCAGAAATATCGCACAGTGGTACGGGAAGAATTTCTCGCATGTTAATGCGTCCGATGAGTCTATATGAATCAGGAGAAAGCAATGGAAGCGTTTCTTTGTCAGATTTATTTTCTGATAATACAAAAATTGCCGGAACCAATCGTTTAGATTTAGAACAAATAGCCTTTTTAATTTGTCGTGGTGGATGGCCCAAATCTATTGGGGCTAATCAGGATGTGGCCTTACAACTGGCAATTAACTATTTTGATGCTGTAGTTAATGATGATATTTCACGAATTGATAATGTTAAACGAGATGCCGAGAAAACTAAACGCATATTGCGTTCATACGCACGTTCTATTGCGTCACAAGCAAAAATATCATCAATAACACAAGATGTATATGCTAATGAAGATGCTGAAGATTTAACAAACAAAAATGTAACTATCAGTTCATATATATCCGCATTAAAGAAAATTTTCGTCATTGAAGATTCTTTAGCATGGAATCCCAACTTGCGCTCAAAAACAGCAATTAGAGCTTCTGATACTCGTTATTTTACGGACCCCTCTATTGGAACCGCGGCATTAGGACTTGGTGCAAAAGATTTAATAAACAATTTGCAGACAATGGGACTCTTATTTGAAAACTTGTGTATTAGAGATTTGCGCGTGTATGCCGATGCCTTAGACGGACAAGTATACCACTATAGAGATAGGAATGACTTGGAATGCGACGCGGTTATTCATTTAAGAAACGGCTCATACGGATTAATTGAAATTAAGCTTGGCGGTGATAGGGCAATTGAAGAAGGAATAAAGACCTTAAATAAACTTGAAGCTAATATCGATACCACAAAGATGAAGGCTCCATCATTCAAAATGGTTTTGACTGGAGTTGGTAATTATGCTTATAAACGTAAAGATGGCATTTTAATTGTTCCAATTGGCTGTCTAAAAGATTAAAAACCAAGACTTCAAAAACAATTTCCATAAAATAAATGCCTACCACGGGCCGCGGATAACTTTCCCTTTGGATTTTGCGGCCTGGAAACTATCTGAAAAATCATCATCAAATTCGTTTTCCGAATCCCCCGGCTGAACATATGTTTGAGCATATTCAGGCAATCTTGCGGGATGATAATATTCCAGCTGACCGAAAACGTTATAGCGCCAATTTCCGCATTCCTGATCATCCAGCAAAACCCGTCCGTCGCTCAGTGTATCGATTTTATTCGGATCAACGCCGTAAGCCTCTGCGACATACAAGCGCAATTCCTGAATTGTATTCGCCGTCAGTTCTATATGTTCCTGACTCTCATACACCTCTGCCTCTCGTCGTAACCTCTCAATATCCTCATAATCCAGTTCCGAACGCTTTAAATACTGCGTTCCCGGACCATAAGGCCGATTGTTTTTGGAAGAACTATTGTTCCGACCGGAAATGTTTTGAGGACTTTTCAGATTATCGCCGCGCTCTTGCGTTCCGTTCTTTTTTCCCAACAGACCGGCTATCACCACACAGACCAGAATAAAAGCAACTATTTCCATATTTCTTCTTTTCACAAAAAATATCCGCCCCAACAACAGCTAAAAACAGAATACTTTGTTTATTTGCAAAAACAAGATATTTAAACAAAGGAGATAAAAAAAAAGACCTTAAGATTTCTCTCAAAGCCCTTTGATTAAAATTCATCGCACCTACGTACTTCAGAAATATCTATTTTTTTATTACCGACCGTCGGATGTTCTTCTATAATTAGAAAGTGTAATACCTTGCAAATGAGTTTGCTGATTCGGACGAGACGCTGTCCTATCAGTACTTTGGGAATCTCGCCCCTGAAGTTCCATAATTTTTAACCCATCTTTGCGTTCCTTTTTCTTATCTGTACCTTCCTGACTTTTAGCATCCTTTGTTTTTTCGTTATCTCGAACCTTAACCATACTGTCATAAGCTGTATTTATGGTTTCTTCTCTAAAAGTGCCGCTTGCTGTATAATTATATTCTATTTTCGTTTTACGATAATCGTCGCCCATATACTTTCCAAAACCACGACTATCAAGCCCCGCATTAACGGCCAATTGCGTTCCGGCAATATCTGCGAAAGTTTCAGCGCCATCCATATATTGAGTTTTTGCGCTGTCAGGACGTTGACCAAAATCTAACACATGACTCATTTCATGTGCCAAAAAGCCAACTAATGCCTTTTGATTCTTTCCTTGAAATAATTTGTCAGAAACCATCAAAACAACCTTATTTTTTGTCTCCCCCTCAGATTTCTGAAAAGCAACAGACGCATTCGGACGTTTCCAATTTCTTATTCTAATCACTAAATCCGTTTCGTTTTCATCCAAAATTTTTGCCAAATCTTTACTGATTTTAGAATCATTTCCGGCAAGTTTCTTTATAATTCCCTCTACACGTTTTTCCCGCTCTTGATGTTGCCGAAATTTTTTATTGTGACGAGCTTGCTTAATTTTCTCAAACCAACCTTTATTGTTATCAGCAACATATTTTTTATTTGGCAGTAATTTTCCCTCTGCTTCCATTTCATTAAGTTGCTCTGCCGTTGGAAAATCCGATAGTTCGCTTAGTTCATACACCTTTTGCCCTTTATCACTGACGATATGCAAAGGATCATTTTCTGACCGATTTTCAAAAACAGAATATTTTTTATTTCCCTCATTACCGGTTATACGGTCTAAAAGTTTGGCTTTTTCATCTTCCGGCATACCCTCGCAATACTTATCTGCAAGTCCCCGCAAATGTTTCTCGATATTAAAATCTTCATTTTCAGCCATAACACTTCCCCGTTTTCAGTCTGAACAACAATATAATTCCGCACTTTTCCCTTTACTTAATCGCCTTTATTTATCTTTATAGTATCATATATTTAACGATAGGTAAACACTTGTTCGCTATGATTTGACAAAAAACAAAAAGAGGAAGTATATACTTCCTCTTTTACAACTGGTTGCGGGGGCAGGATTTGAACCTACGACCTTCAGGTTATGAGCCTGACGAGCTACCGGGCTGCTCCACCCCGCGATAAGTGCCCATATTTCAAAGACAGCGTATAAATACGCCTTTTTACACACCTTGTCAAGTCAAAATTTTTAATAAATTAAAACAGCAATGAAATAATAACAGCAAATAACAAAACCCCCAAAATCAGCCAATGCCGCAACTTCATAAAACATACCTCCTCTCAATTTTATCAAAAACATAATCGCCTATCATCAAAAAAACAATACCGTCCCTCTCAAAAAAAGAAAAACGCCTTTCCTCCCCAAGGCGTTTTTCAAAAATATCACACGTCTGACACCGGATAAATCACCGGTATCAAAAGAAAAGAGGATTATGAATAAAGCTGTACCTCACAGCAGTTTTAGGTTTCCCGCGGCAATCCGTCCGCGATCGTCATAAAGTTCATAACCGATACGTTGTCCGTCGTTCAAACGGCGAACACCGATTTTTTCGACTTGCGTAATATGAACAAAAACATCTTTCTCCGTATTATCCGGCGAAATAAATCCATAACCTCTTTTTGTATTGAACCATTTTACAGTGCCAAACAGCATTGAATTCTCCTCATAAAAAAAACCGCAGACTGCTCATTACAAACATCTGCGATTACATTAAACACACTTTCAGGGACATCAATAAGTTCTGAATCCGACACTGTTGTAGACAATGCAAACTCTGAACAATTATTTTAAGCAACATAGAAATATTAAACTTCAATTCACTCTTCCTGAAAAATTCTATAAACAATTTCTAATTTAATATCAAAAATTTATTTGTGAAGTCCTTAAAATATTAACCTGGACCTCCCCAAATTATAACCTTCTTTTATAAAAAAGAAAGATTACCGGCACAAATCCGGCCGCGATCATCATATGTATCAAACGAAAGACGCTGACCGTCCTGAACAGAATGTCTGCCGATTTTTTCGAGTTGGGTAATGTGAAAGAAAACATCTTTGTTTGCATCATCCGGCGTAATAAAACCATACCCTCTTTTAGTATTGAACCATTTTACAGTTCCATATCTCATAGAGACCTCCTTAAATAAAAAATAAAATCAAAGCGGAAGTTCAAGATAATATTATTATAGGATGTGAAATATTTCAACAATATATTTTTAATAAAAACATTGCTAAGAATAATCATTAAATAAAAAATATTGATTATCTGGAGTTGTCGCGAAAAAACAAGACGTTTCAAACCTGTGGATAAAATTCCCGTTAAAGTCAAACTGAATTATATTAACATTAGCGTATCTTATTTCCAAATAAAACTAAAAACAAACAAATTCGCATCCAACACCCACTCACAGAAAAGTAAAATTCTCAAAACAGCCGCTTAGGTATTGCCACCGGCGGCTCGCCGGGTGCACTTTGTTAGATAGACATCAGGCACGGAGGAACGGCAGACACGGAAAAGCATCGCGCGCCAACTTAAAGATTATTTAGGCAGCCAGTCATGCCTCCGCCCGCTGGGCGGTTTCGTCCAGCGGATTTAATTGGTTGTTGACACGCGCCTTTAATTTTGTTATAGTGGAGAACAGAGAAGCGGTTTCAACAGCAGAGGACGAGGACCATGAAGAAGTCGGCAGGGAAATTTATTCTTTTCGGATTAATCTGTGCCACTTGGACCGGGGCCGCGGACTTTGCCTTTTGCACAACACCAACACACACATCTTCGGAACCGTCTTCTCTCGTTTCCGGTGACGGATATCAATTAGCCAAGACCTGGTTTCTGCCGGACTGGCAGGCTGACACCCGCTCTTACAACACCGACGGCGACAATGACACGGATGAAGACGGCGATGCCGGTTCATCTTGTGCTGCTTATGGCTTTCAGGACATGGATACGATTGATACCTCCGTTTACAGTTGTACGGTTGTTCAGCCGGTGGTCGGACTGAAATGTTACAAATCCTGTTTTTGCAAATCCGATTTTCAATATAGTGCCTCCAACTGCAGTGAAGACGACGGCAAAATCCTCTCCGGCCGAA
>CALXLC010000013.1 GCA_944389095.1 uncultured Alphaproteobacteria bacterium
TATTGCTGTTGTAAATGTTTTGATAATCGGGCAGCCAGTATGTCTTGGCCAGTTGATATCCGTCACCTGAAATGAGAGAAGACGGTTCCGAAGATGTGTGTGTTGGTGTTGTGCAGAAAGCAAAGTCCGCGGCTCCGGTCCAAGCGGCACAGATTAATCCGAAAAGAATTATTTTCCCTGCCGACTTCTTCATGGTCCTCGTCCTTTGCTGTTGAAACCGCTTCTCTATCCTCCACTATAACAAAATTAAAGGCGCATGTCAACAACCAATTAAATCCTCTGGACGAAACCGCCCAGCGGGCGGGGGCGTAACTTAAGCGGCGGCGGAGGGTATTCCACTTTTCTGGTGAGAGCCGCACAGGCAATACCTAAGCGGCGGCGGAGGAAATTCCACTTTTCTGTGAGCGGGGTGTTACATTCGAATTATAAAAGGCCCAAACCCAAAACGGTTCGAACCTTCTATTTTACTCTCAACCGACACGACACCCGCAGAAAAAATGAATTTTTTTCCCGTCGATTTTCACCCGTTTATAGAGGGTAAAATTGCCGATGGTCAGACGTCGTATTTTTACCTCGTGCAGAGAGTTCCAGACATTGACATAATCTTCGGGATTATGAGCGACGGAACCGCAGCTCTTGATTTTTGAAAGTTTCTTGATATTGCTGTAGCTCAGATGACAAATGACGTATTTGTAAATATCCATAAATTTTACGCCGTTCCACACGGAGGGATTGATGGCATCACGGCAATATTCCGTTATAAATTTGTTTATAACGGGAACAAAAGAGGCAATCATTCCGGCTTTAAAATCTTCCTCGCCGACATTTTTATAAACAGGAACAAATTGTCCGTTGTCTTTGACCACGGCGGCCACCGGCTGTTCCGGAGAAGAGATGAACATCTCCAGCAGCAAATGGCAGGTCAGCGGCTTATCCGACATCCGGAAAAAGTCAAGCGGCGCGTCTTCACAGTAAATATAGCAGCCGTCAAGCCGTTTGAAAAAGTCAGACAAAAAACGCTGAGCCGTAAAGTGGGCGGCACTGGTGTCTATGCACAAGGCTTCGCTGCCGTAAAGTCCGGCGGCCTCCAAATATTCCCGATAGAGCTGCCGGTATTGCGCTGCATATTTTTCAAAAAGGGACTTGTTGTTCTCAAAAATCACCCGGACGTCGTCAAAATTTTCGGACGTACAGGGCAGGGTGCCGAACAAAGCGGCAATTTCCGGTTCTTTGTCGATATAATATTGAAGAATACTGCAAATTTCTTCCCGGTGTTTTTTCTCTGCCAAAGTCGAAAAATCAAGATTTATAATCTTGATAAGCAGGCGGGGCGCGTAAATATAAACGGTTTCGGTTTGTTTATCCTTGTTGTACAGGGCATCAAAAAACTTCTGCAACAGATAGCCGTCCCGCGCCACGAACACCGCTTTGCCCAGACCGGTTTGCGCCAGTTTGTCCCTGATGAAGGCGGCGTAGGCCTGAAGCAAAAAAGCAATGCCGCAGCAAAAGAATTTTCCGTAAATATCAAGCGCGGGCAAGAAGCCGTTTTTTTCCATCAAAACCAGAGTGCCCAGCTGATAAGAGCGCAAAGAAGATTCGGACGGGTCTTCTTTGTTGCGGCGGCGCCAGTAATCTTTTGCAAAACGGTGTTCTTTTAGAAAGGTTTCTCCCGCGTTGGGATAATACAGGGCCTGCCAGCCGGCCTTGCGGGCAGCGTCAACATCCGTACGGCGGTTGTCTCCGATATGCAGAATTTTATCTCCCGCCAGCCCGAGTTTTGCGGCCACTGCTGTATAAAGAGAACCGCTGCGCTTGGTTTTTCCCCAGTCGCAGGAAATAAAAATATCTTCAAACCCTTCAAAACCGCAATTTTTCAAAAGGTCAGCAATAACTTCTTTTTTCAAGTACATGTCCGAGACGACAATCAACCGCTTTCCGGCAGCTTTCAAACGCCGGAAAACCTCCGCCATTTCCGGATTCGGACGCAGAATAGCCCGCTCGAAACGATGTTCTTCTTCATACATAAACTGCCATTTTTGCGGCAGACGTTCATAAATTGCTTCCAGACAAGGCGATTCGGTTATTCCTTCGGCCAAAATGTCTTTTTCGGCCTGTTTTCTGGCTTTCAGCCACCCGTCAACATGGTGCGCCAGCTCCAGATAAAGCAACTGGTCGTCACCGCGAAGAAACGGGCGGTAAAGCAAGGTGTCAAATACATCAAAAGAAACAATCCCGACCTTGTCAGCGAGCCTGAGAATGGAATCTTGCATTATACCTCCGCAAAGGGGTTATATCGCCTTCAATTTAAGCGATTGTCCAAACGGAAGCAACTTTTATTTGAATAATATGGACAGCAAAAAAATCCGCCCTGGAGCGGGCGGATTTTTTTCGATTTACCGAAAATCAGCCGACATGCAGAATAAAATATTCCGTATAAACATAGGCCGTGGCAATGGCCACCGTCAGCAGCATAACGGGAACCGACCATTTCATAAAGCCGAGAAAACTTATCGGGCTGCCATTTCGGCTGGCCATGCCCGCGACAATGACATTGGCCGAGGCGCCGATTAGTGTTCCGTTGCCGCCAAAACAAGCCCCCAAAGACAAAGCCCACCAGACCGGCATCATGGCCTCACGTCCGCCCAGGGCTTCTTCCATGGATTTTATCATCGGAATCATTGTCGCCACAAACGGGATGTTGTCTATGGCCGCGGAAACCAATGCCGACACCCAGATAATCAGCAGGCTGGCTTTTTGAATGCTGCCGTCGGTAAGTTCAATAAATTTTTGCCCGAGCATGGACAATACGCCCGTCACTTCCAAACCATAGACAATCACAAACAGTCCGGCAAAGAAGAAAATAGTCGTCCAATCCACCATACCGAAAATTTGTTCGACTTTGTGTTCCCGTTCTTCATGCCGGTTTCCCAGCGTATAGAGCATCAAAAGCACCGCTCCGCCGAACATTGCAATTGTTCCGTTGGCAATATGAAAGTGCTCGGCCGAAATAAAACCGGCAATCACCAGCGCCAGCACCGACAAAGATTTAATCAGCAGGCTTTTGTCGGTAATGCTTTCTTTTTCGTTAAGCGCCATCACTTCGCTGCGAAGTTCTTCCGCGGCCGAAAGCTTGCGACCCCACAACAGGTCAAAAATCGCAATCAGCACAATCATGCAGATGATGACAATCGGCGTCAGCTCATATACAAAATCCATAAAGGACAAATTGAGCGCCGACCCGATAAGAATATTCGGCGGATCCCCGATAAGTGTGGCCGTTCCGCCGATGTTGGAAGCAAAGATTTCCATCAGCAAATACGGATACGCCGGAATTTTAAGCTTTCGGGTAATCTGAAAAGTGACCGGCACAATCAGCAAAACCGTTGTGACGTTATCCAAAAAAGCCGAAAAGACGGCAGTGACAATTCCCAAAACAATCAAAATTCCCCGCGGATTGGCCTTAACACGTTTAGCCGACCAAATAGCCACATATTGAAAAATTCCGGTCTTTTCGGAAATCCCAACAATGCACATCATACCGATTAGCAGCGCCAGCGTATTGAAGTCTATGCCCTGCAGCGCCGCAGGTTGGGTCAGAATACCCGCAAAAATCATAACCGAAGCCGCCAACAGAGCAACAACGGCCCTGTTAAGCTTTTCCGTAAACAAAATCGCATAAGCCATGATAACAATGGCCGAGGCGACTATTTTGGCGTCCAGCCCCCAGACCAGCTGCGGAACTTCGGACAAATCTGCGCCATGCATGATACTGATTCCTTATTTTGTTAAAACAACATCTGTTTTATAACCGGAAAGCTCCTAAAATACTCTTAATGCGGATAAAATAAAACTTCCGCCGCAGACGGAAGTTTATATAATTATCAATGCGTCAAAAAAAAGCCTTCGCCTCAGACTTTAGGTTTTTCCAGATAATTGACAATGCCGTAAAGGGTATTGAGTTCTTGTTCGGTCAAACGGTTGCGGGTAAAAATATTGCGCATGTTAATCACCAGCTTTTCCCGCTGGGCGTCAATTTTATAGTTGCCGCAATTTTCCAGCTTGTGTTCCAGATAGTCGCAAAAACCGAGCACTTTTTCCTTTTCTGCCAGGCGGGTATGGTTGACCACAAACTGTTCCCTCGGCGCCTCAATCTGGGTTTTGTAAAATTCATACCCTGTCAGCAAAACCGCTTGTGACAAGTTCAAAGAGCAATGCCGCGGATTAAGCGGAACGTTGATAATGGCGTCTGCCAGACAAATGTCTTCGTTGGTAAGTCCGGTGCGTTCCGGCCCGAACAAAATACCGCACTTGTGCCCGGCGGCGGTTTCTTCCGATAACAGCGAAGCGGCCTTATCTGCGGTATAAACGGGCTTGGTCTGGTCCCGGTGACGGGCTGTGGTCGCCATGACCGTTTCCAAATCGGCCAGCGCCGCTTTGGTATCGGCAAAAACTTCCGCGGTATACAGAATTTCTTCGGCATTGGAAGACGCAGAAACGGCCTTTGCGGACAAATGGTCTTCCCGGGGATTGACCAGCCGCATATGATAGAGGCCGCAATTCATCATGGCCCGGGCGGCCATACCGACATTTTCCGCCAGTTGCGGTTCAACCAAAATCACATAAGGAAGATTATTTTCTGTCATTTCTTTTCGGCATTTTCTGTTTTTTCGGCCGCTTCTTGCTTGGAAAGTTCAAGAGAAGCGTCAATCGGTTTTACAAACTTGTCTTTCAGATATTGCCCGAACTCGGCCTTGTTTTCAACATTAACCTTTTGCGGTTTGTAATCAATCTTTTGTCCGGATTCGGCCTTGCGGTTCTGGCGGCGCACCTGAATTTCTTCCAACGTGGATATCGTGTCGACCAGACGGTTTGCTTCGTTTGCTTCAATGGAGGCCGCAGTTTTATTTATGCTCAGCATTAATCCCCGTTGAGCCGAAATCCGCTCTTCTGCGGTCAAATCCGGTTCATAGGGCAGGGGCTGAGCCTGCTCTTCGGCCGTTGTCTCATCGGCGGAACTCTCAGTAGCGGAAACTTCCGCCGCCGGCGAAGAGGCCTGAACCGCAACCTGATTTTTCACCACGGGCTGTGCGGGAGCTTGGGAGTTTGTAAAAACCTGAGCCTCGGCGCAGCCGACCCAGCTCAAAAAAGTTAAAACTGTCAAAAACGAATATTTCGGCATAAATTTTTCCTGATTAATCGGTGGACAAGAGGTCTATGCTGTTAAACAGGATATTTTCCATATCCAAACCCGTCTGATCTTCCACGACATCTATAAAACCGGAGAACATCGTGTCAAAAGGATTGTTTTGGTGACCCAGACCGTCATAAGCTTCCCTCAGATGTTTGGCATAAGACTGCGGCAGGTTTTTGATTTTCTCATCATAATCGGCAGGAATGTCATACCCCAGGTCACGCAAATGCTGCGTCATCACCAGCATATTGTGACGGTTGACTTCCGGAGCAATCATTTCCTGCCCCATGGCTGTTCCGTAGGTTGTGGCTTCGCCGATATAGTTCAGTTTGCCGTGCTGTCCGCTGCCGCGCCAGGTCTTGACACCGCTTTTGTCGCGGGCTCTGGCCCAGGGATCAACCGGCAGAATTTCGCTGCCGTGAGCGGTATTTTCATAAACCGGAGCCTCCGTAATTTCTGTATTGGCAACATTGTCACCCATATAACCGTCATTGGGATTAATCTCCCAAGGATTTGACGGAAGCTGAGCCCAAGCCGGCGCCGCTGAAAACATCAGCGCGGCTCCGATAGAAAGCAATGCGTATTTTTTCATGACAACCTCCCGGAGTGCTCCTCATTAATACTATAATACTATAAAACGTAGCAGAATAATAGTTACAAAATTGTTATATTTTGATAAAAAATCAGTATTTGGCGATAATTCCTCCGCCCATAACCCTGCTTCCGTCATAAAAACAACAGCCTTGTCCCGGCGCAATACCGGCAAAATCCTCGTACAACCGGACCGTCGCCTCCCGACCGTCAAAAAAGACCTGTGCCGGAACTTCTTTCTGACGGGATCGGAATTTGACCGACAATTCCATACTCTGCGGAAGATCGTCCCCCAGCCAGTTGATATCGGTAAGCACGGCCTCCCGGCGCAAAAGAGCTGATTGCGGCCCGACAATAACCCGGTTGTTTTCCGCATCGATTTTGACCACATAGAGGATGTCTCCGCCGCCGATACCGAGGCCCCGCCGCTGTCCGACGGTATAGTTGACAATACCTTTGTGCCGTCCCAAAATCCGGCCGTCGACATGAACAATATCGCCTTCGGTATATCGGAAATCCGGCGCCAGCGTGCCGATCAGCCGCGCATAGTCGCCGTCCGGCACAAAACAAATATCCTGACTGTCGGCCTTGGTTGCAATTTCCAAACCGGCTTCCGCTGCCAGCGCGCGAACGTCGCTTTTATCATAATCGGCCAGCGGGCAACGAAATTTTTGCAAAACCTCTTTGCGGATATTAAACAAAAAATAGCTTTGATCTTTGGCGGGGTTCTTGCCTTTATGGAGTTCGGTGCCCTGCGGCGATATCCGAATATCGGCATAATGACCGGTCACAATGAGGTCCGCGCCGTAATCAAAAGCTCTGTCCGCCAGCAGGCCGAGCTTGATTGCCTGATTGCACCTGATGCAGGGGGAAGGCGTCAACCCTTTCCGGTAGGCATTGACAAAGTAGTCTATCACTTGTCTTTTAAATGCATCCCGCAAATCCAGAAAGAAGTGCGGAATACCAAGCTTTTTTGCAACTTTTTCCGCATCGGCGACGGAGAAGGTTGCGGGAGCGTACGGCGGCTGCAGCAAATCCATGGTGACGCCGAAAACATCATATCCTTGTTTTTTCAGAAGATAAGCCGTTGCCGAACTGTCAACGCCGCCCGACATGGCCACGCAGACCTTGGTGTCGGCGGGCAGCTTAGTCAGTCCCAGACTGTTTGGTTCCATCTTTTTTGCCGTCCTTCAGTTTTGCGCTTAATTTGTCGATTTCTTTTTGCAGGGTTTCCAGCTGGCACTCTATCGGATCTTTATCGGTCGGGCAAACACCGTAAGCCATAAAGCCCTTAGGCTCTCGTCCGGCCTTCCGGGCAGGATGAGCCGGAACGCCGACCACGGTTTGTCCGTCTTCCACATCTTTTAAAACAACGGCGTTGGCACCGATTTTCACATCGTTTCCGACGACAATCGGCCCCAAAACCTGAGCTCCGGCGCCGACAATAACGTCATTGCCGAGAGTAGGGTGACGTTTGCTGGTGTTTTTCCCTTTTTTGGAAAAGACGGTAGAACCGCCGAGCGTAACACCGTGATACAACGTACAGTTATTTCCGATGACCGTTGTTTCGCCGATAACCACGCCCATGCCGTGGTCAATAAAAAAGCCGCTGCCGATTCGCGCACCGGGATGAATCTCCACCCCGGTCAAAAAGCGGGCAATTTGCGCCACAACCCGCGCAACGAGATACAAATCATGCTCCCACAGCCAGTGAGTGCCTCTGTAAACAAGCACGGCCTGCAGTCCGGCAGAGCAAAGCAAAGCCTCCAAACGGCTTTTTGTGGCCGGATCGCGGGCAATAACCGCGTCGATGTCCGAAAGAATCATCTTGAATTTTGACTTCATTTTGTGATACATTCCTGAAAAATTAACAATTTATACAGTATTACAATTATATAATACCAAAAGTTCTAAATTTAGGTTAAAGACAATGAGCGAAGTTTTATTTAACGGACACGCCGGCCGCCTGGAAGGCCGCTATCATCAAAGCAGCAATCCTTCCGCGCCGATAGCGTTGATTTTGCACCCGCATCCCCAATACGGCGGCACCATGAACAACAAAGTGGTTTACACCTTGTTCAGTTGCTTCCAGAATCTTGGCTTTTCCGTGCTGCGATTCAATTTTCGCAGTGTCGGCCGGTCTCAGGGGCAGTTCGAAGACGGTCCCGGCGAGCTTTCGGATGCAACCGTCGCATTGGACTGGTTGCAGTCTGTCAATCCTGAGGCGCGCCAGTGCTGGATTGCCGGCTATTCTTTTGGTGCCTGGATAGGCTTGCAGCTGTTGATGCGCCGTCCGGACATCAATAATTTTATTGCCGTGTCGCCGCCGGCCAATGAAAAAGATTTTTCATTTTTGGCGCCGTGCCCGACATCGGGATTGATAACTCAGGGCTGTATAGATGAAATCGTCACGCCGTCCAGCGTCACCGCGCTGGTCAAACGACTCAACACGCAGCGCAATGTGTCGGTGGACTATGCCATGATTGAAGATGCCGACCATATGTACAATAATCACTTGGTCGACTTATACAAGGTTGTGGGGCATTATGTCCTTGATGCCATGAAGAAGAAAGCGCCGGCCAAAAAACGCCGCGGCCGCCGCAAAAAGAATGAATTGCAGGAAGACGATACCCTGCTGCTGGAAAACGGCAGCGCTGATGACAGCGACGATTTCGATGACGATATTGATACCGCCGATGATGATTTTGATGATGATGAAAAATAGTCTTCAAAATTTAATTCAAAAAGGCCGGGAGTTTTCCCGGCCTTTGTATTTATTCTCGGTCTTCCAAAGAAATAACCACCTTTCGGTTATACAACTTAGCCAGAAGATAAAGATGTTCAAGCCTCAGTTCGCGGTTGCCGAGTTCTATCGCGTCTATCCACCAGGTGGGTATGCCTGTTTTGACGTGAACTTCCTCGATGCTTAAGCGATTGAATATTCTCAGATCGTGAAGTTGCTGTCCCAACCGGCGGCCGCCGCGGGATAAGTCTTTCATTGCTTTGTTATTTGACATTTTGTAACTCCATATTTGTTTTGATTAAAACAAAACCGCCTTGACTAAAAGTTAAGGCGGGGAGTTCGAAACTGTTACAGTGACAGTCTGCCTTATTCGACATACGAATATGCTTATATCGGCAGCTCCCCAAATGAGGAGTTGTTATTTTACTGTAGGGAGCTTCGACACTCCGTCATCCGCTCACCGGACGACGGAATCATGATAATAAATCAAAGCGATTTTGCAACAAAAAAATAAAGGCCCAAACCGAAAACGGTTTGAACCTTTATTTAACCATCAACCGGCACAACATCTGCAAAAAAGTGGAAGCCTCTCCATCGCCGCTTAGATATTGCCAGTGGCGCTGCCACCGCGCGCCCACCTAAAGATTATTTAGGCAGCCAGTCTTCGCTCACGCCGTGCGTGCCTGTGGCGCTGCCACCAGAAAAGTGGAAGCCTTTCCACCGCCGCTTAGGTTATGCCTGTGCGGCTCGCACCGCTCCCGGCGTCCGGGCGGTTAGCGGAGTTTTTTGAGAGCAAGAACTTCGTTTGGAAACAACGTATAAACGTTGTAAACGATTCTGTCACCGATTTGCAGACCGGAATTGTCTTTGCTTTTTTTGACGGTAATCAGCGTGCCGTCCTCGGTTTCGATACACAAGGTTGCTATCGGCAGCAGCGGAATACCGTATACCATGCCCTGTTCAAACATGTCGACGATATCAGTTTCTATCGGGTCACTGGCAATCAAACTGCGGGAAGAGGCAGTCTGAGAATTGCTTTCGTCGGGAATATCGATTTCGTAACCGTTGAGGGTTGAGATTTCATCGGGAACCAGACTGAATGTTTTATAATCAATCCGGTCGCCGACGTGCAAATCAATTCCGAGCGTCCAGCGCAAAACATGTTTTATTTTGCCGTCGGAAAGCTTCATGACATACATATCATAGCCAAACAGCGGCATAGAACGCCGTTTTTTGATTTCGTAAATTTTCACGATTTCGGCAGAGGGCTGTTCGACCTCTTCAAAAGGAGGCGTAATCTGCGGGGCATCGTCGTCCTTAGAACAGCCAAACAGCAGAAGACACAACACGGCAAGCAAAAACAGCAAAAGCAAATCAAACTTTTTCATAGTTATAACAATTTTTAATTTAACAATAATTCTTTTTCTTATGATTTATTGATAAAGCCAAATAATCAAAAACGCAAGACAAGAGTTTAATTTTCTCCGTCCGGAATTATATTTGCGGGGATATAAGAGATTTGCAGGTGGAGGCAAACATGGAGACAGAGGACGCAAAGGGATATTTGATGGCTTTGGCGGCCATATTTTTCTGGAGTTTTAATATCATCATAGCCAGCTATTTTGCAACATCGCTTCAACCGTTTGAAATTGCTTTCGGACGCTGGGTGGTGGGGGCGGCGATTTTGCTGGCGGCGGCGTGGAAGGAATTGCGCCGGCAGTGGCCTTTGCTGCTGAAAAACTGGCAGCTTGTTTTATGGCTGGCCTTAACCGGGATAGTGTTTGACAATACGCTGATTTATTATGCCGGGCGCACGGCCTCGGCCGTAAATATGGGGCTTCTTGATGTAACCGGACCGATATTTTTGGTTATATTGGCGCGGCTGTTTCTGCATACGCCGATATCGGGACGTCAGATATTGGGGCTGGCAATAGCCGTCTTGGGAGTGATTACGGTTATTTTGCGGGGAGACTTTACCGGACTTTCAAAAATACGGCTGGCCGACGGAGATTTGATAATGCTGCTCAATACGTTTTTCTTTGCCGTTTATTCTCTGCTGCAGGCAAGACGTCCGCCGCAAGTTTCCCAAACCGCCATGCTGGCGGCCACGGCCGTGACCGGGGTGGTGATTATTGTTCCCTTTTTGTTTGCAACGTCGGGACTTGGAGGCTTTTTCAGGCTGAAGGCGGTTGATTACGGCGTTTTTGTTTATTTGGGAATCTTTAACTCGGTTTTGGCATACCTGGCCTGGAATACGGCTCTGGCCAAAATCGGCAGCGTCAAAACCGGTATTATTTATTATCTGTTGCCGTTGTTCAGCGGGGTTGAGGCATATTTTCTGTTGCACGAAAAACTGTATTACTCCCAGCTGACCGGCGGTATCTTGGTGATTTTCGGCATTGCGCTGGTCAGCCTGAAAGGCAAAAAAGCGGCTGTTCAGCGCCCGGTGGAGCCAAAACCGCCGCTGCCGCGCAAACCGGATTCGTCAAAAGCATCGGCCGAAACTTCCTTAAAGACGGCCCGGTAAGGGAAGGGGAGTTCAACCTGGGCGATTTTGTCTCCGGGACGGATAACATAAGGTTCGCCGGAAGGATTGGTATTAAGCAGCACGATTTTGATTTCGCCGCGATAATCGCTGTCAATAATTCCGGCCAGCGTAATGATACCGTTTTTAACGGCCAGACCGCTGCGCGAATTTATCCGAAACCACAGCGGCGCTTGCGGCGCAAAACGAACGCCGGTCGGAACGGCAAAACGATCGCCGGGACGAAGCGCCAAAGGCTCATCCAGCGCTGCGCAGATATCAAAGCACGCGGCCAACGGCGTGGCATAAGTCAGATTGGCCGGGGTTTCGACATAATGCGGCAGTTTAACGACCTGAACTTCGGTTAAAACATAATCCATGGAACCTCCTAGACGGCAACCTTGGCCTTAATGGTGTCGTGACACTGATAACCGACCAGTTCAAAATCCTCATATTTAAAATCGTTAATATCTTTGACCGCCGGATTAATTTTCATCTGCGGCAACGGATAAGGTTCCCGGCTCAGCTGTTCGCGCACCTGGTCAAAGTGATTATGATAAATATGCGTATCGCCGAGCGTATGCACAAATTCTCCCGGCTGCAGCCCGCAAACCTGAGCAACCATCATGGTCAGCAATGCATACGAGGCAATGTTGAACGGCACGCCCAAAAACATATCACAGCTGCGTTGATAGAGCATGCAGGACAATTTGTTGTTTGCAACATAAAACTGATACATCATATGGCAGGGCGGCAAACGCATTTGGCCGATTTTACCGGGATTCCAGGCCGTGACAATCATCCTCCGGTCGTTAGGGTTGGTTTTCAGGCGGTTGATAACGTCGGCAAGCTGGTCAATGCCTTCGCCGTTCCAGTTGCGCCATTGCGACCCGTAAACCGGGCCGAGATCACCGTTTTCGTCGGCCCATTCGTTCCAAATGCGCACGCCGTGATCCTGCAGATATTTAACATTGGTATCACCCTTAATGAACCACAGCAATTCATAAATAATGCTTTTCAGATGGACCTTTTTGGTTGTTACCAGCGGAAAACCCTTACTCAGGTCAAAGCGCATCTGCCGGCCGAAAACCGAGCGGGTACCGGTTCCGGTCCGGTCCATTTTGTCAACGCCGTTTTCCATAATATCTTTCAGCAAATCAAGGTATTGCCGCATGTTTTTTATTCCTCTTCAATAGCTTTTACGATTCTTTTCAAAACTGACTGTTCCACAAAATCGCCTTTTTTGGCAAAAACCGTGGTGGTAATGTTGTCAAGCTCGTGTCCGGGCGTCATTTGACGATAATGTTTTTGCAAGGCTTCAGCGCAAGGTTGGATGTCAATTTTATCGCCCTTCAGCTCGGGATTCAGGGGGCCGTGATAAACGCAGTCAACGACAATGTCGGGCATCAGCTTGCTGCCGCCGCTCATAAAGGCCTTGTAGATGCTGGCCCCGCCGGCAATATACAAATCGCCGTCAAAATCCTTAAAAGTCCGGATATCGGTCACCACAAAATGGTTGGCCTTGTCCGAAACCTCGTAATCGGGGTTAAAGGTCAGCACATAAATTTTTCTGTCGGGCAGCGTCCGGTTGGGGAAACTTTCGTAAGTTTTTTCGCCGGCGACAATATTCTGCCCGCCGGTAATTCGCTTAAAGCGCCTGAAATCAGAAGAGACGTGCCAGGGTATCGACGGCCCGATACCGATTACGCTGTCTTTCTCGTGGCGGCACCAGATGGCAACTTTGGTCATGATACATCATCCGTCAGGGTTAATTTGTTTTGGATTATAGACGCATCTCTTTAAAAGAACAGCCGCCGCGCGCGATAATCCCCAAATTTTTGTTGTTCGTTTGATTATAGCCAATCTTAGCGCTTGAAATTTGCACAAAATTGAATATAATCAAAAATTGCCGGAGCAATCCGGCTATGACACTAGAGGCACTATGAAATAGATGCTTTGGACCCGGGGGCAGTACCCGGCACCTCCACCAATCGTGCCGTTGCAAAAAGACAAAACCGGCGGCCGCGCGAAGGGGCAAAAGGTTTTACGGGGGTGAGACAGGTTTGACAGGGTATAGTAAAGATAGCAAAATGCTGTGTCCGGTGAGATACCACCGTTATCGGTTCAAACAAAATGAATGCTAACGATAATAACGTAGCTCCTGTTGCAATGGCTGCTTAATTTGTAGTCGCAACAAATTCAAATTCTTATAGCTTTGGATAGCTGTAAGTGGGGTTTGGGCCACCCAGCAACAGGACGGCCCGCTTTTTTGTTTGTTTTGACAGAGGGTGCAGATGCATATGGATGATTTGGAAATTAATTATGACAAACTGGTGGAAAAATCGCTCAAGCATGTTGTGATTGAGGCCTTGCGCATAGCTGCGGAAGAGGGGCTTCCCGGGGAGCATCATTTTTACATCACCTTTAAGACCACGCATCCCAATGTCCGTGTTTCGGCGCAGCTTCTCAATCAGTATCCGGACGAAATGACGATAGTTTTGCAGCATCAGTTTGCCAATTTGATGGTTGGAGAAACCTATTTTGAGGTAGACCTCAGTTTTGGCGGAATTCCGCAGACACTTCGTATTCCGTATGATTCGATAGTTTATTTTGCCGATCCTTATGCAAAATTCGGCCTCAGCTTCAACAGCGGCGAGGCTTCTGCCGCGGGACAGAAAATTGATGAAGATGAGGATGAACCGGCTCCGGCTCGCAAAGCCTCCGGCTCGGCCGAAGTTATTTCAATAGATGCCTTCCGCAAAAAATAATCATGCCCAAGCAGTCGGTCGTCATAGCCAATCGTCACGCAACCAGCATTTCGCTGGAAAAAGAATTTTTTGAAGAATTGAAAACCATAGCGGCAAAAGAGGGACTGACCGTCAATCAGCTTGTCACCCGAATTGACGCCGAGCGGACGATAGAAAATCTGTCCGGCGCCATCAGAGTATACATTCTCAATTATCTGAAACGCAGGGCGGATTAAAAATCCTTGTTTAAAATTCGACCGTTCAACCGAAAGTTCCTTCTTTCGGTCTTTTTAATATCCAATCGGCACTAAACCAGAAGAAAAGTAAAATTCCCGCCACGACCGCTTAGATTATGCCTGTGCGGCTCACAGAAAATTAAAATTCTCTTCGCAACCGCTTAGGTATTGCCACCGGCGGCTCGCCGGGCCCGTGGCGGCTCGCCACTTTCGTCCAAGGGATTTAATTGGTTGTTGACATGCGCCTTTAATTTTGTTATAGTGGAGAATAGAGAAGCGGTTTCAACAGCAAAGGACGAGGACCATGAAGAAGTCGGCAGGGAAAATAATTCTTTTCGGATTAATCTGTGCCGCTTGGGTCGGGGCCGCGGACTTTGCCTTTTGCACAACACCAACACACACATCTTCGGAACCGTCTTCTCTCATTTCCGGTGACGGATATCAATTAGCC
>CALXLC010000014.1 GCA_944389095.1 uncultured Alphaproteobacteria bacterium
TACAGTTGTACGGTTGTTCAGCCGGTGGTCGGACTGAAATGTTACAAATCCTGTTTTTGCAAATCCGATTTTCAATATAGTGCCTCCAACTGCAGTGAAGACGACGGCAAAATCCTCTCCGGCCGAACCTGTGACGGCTTGTACGAAAGTTGTGTCTGCAAACCGTCGGTAACTTTGGGCGCGGGAGAGAAATGCGACTTGTGGTGCGACGGCGCCTGTGTTGAGAAAAGCTGCGCGGCCGCGGTCGAATATGATGAAGAAAACGGCGAATACTGTGCGGAGAGCTGCGCCTCAGACAGCAGCGTCTGCACTGAGAAGGGCTGTAATCAGATTTGCAAAGACACGTTTACGGGAGACATCCCGACCAACGCTCATTATACGACGGAAAGTTGTTCGGATTGTTCGGGAAGTTATGACATCAAGACGGGCTGGGAATGTGATGTCGGCTATCATGCGGCGGGAAGTCTGTGCACGCCGAACTGCACACAGAGTTGTTATGACACCTACACGGAAGCGTTGCCGGCGTTTGCGGAATATGTGACGGAACCCTGTTCGGACTGTTCCGGCAATTACAACATCAAAACCGGGTGGACCTGCGTGAGCGGATATGAGGATACTGACAGCTACTGGTGTACTTTGCCGGAGACAACGGACTGCGGCGAGTTGGGATATAACAAGACCGAAGAGGACTGCGAGGGATTGGATATGCTTAAATGTCCCTTTGATATGAGCCATGTTTGGTGTGAGGAGGTTCCTGTCGAACCGGAGCCCGGTATGATTTTATATTCCGACGGAACTGTGTCATGGGATGTCATTTCCGGCAAAACCCCCGTCGGCGTAGTGGCCTATGTCGAAGGCTCAACGAGATTTGCCGTGGCGCTAGCAGAAACAACGGCAAAATGGGGCGGTTATGGTTCTAACGTCTCATGTTTAACAGATATGGATAGTTCACAAGCACAATCAGATTTTAATGGTGCAGCAAATACACAATGTTTGATAAATGACAGTCAATCACATCCGGCAGCGGAGTATTGTAATACTTATAAACCGGTTTCGAGTGGAACAGGATCCAACGGCTGGTATTTACCGGCAGCCGGAGAGCTGTATGAGATGAACGTCAGCAGTGGGGCTGTTAACTTAGGTCTTCTAAAGCTGTCGAAGACGCTGCTTAGCGACAATTACTACTGGTCTTCGTCCGAGTTCAATTACAATTTCGCCTGGGCCGTCAGACCGTACTACTACGGCGCTATGTACGGCAGCAATAAGGACCTCAACTATAACCGCGTTCGTTGTACCCTTGCGTTTTAGAAATTGGGAAAGTTTTTAGGAGAAGAGAGATGAGAAAGCTGAATAAATTACTGGCCGGAGTATCGGTTGCGGTGTTGGCCTCGTTTCAGGCACAGGCAACCTGCGTCCCGGCAGATTGCAACGCCATGGGCTACACCAAATCCACTTCCGACTGCGAAGGCACCGACATGATAAAATGCCCCTTTGATACAAACCAGGTCTGGTGTATTGAACCGGAAAAACCGGCAGAACCAACAGAGGCATCTCCCGGCATGATTCTGTATTCCGATGGAACTGTGTCTAATGATGTTGTTTCCGGAAAAACAGCCGTCGGTATTGTGGCTTATGTCGCCGGTGCGACGAGATTTGCCGTGGCACTGGAGGAGAGTAGTTCGACCTTGCGATGGTCTACGCCGAGTTATGAGGACTTATCGTGTTTAACAAATTATAGCAGCACGGCAGAGGCACAGACAGACTTTAACGGTGCGTCAAATACATCTTGTATAATTAATTACAACAGTAGCAACAGTTACCCGGCCACAGAGTATTGTAATACTTATAAACCGGTTTCGAGTGGGACGGGAAGCAGCGGATGGTACTTACCGGCAGCCGGAGAACTGTATGTGATGCACTTTAGTTATGGAGCTATTAACTTAGGGCTTCAAAAGCTGTCGAAGACGCAGCTTAGCAACAATTGGTACTGGTCTTCGTCCGAGAGCGGTGGCAACGGCGCGTTGGTTGTGCGGCCGTCCGACGGCGATATGAGCGACTACTTTAAGTACAGCACCAATACCCGCGTTCGTTGTGTCCTCGCTTTTTAGAAAGGCGGAAAAATTTAAAGCCCGTTCTGTTGGAACGGGCTTTAAATTCAAGTTTTAGCTGGCTTTTTTATCACTGTCCTTGCGCAGGATAAATTTTGGCTCCTTTTTGTCATTGATAACCTTATCATCAATGATGATTTCGGAAATTTCCTTTTTGTCAGGAATCTCATACATCAATTCAAGCAAGTTATCTTCCATAATCGCGCGGAGGCCGCGGGCGCCGGTTTTGCGTTCAATCGCCTTTTTGGCGATGGCTCTGAGCGCCTCGTCCGTAAATGTCAGTTTGACGTTTTCCATATCAAACATGGTGGTATATTGCTTGACCAGTGCGTTTTTGGGTTCGGTCAAAACTTTTACCAAGGCCTCTTCATCCAAATCGTTCAGGGTGGCGATAACCGGCAGACGGCCGACAAATTCCGGAATCAAACCGTATTTGAGCAAATCTTCCGGCTGAACGTCTTTAATAATCTCGCCGATACCGCGTTCTTCTTTGGCGGCAACTTTGGCTCCGAATCCGATTGAGGTTTCTTTGCCCCGGCGGCTGACGATTTTTTCCAGCCCCGCAAAAGCTCCGCCGCAAATAAACAGAATGTTGGTCGTGTCTACATGCAAAAATTCCTGCTGCGGATGTTTGCGTCCGCCCTGCGGCGGTACGTTGGCCACCGTGCCTTCGATAATCTTCAACAGCGCCTGCTGAACCCCCTCTCCCGATACGTCACGGGTGATTGACGGTCCGTCGGTTTTGCGAGTAATCTTATCAATTTCGTCAATATAAACAATGCCGCGCTGCGCTTTTTCTATATCGTAATTGGCATTTTGCACCAATTTGAGAATGATGTTTTCAACATCCTCACCGACATAGCCGGCTTCCGTCAGCGTGGTGGCATCGGCAATGGCAAACGGCACGTCCAAAATTTTGGCCAGGGTTTGCGCCAGCAGGGTCTTGCCGCTGCCGGTCGAGCCAATCAGCAGTACGTTGGATTTGGCAATATCGACATCCTTGTTGTTTTGCTTGCAGTTCAGACGTTTATAATGGTTATAAACCGCGACCGACAAAACTTTTTTGGCATGCTCCTGCCCGATAACATACTGATCCAAAAACTCCTTGATTTTTGACGGAGACGGCAATGCGTTGCCGCTGTTGGTGCCGAGTTCGGATTTGTTTTGTTCGGCAAGTTCTTCTGATACAATGTTGATGCAGACCTCAATGCATTCGTCGCAGATATAAACGCCGCGGCCGGCAATCAGCTTTTTGACCTCATCCTGACTTTTGCCGCAGAATGAGCAGTGCAGAAGCTCTTTTTTGTCGTTGTTTTCGCTCATGGTTTTTCCTTATTTCAAAATTTCTTCACGGTTGACGACAATCTGGTCAATCAGCCCGAATTTTTTGGCTTCTTCGGGGGTCATAAAATTATCGCGTTCCATCGATTTTTCGATGACGGAGAGCTTTTGTCCGGTGTGGAAAGCATAAAGCTTGTTCATCCGTTTTTTTAACTCAATCAGGTTTTTGGCGTGGATTTCAATATCCGTCACCTGCCCTTTGAAACCAGAACTCGGCTGGTGTATCATAATCATCGAATTCGGCAGAGAAAAGCGTTTGCCTTTGGTGCCGCCGGCCAACAGAAACGACCCCATCGAGCAGGCCTGACCGATGCACATGGTATTGACGTCGCAACTGATGTACTGCATGGTGTCATACATGGCCATCCCCGCCGTTACCGACCCGCCGGGCGAGTTGATATAAAAGAAAATGTCTTTTTTGGGGTTTTCTGATTCCAAAAACAACAGTTGGGCACAGACCAAAGAAGACACCTCATCGTTAACCTCACCGGTCAGAAAGATGATGCGTTCTTTCAACAGACGGGAATAAATGTCAAACGAGCGCTCCCCTTTGGATGTTTGCTCAATAACCATGGGAACCAATGTGTTATCGGTAATTTCATACGGATTTTTAAACATCGTGCATTCCTTATTCTTTTGTTCGTTTAGATATTTTTAACATAATATAATCAATAAATTGTTAAGAAAAGCACAAATTGCAAAGTTTTTAGAAAAAAATGCTTCTTTTTACGGAATTTTCCTTTTCCGCATAAAGATAGAGGTTTTTGCCGATGAGACGGCCGCCGCTCAGCTTATCCAACAGCCGGCTCGGCGGAATAATCAGCTCATCGTAAACTTTTACAGCCGCCGGATTAAGGCTGCCGTCGGATCCCGGCAGAAGCCTGAACAACAATGCGGCAAAAAAGCCCAGAAAATCAGCATAGCGGCAATAGCGGACCGAAAACCCCGCCGCCCGCGCCTTGCTTATCAGCTCCCGGCGGGTGTAGCGGCGGACGTGTCCGACTCTTTTATCCATGGAAGAATACAAAAGCGGAAAAGCCGGAACATATAAAAACAAGCCGCCGCCGGGCTTCAGCCGGGCAAACATTTCCCGCAAGACAGACTCATCGTCTTCAATATGCTCCAGCACGTTTAGCGAATAAATAAAATCTGCCGGAGGAACTTCGGCCAAAGAGCGGTACGGCGGCACCTTAAAATATCTTTGCATATTATCCGCAGGTTCTACGCATGACGTTTGGCGTCCGGCCCGAATCAGCATTTCGGAAAACAGGCCGTTTCCGGCTCCGAAGTCAACAATGGAAGATGCCTTTGAGCCCAATGCCTTTAACAACAATTTAAAAATAAAGCGATTGTTGTTTTCGGCAAGGCGCATGACGTCCAGATTATCGTCTCCGGTATATTCCATTTTAGTTTTCTTCCTGCGGAGACCGGTAATTCAGGTAAGCGAAACGCCTGTTTTCGTGCCGGGATTTGCTGACACTGTCCAAAATAAAGCCGACCAACAGGCAGATGCCGAAGCAAATCATCAGCCCCATGGACAGAACTGCCCGGGGCAGACGCGGAACCGTGCCGTTTTCGAAATAATATTCTATAACCGGAATGCCAAACCACAACGATATTATAAAAAAGACTGCCGAAATGGCGCTGAAAAACAGCAACGGACGCTCCTCTTTGACCAAGTTGACAATCATCAGCAAAATTCTGACGCCGTCCCTGACTGTCGATAATTTGCTGACAGAGCCCACCGGCCGGGCAAAATAATCCGTCTCCACTTCTTTCATCGGGATGCGGGCCGACAGAGAATGAACCGTCAATTCGGTTTCTATTTCAAATCCTGACGAAGCGGCAGGAAAGGTTTTAACAAAACGGCGGGAAAATACCCGATACCCGGAGAGCATGTCCGTCAGCCGGTGTTTGAAAAAATACTGTACCAGTTTGGTGAGCAGAAGATTTCCCCAACGGTGCCCTACCCTGTATGCGGCCAAATCGACTTCTTTTCGGACGCCGACAACCATATCAAGATTGTTTTCCTCTAACTCTTTAATCAGCAGCGGCGCCTTGGCGATGTCATAAGTTTCGTCGCCGTCGCTCATGATATAAATATCGGCGTCAATATCCGCAAACATCCGCCGGACGACATTGCCTTTGCCCTGATAAGTCTCCGTCCGGACGACGGCACCTGCCGCCGCGGCTGTTTCCCGGGTTTTGTCCGTTGAGTTATTATCATAAACATAAACGACGGCCTGCGGCAAAACGACCTTAAAATCTTTTACGACTTTGGCAATGGCCGCCTCTTCGTTATAACACGGAATAATAACGGCTATTCGTTTATTGGACATTGGATTTTCCTTTTCTGTCTGCAAAGATACTCTCTTTTAACTCCGGCGGAACGCAGAGAATTAAATTTTCGACAATGTTGTTATAAATATTCGTACAGACTTTACCGTGCAGATATTCCTCTTTCTCAATAAAAGTATGTTTGCTCAGCGTCGGCTCCTGCACGATGAGCCCGACAACCGGACCTTGATGATTTTTCAGGACATTCATCCGCATATCGTACCATGGATTTATCTCATACAAATCGTACTTTTGACCATTGTAGGAAAAATGATAGTAATAGGATTTTATCATTACCATTCTTAACCCCGGATTTGTTTTTGCAAAATATGGCAAAAAGAACGATGCTCGGGCACCATAGGTCAAAATTAATGTGTTTTCCGGAAAATTTAAATTTTCTATCTTTACGAATTTGTCATATCCATTGTGAAAACGCCGACCCTGTTCCCAAAATTCTTTTTTGACAAAAGGATAGTCTTTGGGGCGGCGCAGGCTCCAGGCATCGCTGTAAACCGGCGTGCTCAAGAGCTGAAACAACAAAATATTCATAAACGAAATGTAAATTATCTTTTTAATATCTCCTTTGGGCAGGCAATACCAAAACGCTTTGACCAAGAACAGTGACGACAACATGCTGAACGGCACCAGATAACGGGATATGCTGAATAAAAACATCCAAACAACATAGACAATAAACATCCACAGAACTAAAAACTTCATTTCCGGAGACGCTTTTTGCAATATCTTCCGCTTTATTGACAACAGCAGACTGCCGATAAAAACCGCCAGCAAAAGCCCTTGCCGGTAATCAATAACGACCATTTGATCCTGCTTACGATAAAATTTTCCGAACCAGATAAACGGCCGGAACAAAACTTCCGTCAAATTCTGGGGCAAAAACCTCTTATCCGAAAAGCTGTTCGGAGAAACGTATTCCGAATGAAAAATATTGTTCAGAAACGGAAATAAAGGATTTTGAAACATCTCCCACATTTTCAACATCCAAAAACCGTTGAAAACCAGAAAACCGGCCAGGCCGCCTGCTGCAAACACCACTACGGAACGCAGCGGATTTTTCAATGATTTCCAAAAACATATCAGGACCAAGCCTCCGGAAATACAATAAGTGACGGCTGTCAGTTTCAATCCCATGGCCGCCCCCAGCAGAAATCCGCAAAAAGCAAAAATCTTCCAACTGCCGCTTTTGATTATGCAGACTTCTTTTATCAGAAAATATAATGATATCAATACCAGCAAAGCTATCGGTATTTCATTAGATGATGTGCCGATTTGCATAAAGACATCCCACCCGGAAGCACCAATCAGCAAACATAAAAGCAGTGAAAACCGCCCCTTCCAGGTTTTGATGTCAAAATAAAGGCTGAATATCTTAAATGATATAAACAATAACCCGCCGAACCATAATCCCTGCATAAAGCAGATGAAGGTCGGATACTCATTAAAATACTCAATCAGTAAATATAGCGGTATGTCCATTAACGGATTGAAAAAACCGTGCAACCCGGCGGCGCCGATGTCGTAACCGACCCGTCCGTTTAAAAATGCCCACGGATTAAAATAGTGATAATTGGCAAAATCCCATAATATATCATATTTCAAGATTGCGGAAATTATTCCACCCAAAAGCAAAAATGCACCTAAAAGAAAATAGTTCGATTTTAAAATACGCATCGTCAACCTACAGTAATTATTTTTGTTATTTATAATATTACGGCCCTGTAAGGTTGCAAGCCATATGTCAATTCTATCCCCTGCCGGACGAAATGTATGAAAAAAGGCCTCTGTTCGGGAGGCCTTAGAATTTTATGCGTTCAGCCGGATATCCGGAAGCTCGCAGGCTATATTGTATAAAGGAGTATGCAAATGATTTTCGTCTGTACGGAATTCTTCCCAGTCTTCTGTGAAATCATGAAAATCCCGCCCCATTTTGCTTTTGAAGTATTTATCCATTGCAATATGGATATAATCTTCGGCCGAGGGCTGCAAATAATTCAGCTTGTTAACCAGAACCGAATCAAAAGGCGACTTCTTGTTCGCATTGATTTTGCGCATTATGTTCAGGAGTTCTTCCTTATGACCGGACATCCGGCGAGCCGCCTTGAAGGCAGCCATGCTGACGGAAGTCGGCAGCTTGTTCAGATTAAGAGTGCTGAGTTTGGTATCCTTATCAACAGCCTGAAACAGCACCTCAAACAACTCGTTTTTGGTTGTAACAGCGGCCATCCGGTCAAGAAATTCCAGCCCCATACATTTACGTTGAAAATCCTTCATAATAAGTCTCCTTTTTTGCAAGGTATCTAATACTTTATTTATACCATATTATCAGGGTTAAGACAACTGTTTTTGTAACAAAATTGTAACAAAAACAGCTTGATTTTTCAGGATAAGACATTTCGAATCCCGGTATAGACCTTTTTATAAAAAGGTGTGAAATAACGAGGCGGCAATATCTTGTCCGAAAAGCTGTAATAAATGCTGTCATGATGGTCTTTGATATTCAGCGGACTGCGTTCAATCGTAACGGAAGCATTCTGATCACGCGGCAATTTCAGTAATGCCAGATTGTCGCAATTGAGCAGGACCATCTCTCCACTGAAGCCATAACCGGCACGAATATATTCAACCGCAGACTCGCTGAAATCGGCATAGCCGTTGAAATACTTGTCAAATTTTGCAATTTTGATTCCCGGACACCCCAGAAGATTTACCCGACCGCGGGCGTGCTCGCCGATTTCCATTCGTTCCAGAGAATGTGCCTCCCGCAAATCAAGCGTGCCGGCGAACTCATCGGCAATACTCAGCCGCTTCAGTCCGGAATTTTCGGCGCTGTCGGACAGAATTATCCGGCCTTTGCAGTCCTTACCTATTTTCAACTCGTACACTTTGGTATCGTCGACCGTCAGGTTGCCGCGGAAGGAATCACCGATATGAATGTCCCGACGTCCCCAGTTGTTGCGCATTTTTATAACCGCATAGCAATAAAATCCTATGCCGACGCTATGAAAACAGGAATTCTGAATATTCAGAGTTCCGCTGTAAACATCGGCAATAATCAGATTAAAACATTTAAGACTGTCAATTACCGTCAAATCGCAGCGGCAATTATTGGCCAACTCTATGCTTTCAACCGTATTGCGGGACATGTTAATGCTGCCCGTAAAGTTCTCATGCACACGGAGCGCTTCTATCGTTTTATTGTCTCGTAAATCAATTAACAAATCACAGTTTTTTTCAATAACCAGTTTACGGATTTCCGCTTTGCTCAAATTATAAATTCCGCCTTTTGAAAAAGCCGGTATGCGCAGCGTATGGCGTTTCAGCTTTCCGATTTTCAGGCGTACGCCGAGCAAACGCTCCTTCAGCCTTTTTTGCAACTGACGCTCCGATAAATATTCTTCCCGACCGTCATCATACTGCAAAACCGATAAATTCAGAGCTTCGGCCGCTTCCGGAGTCAACATGTATTTTTGGGAACGGACAAACTTATGCAAAATGTGTTTTTCCCTATCCGTCAACGGTGTATTCCGATACGGGCTGACGTCCGTAATTTTATTGTCGCAGGCATCCAAAACCGCGGCTATCTGTTTGTCCGGTTTTCTTAAAACCAGGGCACAACGGCTGCCGCTGACCCGGGTTATCCGATAGCCGTCTTCCAGTTTATAAATAATGCTGCTGTCGGTGGTTTCCGTCACGATCTTTTTCCTCTTAAATAATTAACCAAAATTTAAGAGTTATTTAATCACTGCAAGACAGATGTCCATACCAGTCAGAAAATTTTTTTGACGGTCATTTGCAACAGCGGATCTTCATCCAAGAATTTGAGTGCTTTGCCTAATATCTGCGGCTCGGAAAGGACGGTGTAATAATCCGTCTTTATACTCGGCGCCAATTGCAATGCGGCAACAAACTCATCATAATCCAGCGGATTTTGTGCAACAAAATCAAAAAAACCGGTCTGAACCATAATCTCCCTCATGCCGTCAACAGCCGGATTTTTTTGCAGCAATGCGCATAAATACGCCGCCACCCCCACCTGAAGCCCGTGCATTTTCGGACGCCGGCTCAATTGGTCCAGCGCATGGGATATCAAGTGTTCCGGACCACTGGCCGGGCGCGAGGTTCCTGCGATTTCCATGGCTATTCCCGATATCAGCAGCGAGTTGGCCAGGCTGCGCTGAAATCCCGCTGATTTGATATCGGTGCTATGGCGGATAAACAGCAAATCCATTGAATTATATGCCATTAAAGAGGCAAAGTCGTTGTAACGTTCATAACCTTTTTGAAAAGCTTTTTTCCAGTCCCAGAGCGCGGTGACTTTTGACATCATATCCCCTAACCCCGAATACAGACAGGCCAGAGGCGAATTTTTGATGATATCCAAATCAATTACCACGCCAAAAGGGATGCTGGCCTTGACGCTTTTGCGCCGGCCTTCCACCAAAATAGAGCAATTCGGGCTGCAAAAACCATCATTGGAAACAGCCGTCGGCACCGAAATAAACGGAATTTTCAACAAATGCGCCGTATATTTGGCAAAATCGAGCGCTTTGCCGCCGCCGATACCGACAACGGCATTAACGGCAGGAAGCATATTGAACGCAACTTTGGTTATCTCTTCAATATTTATAAAGCGAACTTCCTGTTTATATATCGTGTTAATTCCGTAATTGCGGAGGCTGGTATTTAAAATTCCGCCCAAGGCATCTTCAAGCCCTTCGCTCCAAAAAACGGCGATATCCGTAAAATTTTTATCGACCAGATATTTGCCCATTTTGGGAAATTTGCCGTCTCCGATTTTCAGCAAAAACGGGATATTTATTTGTTTATTGGTATACGGCAGATGATTTGACATGTCAGCCCTCCTCTTTTAATAAATATTGGCAGATATCGGCAAAACTGTTTAGTTTTTTGCAGGAAAATTTCTGCTTTCGGCATTTTTCCAACAGCATGTCCCGGGCAAAGACAACGTCCGCGACTTGTGCCGCGGCAACGTCCGGCAATCCGTCTCCGGCATAAATCACCCGGTATCCCTGCCCTTGCAAAAATTCTACCACGGCTTTCTTGGATACGCCCACGGCAGCATCATAAAACCGGCCGGCCGGCGCGCTCATTTCCAACCCGTTTTGAGGTGTATAAGTTCCGTGATTGGCTATCAGATTAATTCCATAGCAATCGATGATGCCGCCGATCAAAATTTTTATATAATAATCACAACCGGCGGAGCAAATATAAAAAGGTATGCCTTGACCTTGACATATTCCGGCAGCCTCTTGAAAATGCGAATCAATTTTGATTTCTTTAATAAAATTCCGCAAGTCCGCTTCGGGAACCCTGATTTGGGAAAATATGCGTTTTAACGCCTCGAAATGCGTCAGACGTCCCGCAAGATACATCCGCCACGGTTCCAATGCAGCCTCGTCCATATATTTATCGACAACTTTCCAGAAAAAATCGCTGTCGCTGACGGTACCGTCAAAATCACTTATTAAAGCCGTTTTTTTTGACATGGGTTACCCCTCTTTGTTGGCGAATGACTTTAAAATAACACACTAATTTTTTATTTTAAATAAATTTCTGCTGCGCGTCCTTTATCCTTTCAGGCTGTTTGTCTGACGACGCGCGACCTCTAAAACCGCATTAAAATCATCGGCATCGTCTACTTTGTTTTTGCGAGTAAAACCGCATTTGAGACACCGGTGTATCAATATGTAACGACCGTTTTTGATTTCAATCCCCACCGGCTCCATCAATCCGCCGCAACTCTCCGCCCGGTCACCAGGATTAACATCAACATGTTTGGAGTACAAACATCGCGGGCAATGATTGGTGTATCCGTTGCCGCAGACTTCTGCACCGCAATGTTCGCAAACAAAATTTTCCGTTGTTCTTGCAAATTTTTTCATTTTCCATCCCGTCCCGTTTTTTCGGAAGAAATGCAGTTTATCCGATTTGGCAAAGATTGCAATCCTTTTCGGACGAATATTTTCTTTGCAAAAAAATGCTTGCAAAAAATTTAAAATAAGCTAATTATATCACTGTCTGAGGACTCGGGACATAGCTCAGCCTGGTAGAGCGCTTGCTTTGGGAGCAAGATGTCACAGGTTCGAATCCTGTTGTCCCGACCAAAAAATCATCCGGTCCCGTAGCTCAGCTGGATAGAGCAACAGCCTTCTAAGCTGTGGGTCAGAGGTTCGAATCCTCTCGGGATCACCACTTCAAGCGGCAGTCTGAAAATGGCTGCCGTTTTTCTTTATTTTTCAATAATTTCCCGGGTATATTTATAAAAGCAACCCTCCAAATGATCGTTTATGAAACCGGTTGCCTGAAGAAAAGCGTAGCAAACAGTCGGGCCAAAAAATTTAAAACCCCGTTTTTTCATGTCTTTGCTCATTGCCTCTGATTCCGGCGATACGGACGGAATCCGGCTTAAGGTTTTGATGTGATTGACAACGGGGCGCTTATTCGGAAAAAAAGACAGAACATAATCGCGAAAACTTCCGAATTCTTTTTGTATTTCCATAAACAATTTTGCATTACCTACCGCCGCCTCTATTTTTTTGCGATTTTTGATAATACCGTCAAAGCGCATCAGCCGGTCAATATCATCGACCGTCATCCGTGCCACTTTTTTTACATCAAACTGATGAAAAGCCTTCCTATACCCTTCCCGTTTTTTTAAAACGGTTATCCAGGCCAATCCGGCCTGGGCACTCTCCAAAATCAAAAACTCAAACAATCTTTTATCGTCGGCCACCGGCTTTCCCCATTCTTCATCATGGTATTTGACATACAATTCGTCAGTTCCGCACCAGCCGCAACGCCCGTTTATCAAATCCTGCATTTGTTTCCTTTCCGATTTTTTTTGATTTTACAAACAAATTATGAAAGAATAATAAACTTCCATTAGCTCATGCAAGTGTCTTAACAGCTCCAAACTTCGTTCGCCGTCCAAAGCTACGCAAACCTGGCGGCCGGGTTGGAATGTTTATATCTACCTGCTTGCGCGTTTGCCGTTTTATCGGGATTATTTAAACTTTTTCCATAAAAACACCGTTTGGTGATGAGAAGACTGATGATGATTTTCCGGGAAAGGTGAAGAAAGTTTTGGAGAATAGAAAGGAAACTGAGGTGAGAAGGAATTTGATTTTGAGGGAGGAAACGAGGCGTCAAAATATCGATAAGAAGACGGGAGACGGACAGAGTTTTCTATTGTCGGCAGTTCTGTCTCATTTGTCTTAGGAAGTTCTGTATCTTTTTCCATTATCTTACTCCCAACCGGTAAAGCTTTTTTATTGTTCTTATGAAATGCAACTAAATTTTTTCGCTTTTCCCTTTAAATTTTTGCTTTAACTTCTTAAAAATGCAAGTTTTTATGTTGTCTCCTGTGGATAACGTGTATTTCAAGACAAATTACCACTTAAAAAAATAAAAAAAACTATAAAATAAATCTTGATTTTTGTAAAATTTTGTCATATTGTTCAAGTCTAATTTTTATAACTATGGCAACTATTACAAAAAAATCTTCTCATCTGATGTCCGTTGGAGAAGCTGCAAAATTTGTTGCAGGGACTGTGATTGGTGATGTTTCTTACAATTTGGACGGTATGACGGCTATCGGGTCCGCAAAAGAAAATGAGCTGACCGTCATTTATGATGATAAGGACGTTACCGAATTATTTAAAAGTGACGCCGAATGCGTTCTGACGAATGAAGAACTTTCTGTCTTTATTCCTAGTTATTGTAACGTAATTGTTGTTAAGGACGTCACTTTTGCGGCAGACCTTCTGGCCAAGGAATTTTCCCGCCGTACGTTTGAGAAGCTGCAGTAACCCTATTGCAAATAAAGCTGTCCGTTCCCGCAAAGAACAGGCAGCTTTATTATTTTGTCGTTTTATTTCAACTGCGTTTTATAAAGAGAAGCATAAATGCTGTTTTCTTTTTTCATCAGCTCATCATGCGTCCCCTCTTCCACAATCTCGCCATAATTGACGACAACAATTTTATCCGCATTGCGAACGGTGGAAAGACGGTGAGCGATAATAAACACCGTACGATCTTTCATCAGGTTGTCTATGGCCTGCTGGACTACGGCCTCCGACTTGTTGTCCAGTGCAGAAGTAGCTTCGTCCAAAATGACTATCGGCGCATTTTTAATAAAAGCCCGGGCAATGGCTATCCGTTGTTTTTGCCCGCCGGAAAGCAAAACCCCGCGTTCGCCGATATAGGTGTCCAGCCCTTTTTCCAGCGTGCCGATAAACTCGCTGAGGCAGGCATTTTTTACGGCGGCGTCGATTTCTGCCGGCGTGGCATTTTCTTTCCCTAACAGAATATTCTCCCGGATGGTTCCGGAAAACAGGAAATTATCCTGAAAGACGATTGCAATATTATCCCGCAGCGACGTTAATTCAACATCACGAACATCCATACCGTTAATGGTCAGGCTTCCCGACTTTATATCGTAAAAACGCGGCAGGAGGTTAACCATAGTGGTTTTGCCGCCGCCGGAATTACCCACAAACGCTATCGTTTCTCCCAGATTGACCTTAAGGTTAACGTGTTTGAGGACCGGTTTTCCCGGAACATATTCAAAACAAACGTCTTTATACTCTATTCCCTGCGTGATTTTGCCCAGCGGCCTGGCATCCGGCTTATTGACGATGTCAGGCGTTTTTTCCAACAGGCTGAAAACACGCTCCATCGCCATCAATGCCATTTGCACCGAATTAAAATTGTTGCCGATGGACTTGATGGGGGTGTAAAGCATTATCAATGCCGTGATAAACGATACAAAATTACCGGCGGTGATTTGATGATGGACAATCAGGTAGCTGCCGTACCAGATGACGGCGGCAATTCCCAAAGAGACGATAAAATGCATCATCGGCGACATGAGGCCGGTGCGCTGCATCATTTTTATTCCCAATTTAAATACCGAACGCAACGTGTCACGGAATTTGGCGTTTTGATAGTCATAAAGATTATAAGAGGTCACAATCCGGTTGCCGTTGAACGTTTCATTATACGCCGTCATTACCGCAGAGGCCGAAAAAACCGTTTTTCCCATAATTCCTTTAATCCGGCGGCGGACGGTCGTCAACGGATACAAGGCGCCAAACAACACGATAACCGCCACGATTGCCAATTGCCACGAATTATAAAAAAGCACAAATATTAATGATATGGATGAGAAAACACGGGTGGTAAACAGTTTGAGGTTTGACAACAACCCGCTGCAGGCCATGTCGACATCATTGTTAAAACGAAACTGAATATCGCCGGAAGTCGACCTGTCAAAAAAAGATGCGTTATAGCGCATCAGCTTGGCAAACAAATCCTGTTTGACGTCCATGGCTATGCGCTGGCCGACCCAGGTGTTAAGGTATGTTGCGGTGTAATTCAACAAGCTCTGAACCGAGCTGAACAATATAATCAAGAATGGAATAAAACCGGCCGCTTTGGCGCTTTTTTCCACCATAACAATATCCATATACGGCTTGAGTGCCCAGGCAATAACGGCATCCATGGAGCCGATGGGTATGGTTATGGTTACTGCCAGAATCGCCCTCACCCAATATGGCCGGACATAGGGTAAAATTTTGCGATAATTCTGAACGATGTACATCGAACAGATTTTTTCTTTTATCTTCTTAAACATGTTTAATCCAAATCTTTATGTGTTTGGATTATAGGAAAACAAAATTTTCCCTGCAAGGATTTTTTATAACAGGGGGAAAAGTCGGAAAAGCCTCGGCCACAAGACAAATCCGGCAAACATCAAGTACGATATCCCGGCACAAACACCTCCGGTCAGCAAAAAACGCAGCTTTTCCGGCACCTTAAACCATAATGACAGACTAAGAATGTTTTTCATCATTTGGGAAAACTTCCCTGTTGTTAGATATGATGAACTTACAATTATTTTATTTTTCCGACAAATATAATTCTGTTCTTTTCCAACTGTTCTTTATGAAGCAAGCTGAAATATTTTTTAAAATTTTTCTCAAACCAATGTTCATTATACCACTCCGGAATTTCAGGCAGTACTTCCTCCCCACCCCACAAGCCTAAGGGCATAAATTCGATGAACACATATTTATTTGCATATTGTTTGATTTGAGAGAAAATTGTATCGATTTGAATATTTTGAGCTAGTAATAAATGGTGAGTAATTGCTAAGGCAAAAACGGCATCAGCTTTTGTTACTGGCTGATAAGATGCTGTAAAATTGTGTAATGCCAAATCCACTTTTGTTGGGTGCTCTTTGAAAAATATATATCCTTCCTCTATTGCTTTTTCATCATAATCAATAGATAGGTAGAAGTTCATTGGAATTTCTTTAGATAATAAATACAAGAAACCTCCAGAATTTCCTGCTAAATCTATAGAGCTTTGAGCTCCATCGGCATATTTTTTACATAATTGAATAATTCTTTGAAATCGAATATATTGTTCGTTATTTTTTTTATTATTTTTTAAACTATTATAAAAATTTAATTGATAATTTCCCCAAGCACTTTTCTGTACAGGATACGAGAAAATTTGTGATATATACTCTGGTTCAAAGATATTTTTATCAAATACATTACTTATCATTAAGTTCAATTTTGGGGAAGAATGTTTTCTATGATATTCTTTAAAATAAGATACTGCATTTGAATATGTCATTGTATTTTCAATTGTTTGGGCTGGTTGTGTTCTTAAATAAAAACTTTCTCCATCATAAATAATTTTTCGTCCAAAATAAACATCACAGCAATTCATTAGCAATAATGAGGCTAAAAGACGTTTATATTCTAGAAGGAAACCATTCGCAGTTTCTTTTGTATAAGGAACAAAACTTCCAAAATCAATAAAAATTGGTTTGTTCTGAAAAAATGTTATATTCCATGGGTGGGCATCAATTAGTTGTTTTCCATGTTTATTAGCAATTTGATTTACATGTAAAATATGTATTGCTGCGTCTTTGAGCATCGAAAATGACCAATATTTAGGTTCTAAAATAATTGGAATCTTTTTATGCTGCAAAATGAGATTAAATTCATCAGAATAAAACTTTGAAATTATTGTTTCGGGAATCATTTCTTTTTGCATAAGTTCATTTATTAATCCTCCAGACAATAGCTCCCTAACATATTCTTCTTTTTGGGGCCTAATACCTCTAAATATTTTATTATCTTTTGTAAAAACAACACCCAAAACATCACTACCAAAGGATAGTTTCCAATAATTTTCTATTTTTTCCATTTTAACCTCTATACTTTTTTGTTTATTTTAAAGAGATTTATTTTATTAAATAATCTTATACGATAAACTTTATTCTTTTGCGATATTCCAATTAGTGGAATAGAAAAGAATAGCTTAATTATTTTTTCGTTATCTGCTTTAATAACAGAATACAAAGGTATTCCACAAAAGCTTATTTTTTCTTGTGAAATTCCCCAAAAACGTGGATACTTTTTTTTGAATAAATTTGTTATTTTTTTAGGAATAATATTTTTACGAATCATATTCTCAAAATGTTTTTTAGAAACATATTTGGAATAATTTTTTTCATAGACCTTTATATAATCCAAAACACATTTTTCATAATTTTTTCCAGATATGCCATTCATCCGGTATGTGGCTATTTCAGCATCAACTTGTACAGCTTTTCTTTGTTGCAAATATAATCGAAGAATTAAATCATAATCTGCAGCTAACTTAAATTGAGTGTCAAATTTTTCTTTTAATAATACAGATTTTTTACAAAACATTGACTGATGAGAAAATGGCATAGAGTTAAGTACAAGACGCTCTAGTGGATAAAACATCAAAATTTTATTATTTTTCTCATCAAGCATTTTGACCGTACCAAAAGAAAAATCACTATTTGTTTCTTCTAGTCTTTTAACAGATTCTGCAATAGCTGACAAATTATGATAAAAATCATCTGAGTTTAAAAATGCAATATATTTTCCTTTTGCCTTTTCAATCCCTTTGTTCATAGCATCATAGATGCCACTATCTTTTTCTGAAAAATATCTAATCCAACCTTTTTGCGCATATTTTTTCAATAAATTTATTGTTCCATCCGTTGATGCTCCATCAATAATAATATGTTCAATATTTGGATATGTTTGACTATTAACAGATTTTAAATTCTCAATAAACGTCTGCTTTCTTTCATTTTGTATTAAATTGAATACTGGCGTTACTATACTTACCAAAGGATAATAGCTGTTTTGTTTTATATCAATATTGATAACTTTTTCTTTAATGATATTTTTTTTGTTGTAGAATATATTATTAAGGCTGTATAATTTTTTTGTATTTTCACTATCATAATAAATAGTTAAATTCATTCCTTTTTTAAAAATCAAATCACATAGTCCACTACGTAATGAGTAGACATGATTGCAGGATAACGCAAGGCTTATTACTTCTTCTAACGACATTGAGATATCATATGTTTCAGGGATTTGCTCTTCGCTATTATTCACATTTGAAATAATGAACATACCTTTTTTTCTAATTTCTTTTGCTAAATTTTCCCAAAAAAACTTAGGAAGTTGTTTTATAGATTTTGCTTCAGGACAGAATAAAACTATTTTTTCCAAAGGAGCTATTTTTTCAATTTTATTTTTAAATTTTTGCTTCATCTTTGGATAGTAAATCGGTTTTTCAAAGTTTACACCTTTTTGCAACTCAAGAAAGTATCTATATAATTCAATAAAATTCATATTTAATTCATTGAATTTTTTTAGAATATTTTTTTTATTTTCTATAAATTCAGGATGAGCGACATAAGGTTTTCCTATTTCAGGAATCGGATGTTGCTTACCCAAAGTTAAAAATTCTTCTTTAAACCACTTTCTTTCAAACTTCAGCAGCGTATAATTTTTGATGCCATACATTTTCATGACAATCTCGTGGGAAGGTTGGATGATAAAATGTATTTTTCCTTTATTTTTTTCTTCCCACGCTTTATGGAAGCCGCACAGCATCAGAGTATCTCCCAAACCATACGGCGAGATAAAATTATAACAATCCTTTTTGCAAAGTTTTTGATAATCGGTCATTCTTTTCTCATTAGGCTTTCACGTTATTCACAAATTTGATGGCTTCAAACATGGAGACATCGGCGTTCTGATACTGGTGTTGTCCCCAACGGCCAACGCCAAAGAGATTTTTATCTTTGTAATATGCCAAAATATTTTTGATTGCCGACGCATGACCGATAACCGGTATCGGATACGCCGCTTTGGTTTCATAATGATAAATTTCTTTGCCGCCGACACAGCTTTCCTCTCCGTTATAGCGTTTGACGTTTGTTTCAACATAAATGCCGTTTGGCTTGCTGTCCGCAGCAAAATTATGAATATAAAATTCGCGATGATAATTTCTGTCGATATCCGGAACATAGCGCCAATGCCAGTTGCAATCATAATCCTTCTCATACAGGGAGACGACTATTCTGTTATATTTGATTTTTGCAAAATCATCAGCTAACGCCGCCGGTCGTCCCAAAGCCTCAAACAAATCATTCCACGGCGAGGTGTTAATTACATTTTTTGCCGTATATTTATCATTCACCAGCCAACTGCCGTCATTCTGACGAACCAGTTTGGTTACCGGCGTGTTGAGAACAACATTTTCTTTTTCATCTGCATACAAGGCATCAAATATTCTTTGAAATCCGCCTTTTTTCGGATAATAAAAATTAATATGCGCCGGAAACTTGTTAACATCCTGTTTTCGCTCCAGACAATATTGCAGAACTTCTTCGACGTTAACGCGGGGAATTTTATACAACCAATCCACATCCATATCATGAGGTTCTACACCCCACAATTTGCTGTTGTACGGTATCATATAAGTGTCGCATATTTTATCCCCCAGTTTCCACCGTATCCATTCTTCATAATTTTTGGGCTCCGGCGCACCAAGAGCTTCTCCGTTTCGGACAACGGAAATAATATATTCTATCTGCTGCTTTAACGGAAGCTGCCATAAATTTGATTCAACGGGATAATCTATGGTTGTTTCACCCAACTTGAGTTTTGATACCCGCGGAATAAAATTAAATTCACTCTCCGGAATATATTTGAACACATAATCAAACACTTCCTGATGTTTGGTGTGGAAAAAATGGCCCCCGCCTATATCCAGCTGATGTCCGTTGATGTTTTTGGTGGTGCACAGACCGCCGGCTTCTGCCTGTGCCTCAAGAACAATCACATTTTTGATGCCTTTTTCTTTAAGCTTTTTACAGAGGGTGATGCCGGTAACGCCACCGCCGATAATCAGATATTCATACATTTTTCAGCTCCTATACCATTCATAAAAAGATTTGATGCCGTCATTAAGATTGATTTTAGGCTGCCAGCCGAGAGATTTGATGCGCGTGGCATCCATTTGCTTGCGCGGCGTGCCGTTGGGTTTGCTGCGGTCATATTCGATTGTTCCCTCAAAGCCGACTATCTTTTGTACAAGTTCAAATAATTCCTTCAGCCTGATATCGGTTCCGTCGGTGATATTTACAAACTCACCGATTTCTTCATAATCTTTGTTTTCCATAAGATAAACGCATGCATCCGCCAAATCGTCCGAACTCATTAATTCCCGGTATACGGAACCGTCTCCCCAGACAACAACTTTATTCCGATATGCTCCGACTGCATTTAAGGCTTTTTCTACGGAGGTTGTATCCTTCAAATCAAGCGTTTCATCCAGCCCCCAGCCCAACTTATATTTTTGCAGATCCGCACGGATAGCTGCCCAGTCTTCCCGGCTCAGCAGTTTTGCCAAATGAAACCGACGCATTATCATCGGAAGCAGATGCGCCGTTTCCATATTAAAATTATCCCCTATGCCGTACTGATTGGTCGGCATCACCGAAATATAATTTGTTCCGTATTGCTGGTTGTAATACTGACACAGTTTTATTGCCGCTATTTTGGCCAGGGCGTATGCCTCGTTAGTCTTTTCCAATGACGAAGTCAGCAAACACTCTTCTTTCATCGGCTGAGGCGCAAGACGCGGATAGATACACGATGACCCCAAATTCAACAGCTTTTTGACACCGCTGTGATACGCGCTGTCTATAATATTGCCCGATATCATTAAGTTTTTATAAATAAACTCTGCCGGATAGGTCTGGTTGGCCATAATGCCGCCAACTTTCGCTGCCGACAGAAACACATATTCAGGACGTTCTGTCTCAAAAAAACGGCGCGTCGCATCCTGATTGGTTAAATCCAGTTCTTTATGGCTGCGTGTAACAATATTATTATACCCGAGAGACTGCAATTTGCGCAGAATGGCAGATCCCACCAATCCCCGGTGTCCGGCAACATATATTTTTGAATCCTTTCTCATCATTTTACGCCTCTTTAAGCAGAGGAATATCAAAACCATTATCACGCAGAACTTTTTGCTGACGGGCAAGCTTGAGGTCTTCCTCGACCATTTCTTTCGCCAACGCCGCCAAATCGTACTTCGGTTTCCATCCCAGAACTTTTCTTGCCTTGCTCGAATCGCCAAGCAGCAAATCAACTTCCGCCGGACGGAAATATTTCGGATTGACACGTACCAATACCTTGCCTGTCGCTTTCTCTACGCCTTCCTCATTTACTCCCTGTCCGCGCCACTCAAGCTCCAGGCCAAGCTCCTTAAATACAAGACTGCAAAAATCTCTTATCGACGTCGTCGTCCCCGTCGCCAGCACATAGTCATCAGCCTTCTCTTGCTGCAATATCCTCCACATTCCTTCGACATAGTCTCTGGCGTGGCCCCAATCCCGTTTCGCATCCAGATTTCCCAGTTCCAATACATCTTGAAGCCCTTCTTTTATCCGCGTCGCCGCCAGCGTTATCTTCCGGGTCACAAACGTTTCTCCCCGACGCGGGCTCTCATGGTTAAACAATATCCCGTTGCAGGCATATATTCCAAAACTCTCCCGGTAATTTACGCAAATCCAATACCCGTATAACTTTGCTACCGCATACGGCGACCGCGGATAAAACGGCGTCTTCTCGTTCTGGACTGGTTCTTGTATCAATCCATACAATTCCGATGTCGATGCCTGGTAAAACTTTGTCTTCTTCTCCAGTCCGTTTATTCTTATTGCTTCCAAAAATCTCAGCGTGCCCAGCGCATCACTGTCCGCCGTATATTCCGGGCAATCCCATGACACTTTCACATGCGACTGGGCCGCCAGGTTATATATCTCATCCGGCTCAATCTCCTTCACAAGACGCGTCAGATTGCTGCTGTCACTCAAATCTCCAAAATGAAGATGAAGCCTCTCGTTCCCCTGCAGATGCGCTATCCGTCCCGTGTTAAAACTTGAGCTCCTTCTCACCAGCCCGTGTACTTCATATCCCTTCTCCAGCAGCAACTCCGCCAAATAACTTCCGTCCTGTCCGGTTATCCCGCTGATTAGACCTACTTTCATCTCTTCTCTTCCTTTATTATGTGAATTCCAAATAATATTATTCGTCTTTTGCCTTTGCGCGTGCGGACATCAAAAATTTCTTTTCTTTTGGACTGCACGTAATGGCGAAAATTTATCAGTTTAAACTTTATCCGTTCCTTCAACGACTGTTTTCTTACATGTTTCTCCAATATTCCGAACGGTACCCACTGCTCTCTCATATATTTTACGGTATCCGAAAGACTGATTTTATCTCCGTAATGCTTTTGGTGAACCAACCAGGTTTCATGTTGGACCATCTTCGTGTCCGTTGTCGAAACGCCTCCTTCCCGAAATGCCGCAAAACGTTCCGCAAGCCTTACATACCCGGCTCCGCTTTCTACACTCCTCAACACAAAGTCATAATCTCCGCTTATGCGGAAACTCTCGTCAAAAAAGCCGGCGCGCTCAAATAAATCCTTCCGACAAATCATTCCCTGATGACACAAACTCATAACGCTGAAAAGCGGATATATATCTGACCGGCGAACCTTTATCTCTCCGGTTTTTCTGATAAAATCAACATCAGAGTATCCAAAGTCGGCTCCTGAGGTCTCCATTACTGAAATTGCTTTTTCCAATCCCGTTTCGTTAATGAAATAGTCGTCTGAATTCAGAAATATGATGTATTTGCCCGTCGCATGATTTATTCCGTGGTTCATCCCTTCGGCTATGCCTTTATCCGCTTCTTCTATAAACGCTATTCCCCGCTCCTTCAAAAACTCCTGTGTTCCGTCCGTTGAACCGCCGTCTATTACTACATGTTCCAAGTTCTCGTATTTTTGTTTCCTTACGGAATTTACACACTCAAAAAAATAATCCTCACGGCCGTTGTCCCGCAGATTTTTTATAATCGTTATAACGCTTACTCTAGGAAGCCCGTTTGGCCGCATTTCCCTCTCTCCAATCTCTCAACAACCAGGACGAACTGTTGGCTTTGTCCGCCCCGCCTACTCCAAAAGCCAGCTTTACATCATATTGTTGACAGACCGCCGTCTCCGGAATGTTCTCCCGCGTCCGGTCCCCGCCGTTCGCAAATACCAATTCCGCTTCCGGATACGCTTCCCTTACTCTCCTTATCCCGTCACTCGCCGTGTTGTCGCCGTCATCAAAACCTATAACCGCCTCTACTCCCTTCAAATTCTCGCAAATCACTTTACGCGTTTCGTAACTCATAAAGTTCTTCCCCTTCTTCCGGCACAGCCATGCGTCCGAATTCAGCAATACTATCACTCCGTCGCTCTCTTCCCGGCTCGACTTTATCAACGATATGTGACCTTCGTGCAACGGATCAAACCCTCCGCTTACTATGTAATACTTCATCACAAACACTGTCCTTTATCAAAAATTTCCTAAAAAAAACGCCGCCCGAAGGCGGCGAAGATGACATCTTTCCTGCGTACGGGTATAGTTCGCGCACGCCTGAGTTGTTTCAGCGTTGCGCAAATAGTCCCATCTTTATTCCTATAGTGGTCCCTATAGAAGTTCAGCAGGAATAAATTTTTTAACAACAAAGTAAGAAAAACTGTGTCGTTAATGATAGCTTGTCACGGCTTCGTACCTTTCAGGTACCTATACAGAATCTCTGTATAGTGCTTTGAGGCTAGTTCATAAAAATGAATTTTGCAAGCTTTATTTGGACATATTGTGTTTATCTTAAAAAAAATAAACTTTTAGATGTGCTTTGTTTTATCAATACATTGTTATTGACTGGCTTTTTATTTGTGTTATTTATAGCTCATTCTTTCTTATAACCGGACGGAGACGTATCATGTTGGAACATTTTAACTGGCAGCAGTTTATCAGCTCGTTTTTTGTTTTGTTTGCGGTGATTGACATCACCGGCTCTATTCCGGTTATTTTGGCGCTAAAGAAAAGAGGCAAAAAAATCAACGCGGGCAAAGCTACTCTGTTGGCTTTAGTTATGTTTCTTATTTTCTTTTATGTCGGGGAAGCTTTCCTGAATCTGTTTAATGTTGACATCTCTTCGTTTGCCGTGGCCGGCTCGCTGATTATTTTTGTTATTGCTATGGAAATGATTTTGGATATTGAAATTTTTAAAGATCCGGAAGATGCTCCCAAAGATGCAACTTTTGTTCCGGTGGTGTTTCCGCTGATTGCGGGAGCCGGGGCCCTGACGACTCTGCTGTCAATTCGGGCTCAGTATGATGATTTGAACATTTTGCTGGCCGTTTTTTGCAATATGTTTTTGGTTTATCTGGTTTTGAAACTCACTAAAAGGCTTCAGACCGTTCTTAAACCCGGTTTTATTTATATGCTGCAAAAATTTTTCGGAATCATTCTGTTGGCGATTTCGGTCAAATTGTTTACCACCAACCTCACACATCTGATTGAAGCAATTTTATAAATTTTTTAAGTCTATGTGTTCGGCAAAGCTGTAACAGCTGCTGCGGCTGATTATCAAATGATCCAGCAAGGTTATATTTACCAGCCTGCACGCCCTGGCGACGGCTTTGGTCATTTCTATATCTGCTTTGGACGGCGTCGTATCTCCGGAAGGATGGTTGTGCACCATAATAATTGCCGCCGCTTTTTGCTCCATGGCGGATTTTATGACTTCCCGCGGATGAATCGACACGCTGTTAATCGTGCCTTTCTGCATGGTCTCCTCGCCTATAAGGCGTAGTTTGGTGTTCAGATAAATAATCCGGAATTCTTCGATATCTCCGTATGCCATTGCCGAACGGCAATAATCCACCAGCGAATCAAAACTGTTGATTACCGGCGCATCGTCCGCATTAAGGTTTTGCCATGATGTCCGCAGGGCTGCGGCTTTAATCAGTTTGAGCATGGTTATGGTGTTTTCCTTGACACCTTCGACTGCCGCCAGTTCATTTTGCGACGCATTGACAACACCGGCGAAGCTGCCAAACTTTTTTATCAGGGTTTTGGCCAGGGGTTTAACATCCCTACGCGGAATCGCCATGGTCAACGCCAGCTCCAAAAGCTCATAATCGGCCATGTCTTTTCCTTCGCCCAGCAAAAAACGCCGACGAATACGCTGGCGATGTCCGAGATAGTCCGGCCGGGCTGATATGTCCTCCATCAAAGCAGTCCTTTACAAATTTTATAACTTATACGGCGGCTTGTCTAAGCCTTTGGGGGAATAGGTAAACACCTCATATCCGTCTTTGGTGACCGCCAGCGAATGCTCAAACTGGGCGGACAGGCTTTTGTCTCTGGTAACGGATGTCCAGCCGTCTTTTAGGATAATGCCGTCGGGTTTGCCGATATTAATCATCGGTTCTATGGTGAAAAACATCCCTTCTTCCATAACCGGTCCGGTTCCTTTGCGGCCGCAGTGCATAACATTCGGCGCATCGTGGAAGACCGTTCCCAACCCATGGCCGCAAAACATATCGACGACGGAATAACCGTATTTATGCGCATATTCTTCGATTACAGCGCCGATATCCCCAAAATGAGCACCGGGACGGACGACATCTATCCCGCGCATCAGGCATTCATAAGTCACATCGCACAGTCTGGTTGCCTTCAGTTTTGGTTTTCCGGCATAATACATGCGGCTGGTATCGCCATACCATCCGTCCAGAATGACCGTGACGTCAATATTCAGAATATCGCCGTCCGCCAACTTGCGTTCATAGCTGGGAATGCCGTGGCAAATAACATGATTGATGGAAATGCAAAGCGTTTTGGGATAGCCGCGATATCCGAGGCAGGCCGGGACGGCTCCGTGGCTGACAATAAATTCCCGGCACAAATCATCCAATTCTCCTGTAGAAACGCCGACCTGCACATAAGGCGTCAAATAATCCAGACACTCGGCTGCCAGACGGCCGGCCTTGCGCATTTTTTCAAAATCTTCCTTGTCATCATGAATAACGATGCCGTCTTTTCTTTTATAAGCCACAATAAACCTCGGTTCACTAATAAATTATTTTCATTTTACGGGCTATTGATACACTTTTTTTATCAAGAATGCAACCATAACAAACAAAATTTAAGCCTTTTTTTGCCTCGTCAAAAATTTTGGCGGCGGCTATCGGGTCAAGATTCCAGCTGAATTTTGCCTCAACGCTGTCTTGCCGGGGTACCAGCATAAAAACACAGGTCTGATGTCCTTCGTCCCGCAGTTTTTCCATTTCTTCAAACATTTCCATTTCAAAAAAATTGATGCCGGCCGGAAAGACCGAATATCCCGCCGTTTTGTTATAGACATCCTCAATAAAAACAAAACACTTTTCTCCGGCGTTGCTGCTCAGCTCAAAGTCAACATGCTGCAAATGGTCGTCCGGCTCAATTTCGCGACAGTTTTCATAGCGGCCGAACTCTTTAAGCACCCCGTTTTCGAAAGCTTCCTGAAACAATTTGCGGTTGGCGGAGGGATTAACAAAAATCAGCCCCTCATCCAAATTCAGGTATTCCAGCTCATATCGCACCTTGCGCAAATTTCCGGGTGCGCGGCGGACAAAGACTTCGGTTCCGGCTTTGCAAAGCGCCGCGGCTTCCGAGGAGGCACAGAACACGGCCGCCGGCGAATCGTCATCCAGCCTGACGTCAATCAGCAGGCTGTTATAACAGGAAACCACCCGTCCTTTATAAAGCAAGTCCTCAATTATCAATAAAATTCTCCGTTTATCGGTTTTATTTTATCCGGCTCCGGCGATTTGGCAAGAAGGATATTTATCTTTTTGATGAAAAAAAGGCGTTAAACGCTGAAATTGAATAAATTTAAACTGGACAGCGGCACAAGTTTGCATTATGAATACAGGGTTAATTGTTTTGAGATTTTTGGGATATAAGTAATGACAACCACTGTTAAACAAATCAGAAGCACTTTTCTGAATTACTTTGAAAAGCACGGACACAAGGTTGTTCCGTCTTCTTCTCTGGTGCCGGACAATGATCCGACGCTGATGTTTACCAATTCCGGCATGGTTCAGTTTAAGAACATTCTGGCCGGCAACGAAATCCGCGACTATACCCGGGCCACAACCTCCCAAAAATCAGTACGGGCCGGCGGCAAGCACAACGACCTTGACAGTGTCGGTTACGATGTCCGTCATCATACGTTTTTTGAAATGCTGGGCAACTTTTCTTTTGGCGACTATTTCAAAGACGATGCCATTTTCTTTGCCTGGGAACTGCTGACCAAAGAGTTTGACATTCCCAAAGAAAAACTGGCGGTCACCATTTATCATAACGACGACGAGGCTTATAATATCTGGAAAAAAGTTTCCGGCCTGCCTGACGAACGGATTATCCGCATTGCCACCAAAGACAACTTCTGGCAAATGGGCGACACCGGGCCCTGCGGTCCCTGCTCCGAAATATTTTACGACCACGGTCCCGAAGTCTGGGGCGGTCTGCCCGGCACGCCGGAAGAAGACGGCGACCGCTGGATTGAAATCTGGAATCTGGTTTTTGACCAGTTTGAAGACCTGCCGGACGGCTCCCGCATTCCGCTGAAACGCCCGTCGATTGATACCGGTATGGGGCTGGAGAGAATGTCTGCCATTCTGCAGGGCGTGCACTCCAATTTTGACATTGATATTTTCCGCCACCTTATCAAAGCGATTGCGGACATTGCCAATTCCGATCCCGAAGGGCCGTTAAAAGCCTCTCATAACGTGATTGCCGACCATCTGCGCTCCACCGCTTTTCTGATTGCCGACGGCGTTTTGCCCTCCAACGAAGGGCGCGGTTATGTTTTGCGCCGGATTATGCGCCGGGCAATGCGTCATGCCTACATGCTGGGCGTCAACGAACCGATGATGTACAAGCTCATCCCCACCCTGCAGCAGGAAATGGGCGAGGCTTATCCCGAGCTTTACCGCGCCGGAACGCTGATTACCGACACCATCAAGCTGGAAGAGCAGCGCTTTTTGAAAACGCTTTCCAAAGGCATGCACCTGCTGGAGGACGAAATTTCGGCCTCAGGCCTTGGCAATAAGGACAAATGGTTTCTTGACGGCGAAAAAGCCTTTAAACTCTATGACACTTATGGTTTTCCGTTGGATCTGACCGAAGATATTCTCCGTCAGAAAGGCTTGTCCGTCGATGTGGAAGGCTTTAACCGCGCCATGGAGCGCCAAAAGGCCGAAGCGCGCAAAAACTGGGCCGGTTCCGGCGATGCGGGCACCGAAAAAATCTGGTTCGACCTGCAAAACAAACTGGCGCCGACCGAATTTCTGGGATATACCACCCTGCGGGCCGACGGACAGATTACCGCGCTGGTTCAAGACGGCAAGGAGGTTTCCGAGGTCAGCGGCGGTGACTTTTATCTGCTGGCCAATCAGACGCCTTTTTACGGCGAAATGGGCGGTCAGGTCGGCGACAAGGGAAAAATTGTCAATGATTCCTGCGAAATTGAAGTTTCCGACACCAAGAAAAAACTTAACGGCCTTTACGTTCATGTCTGCAAAATGCTCAAAGGCAGCCTTAAGACCGGAGATTTTGCCAATTTTCGGGTTGATGAAGACAATCGTCACGCCATTGAGGGCAACCATACCGTCACCCACCTTCTCCACAAGGCTCTGCAGCTGAAGTTTGGCAGCAGCGTCACTCAAAAAGGTTCGCTGGTGGCGGCCGACCGGATGCGCTTTGACATTGCTTATCCCAAGCAAATCAGCGAAGAAGAGCTGCGCGATCTGGAAGATGCGGTCAACAGGATGATACGCGCCAACTATCCGGTTCACACCGTTTTGATGAGCCATGACGAGGCGATGAACTGCGGTGCCATGGCTTTGTTCGGCGAAAAGTACGGCGATGAGGTCCGGGTTGTCTGTGTCGGCGACGACGTTTCCAAAGAATTGTGCGGCGGAACGCACGTTAAGCACACCGGCGACATCGGTTATTTCAACATTACGTCAGAATCTGCGATTGCGGCGGGGGTTCGCCGTCTGGAATGCGTGACCGGCCATGCCGCCGAAAAATTTACGCAGGACATTGAGGACAAGCTGCACCGCGTCGGAAATCTTTTAAAATCAAGTTTCAACGATATAGAGGCTCGCGTTAATCAATTACTTGAAGAAAAGAAAAAGCTTGAGGCTCAGGTTTTCGACCTCAAGAAAAAACTGGTCAGCAACAAAACCGCCGACAATCAGGACAAAATCGAAACCATCAACGGCATCAAGTTCGTCGGCAAAGTTTTGGAAGATATTCCGGCCAAAGAACTGAAAGCTTTTGTTGATGAAATCAAGGAGCAAATCGGTTCCGGCGTCATTGCCCTGTTTGCGGGCAACGAGGGCAAGGCTTCCGTGGTTATCGGCGTTACCGACGACCTGAAAGACAAAATCTCCGCTGTTGAGCTGATTAAGACCGTGGCTCCGTTTGTCGGCGCTCAGGGCGGCGGCGGACGTCCCGACATGGCTCAGACCGGCGGTCCGGATGCGACCCGTCTGGAAGAGGCCTGCGCGGCAATGCGCAAAGAGCTGAACATGCGCAATGTTTCCAACATCCGCGACATTGCAAACATGTAATCCAATCCGCTATATAACCAACAGTGCCCAAAGGCTCCGAACTCGCTTCGGGGCCTTTGTCAAAACATCTTCCGCTCAAAAGATATCGCCGCCCTCTTCCACCGGAATTTTATTGCGCATCAGGCGAAGATACTTAACCTGCGTGGTCCAGTTTTTTTTCAAAACGATTTTTTTGGCGCTGCCGTAAGTGTAAATCAGCTTCCACCATCGGTCTGAAATGTTATTCCACAACATTTTGCGGCGGATTTTATAAGTGCTGTAATGCAGCATAAATCCCAGATAAGAATTGATGCTGGAAACAAAATGCTCGGCCTGCTCGGCATAAGCGGCATTTTTGGCGGCCACGGCGTTGAACGTTTCAATCTTCCGATACAAATTTCCCTTGGTGCGGTTGGCAATATAAACGCGCCCCGGCTTGACCACCGCGCCGATAAATTTGACGCCCTTGCTGAAATGCTGCAGATACACTTTGCGCGGATGAAGTCTCAGCCCGAGTTTTTCGGCAATAAAGCGGCGCAGCTTGTCCTGAATTTTTATCAAAAACTGTTTGTCCGGGTGCACAATCACAAAGTCATCGACATACCGCCCGTAATATTTGACCTTGAGCTCGTTTTTGACATACTTGTCAAAGGCGTCCATATAAAAGTTGGCAAAAACCTGGGACGACAAATTGCCAATCGGCAGCCCGTGCAGATTATCTGTCTTAAACAGGCTTTTGGAGGCGGGCAGCCCGTCCCAGTTGCTGCGTTTGCCCTTAATGTTGCAGTTTTGCTGCGGGCAATGATAAACAATAATCTTCACCAGGCCGAGAATAATCTCTTTATCCACGGCGTGATAATACCGGCGGATAAACTTCTCCAGCCGCTTATACAGAATATCTTTGTTTATGCTCATAAAAAAAGACTGGATATCCATTTTGAGAATATAGCAGTCTTTTTGATAATTTCCGGAACATTCGCGGACAAACTCCTCAATCCGCCGCACGCCGTACATCGTCCCCTTGCCGGCCCGGCAGCTATAGCTGTCACGGATAAACAGCGCCTCAAACAAAGGCATCAGCTTATTAATCACCAGATGATGCACGATACGGTCGCGAAAATCGGCGGCAAAAATCTCTCTTTTGACCGGTTTGTTGACAATAAAAGCGATGGATTTTCCCGGATAATAGGTCCGGTTGTTAATCTGGCGCCACAGTTCTATCAGGCGATGTTCAAAATCCCCCTCAAACTCCAGAGCGTTAAACGTTTTGCGTTTGTTGCGCCGACAATCGTAATAAGCGGCAAACATTTCCTCCAGCTTTACGGGTTCGGCATAAGAGGTATCAAATAATTCAAGCTGCATAGCACACCAACCAAGCTAATGACCGGGATTACCCTTTTGTTCAATTTTATTTCCAAGAGCGAGGACACAACGAACGCGGTTATTGTTGTTGTTCTTATTGTTGTTGTTCATATCGCCGTCGGACGGTCGCACAACCCACGCGTTGTTGTTGTTATTGTTCTCGGACGAAGACCAACCATACAATCCTGACTGCCCGTTTTGGTCTTAACAACCGCGCTTTGCGGCTGTCGGCAGTCCTTTTGAAAATAAAACATGCTCGCTCCGTACGGCCGTAACCGCACGAATTCCGGCAAAAAATGCTGCTTTTTTAACTTTACTTCCAAGAGCGAGGACACAACGAACGCGGTTATTGTTATTCTTATTGTTGTTGTTGTTCATATTGCCGTCGGACGGTCTGACGTTCCAGGCGTTATTGTTATTGTTCTCGGACGAAGACCAGCCGCACAATCCTGACTGCCCGTTTTGGTCTTAACAACCGCCTTCTGCGGCTGTCGGCAGTCCTTTTAAAAGTAAAATATGCTCGCTCCGTACGGCCGTAACCGTACGAATTCCGGCAAAACAGTCTTTTATTTTGTTCAACTTTATTTCCAAGAGCGAGGACACAACGAACGCGGTTATTGTTGTTATTCTTATTGTTGTTGTTCATGTTGCCGTCGGACGGTCTGACCCGCCACGCGTTGTTATTATTGTTCTCGGACGAAGACCAGCCACACAATCCTGACTGCCCGTTTTGGTCTTAACAACCGCCTTCTGCAGCTGTCGGCAGTCCTTTTGAAAATAAAACATGCTCGCTCCGTACGGCCGTAACCGCACGAATTCCGGCAAAACCGTTTTTTGTCGCAGCGTTTCGGACGCTTCTCAAAAAAATAACGGCCGCAGGCGGTTTTTATTTGCCCCTGTTTTTCCAAGCGGTTATCTGCTTGCCGATGCTGTCGGTAATCAGCGCTATCTCGGCCATTTTTTTATATGATAATAATTTGAGGTCCAGGCAGACTCTTATTTGCAGCTTCAACAGCTCAAAATCATCCAGAAACGCGTCCAGAAATTCCCGTTTGTCCTGATTTTTGTTGGCGCGGTACAGATTGCGAAACAGCGAAAGCGTGTCTCTGCGCATGTCCTGCCCCAGACTGAACTTGTACTCGCGGGAAAACGTATTGGTGACCTTGTAAATCTCCAACAACAAACGATAACTGTCACGATAAACCGGTAATTCACTGTATATGGCCACGCTGCCCGTCCTTTGTTTTTTGTTTATGGTAATCCCGGCACAATTATACACTATGCACCCGAAACGTTTATTCCTATATAAAATATTTGTTTAAGTTGCAACCCTCTTTCTTAATTTATCCACACCCGCCCAGCGGGCGGGGGCATAACTGGCTGCCTAAGTAATCTTTAAGTAGGCGCGCGGTGGCAGCGCCACTGGCATAACTTAAGCGGCTGCCGGCGAGCCGCCGGTGGCAATATCTAAGCGGCTGTTTTGAGAATTCCACTCTTCTGCGGGTTGAGTGCCGGCTGATAGAATAGCCGGTTGACGGAATAATCTTTAGACGGTTGCTGTTTGTTTTTTCAAAGCCGCAAAAATGCCGCCTTCAAGCTAAAGCTTGAAGGCGGGAGGCAGAAAAAAATTTGCCTCTCGCGGCAAGCCGCGAGAGGTAAATAGTTGAAGGGATAAATAGTTAAAAAGCGAGGACACAACGAACGCGGCTAGTGTTGTAATACTTATAGCTGTAGGTCATGGAGCCGTCGGACGGGCTGACGTACCAGGCGAAATTGCTACTGCTCTCGGACGAAGACCAGTAATAAGCATTCTGAAGCTGCGTCTTAGATAATTTTTGAAGCCCTAAATTAATAGCTCCATAGCTGAAACTGGTAACATACAATTCACCCGCTGCCGGTAAGTACCAGCCGCTGCTGCCTTTACCGCTTGAAACCGGTTTATAAGTATTACAGTATTCTGCCGCCGGATAGCTATTACTGCTACTGTAATTTACGATACATGAGGTGTTTGTTGCTCCTCTAAAGTCTGTTTGTGCCTCTGCCGTGCTGCTATAATTTGTTAAACACGATAAGTCCTCATAACTCGGCGTAGACCACCGCAAAAAATAGCTTCTCTCTTCCAGTGCCACAGCAAACCTCGTCGAACCGGCGACATAAGCCACAATACCAACCGCCGTCTTGCTCGGAATAACACTGTCCGAAACTGTTCCGTCAGAATACAGAATCGAGCCGGGAGACGCTCCGGCCGCAGAATCTCCGGCCTCCACGCAAAAATACTTGCTACTGTCAAACGGACAGACCAGGCTTTCCATGCCGTCACAATCCGCCGCCGATTTCTTATACCCCAATTCCGCACATCTGGTCGAACTCGTACAGTTCTGCGCCAATGCAGCCCCGCTGACACTCATCAAAGACAACAAGCTTCCGAACACCAAAATGTCTTTTTTCTTCATCTTTCTCATCATTCTTCTCCTCATCTTCTATAAGCCGCTCCAATACGCTTCTTCGTCAAAGCTGCCTTCCGCACAGCCGATGGCACAATATCTTTCCGAACATTCCTCATAACGGCAGAGCGTATATGCCGGACAGGCAGTTAACGAACATTCAAACAGGCATTTTTTGCATGAATTGTATTTAAGGGTTTCGCCGCTTTGGCAGATTTCGGCATCCAGGGCCGGACCATACTCACATTCCACGAATTCGTCCGGGCAGTCGTGAGGGACAATCTGATACCTGACGCCGTCACATCCGGAACAGCTGGCGCTCTCGTCATATCCGTCGGGAATAGTCTCATGAGGATAATCTCTGCAGAGATTGCAGCATTTTGCAAAACTGTCGTCATAGGGGCAGCGTTCTTCCGACATAGCCCATCCGTCGGGACAAACCTTCTCATAGCCCAGAGAAGGACAAAGTTTGTCCGGGTCTGGCACGCAGTTTCTGTAACAGAGTTTGACATTATCGGGACGGATTGTGTCACAGGTATAGAACTCGGGCGGTTCGGACAGGAAGCCGTATCCTTCGCAGGTTCTTGACGCGTCCGGAGGCTGATAATCCGGGCGGTCGGAAACGTCGTAATCCCGGGAATTAAAAACATAAGAACAATCCGGCAAAAAACAGGTCTTGGCCAGTTGATATGATGTGTCCGAAACAAAAGATGCTGGTTCCAACAATGGTGTGTGTATTGTGCATGAGGCCTCAGCCGGAAACACAGCCATCAACAAACATGTTAAAACAAAATATTTTAAGCGATTGTATGATTTCGTCATTTCCGCAGCCCTTCTTGTTAAAACCGGCAAACGAAATCTACAGGGATGATAAAGAAAAGATTAACCGTACTTATCCGTCCGCAGGCGGCGGACAGATTGTTTTTTGCTGAGGCAATCCATAGACTTGAAGGGCACAACTCCTCCAAATATTCACCAACACACTATAGATTATGTTTTCACTTTAACATAACTGAGGGAAAGTGTCAAACTATATTTACAAGGATTAGACAAAACCACACGCACGGCGTGGGCGGGGGCGTAACTTAAGCGGAGGTGGAGAGGCTTCCACTTTTCTGCCGGCGAGCCGCCGGTGGCATAACCTAAGCGGAGGTGGAGAGGCTTCCACTTTTCTGGTGCGTGCCGCACAGGCATAACTTTGGCGGTGGTGGAGAGGCTTCCACTTTTCTTCTGGTTTGGGGATGTGTTGCAGGAATAATCCTTAAACAGGTGCGGTCTTTTTCTTGTCCGTGTCTTTGTTAAGCGGGTATTAATATTTGTTTTATATACTCTTTTCAAAAATTGGTGAGAAGCAGGTATGGACAATACAACGGTCAAAAAACTTCCGGTGGGGACGGTTTTGAAAGATGCGGCGGGTTATTTTCGTCGTAATCTCAGGGGAATGCTGCCCTTTACGTTGTTTAATTATCTGATGCTGGCCGCCGGCGTGTATTTTTGGAAAACGCCGCTGTTGTGGCTGCTGTTGGCTGTGGTTTATGTTTTTTGGGCGTATTTTTTCCGTTATTATTTTAAACGAAAGCCTTATTTGGAATTCCATGCTTTGTTTTATTCACTGGTGCCTTCCACAAAAATTGTCGTGTTGACCGTTTTGACGGCCTTGCTTTTGGCGGTGTTGCCTTTTTTGCCGCTTTTCTTGGGCTTTTCTCAGGATTTTAAAGACGAATATATGTTGTTTTTGCAACGGTATATGCAAGACAGCGATTGGGTGGATTTGGGATTGTCTCTGGTGGTGGTGGTGACGTCGCCGCTGATTTTGTTTCGTCCTTATCTGGCTTGGATTTCAGCGCTTATCGGCCGCAGCGGAACACTGCGTTCGGCTTGGAACAGAACCCGGGGAAATTATTGGGAGTTTTTGCTTTTGGCGGTTGTTTTTGAATTGTCTTTTATGTGTATTCAGGAAATATGCCGCTTTTGGGGGTGGCCGCTTTTGGTGCAAATGATTGTTTATGCCCCGATGACGGTCTTCTTAAATGTTGTGCTGGCACGGGCGTATGAGTTCTTTTTTATAGAACTTGAAAAGTGATGTTTGGTTTATTCGAAAGAAATTGGAAGTTAAACAATCGTTGAACGAAATTTAACAAATTGAAAAGAAGGAGCCCTCGGGCTCCTTCTTTTAACCGATTAAATTCAAAAATTCTTCTTCGCTCAGGGTGTTGACGCCGAGTTCTGCGGCTTTTGCCGCCTTGGAACCGGCATCTGCGCCGACAATGACGTAATCTGTGTTTTTTGAGACGGAACCGGCAACTTTTGCGCCGAGGCTTTGGGCTTTGGCTTTGGCTTCGGAGCGTGTCATGCGCTGTAAGGTGCCGGTAAAGACAACGGTTTTTCCGGCTATCGGCGAATCGTAATCCGTGTCGTCAATGTAATCTTCAACGGTTATTTCCGCCAGCAGTTTGTCAATAATATTCAGGTTGTGCCGTTCTTGAAAAAACTCGACAATGTCGGTGGCCATGGACGGACCGATGCCGTCAATGGCGACAAGTTTTGCGGTTTCTTTGTTTTTCATGTCATCCATAAAGCGGTTGAAACTTCCGTAATTTTTGGCAAGCAGCAGCGATGTGGCCGTGCCGACCTGACGGATGCCCAGAGCGTAAATAAAACGCGGCAGAGATATCCGGCGTTTGTCATTGATGGCTTTAAACAGGTTGTCAACCGATTTTTTGCCCCAGCCTTCACGGGCTTCCAAATGGATTTTGCCGTCATCCAAAGCCGCAAACAAATCCTCCCGCAGCGCCTGATTGCGTTTTTCCAGCGTAAAAATATCGGCGGGATTTTTTAGGATGCCCTCATGATAAAATTCTTCGACGATTTTGTTGCCCAGACCGGCAATATCAAACGCGTCGCGCGAAACAAAATGGATGATGCGTTCAATTGCCTGAGCCGGGCAGCTTAAACCCCCGGTGCAGCGGCGCACGGCTTCGTCTTCTTCCCGGATGGCATGCGCGCCGCATTGCGGACAGACATGGGGAAACTCAAATTCGGTCGAATCTGCCGGGCGTTTTTCCGGCAGAACCTTGACAACCTGCGGAATAACATCTCCGGCCCGCTGGATAACAACGGTATCGCCGACACGGATATCTTTGCGTTTAATTTCATCTTCATTATGCAGAGTGGCATGAGAAACGATAACACCGCCGACGTTGACCGGCTCCAAATCAGCTACCGGTGTCAGAGCACCGGTGCGTCCGACCTGAATGCGAATCGCATTGATTTTGGTGAGAGCTTGTTCCGCCGGAAATTTGTGGGCAATGGCCCAGCGCGGTGTGCGGGTCAGAAACCCGAGGCGCTCCTGCAAAGCAATATCATTTACTTTGTAGACGATGCCGTCAATATCATAAGGCAGAGAGGCGCGGATTTCCATCAGGCGTTTGAAGTTTTCTTCAATGTCATTCAGGCTTAGGCACAGTTTGTTGAGCGGATTGGTCGGAAAGCCCCAGGCTTTAAGATGTTCAAAAAAATCGGCCTGCGATTTCCACACCCGCTCGGAAACCTCGCCCCAGGTGTAGGCAAAAATGCTGAGTTTGCGCTCGGCGGTTATTTTGGAATCAAGCTGCCGTAGGGAACCGGCGGCGGCATTGCGCGGATTGGCAAACGTTTTTTTGTTTTCGGCGGCATATTTTTCGTTCAGGGCAAAAAAATCTGCTTTTGACATGTAAACTTCGCCGCGAATCTCCAAAATGTCAGGAACATTTCCCGGAATGACCAGCGGCAGCTGACGAATGGTTTTGAGGTTGGCGGTGATGTCTTCGCCTACGGTGCCGTCGCCGCGGGTGGCTCCGGAAACGAATCGGCCTTTTTCATACCGGGCGGCAAAAGACAGGCCGTCTATTTTGGGTTCCGCCATAAAAGCCGGCATATCGGCGGTGTTCAAAAAACGTTTGACGCTCATGATGAAGTCGTCAACTTCTTCCATGGAGAAGACATCGCCCAGAGAAAGCATGGGAAAACGGTGGGTGATTTTGGCGAATCCGCTTTTGACGGCGGCTCCGACCCGGTGTGACGGACTGTCGGGACGAATCAGTCCGGGAAAACGCTTTTCGATTTCTTCATTGCGGCGTTTTAGCTCGTCGTATTGCGAATCGGTCAGATAAGGATCGTCATTTTGATAGTAGGCGATGTCTGATTTTGCCATTTCGGCGGCAATGCGCCGGAGTTCGTCGGCGGCTTCTTCCGGTGTGAGTTCATTTACGTTTTTCATGTTTTTCCCTTTATGATAATAAGAGAATATAAAAAGTTTGCGGAAATTTTTCCATCATAAAGGCAGGGTTATGCAGAGAAGAAAATATTTGGCGGTACGCTGCCGGAGAATCTTGGGATAAAACAGATGGTTTTTAATAAAAAAACGGGAAACCGGAGTTTCCCGTTTAATTGTTTCGGTCAAATACGTTTTATGCCGGTGAAACAATCATCATCATTTGTTTGCCTTCCAATTTGGGGGCAGAATCGACTTTGCACAATCCTTCCAAATCTTCCAGCAGGCGGTTTAGAACGTTTTTGCCCATATCGTTGGCGCTGAGTTCACGGCCTTTGTACCGCATGGTAAATTTTACTTTGTTGCCTTCCGAAAGGAATTTTTTGGCCTGTTTGACTTTGACTTCGTAGTCATGTGTGTCAATCATCGGCCGTAATTTCAACTCTTTTATTTCGACAACTTTTTGATTCTTTCTGGCTTCGGCTTTGCGCTTTTGCATTTCATATTTATATTTGCCGAAATCAAGCACTTTGCAAACAGGGGGGGCAGCCTGAGGGGATATCTCAATCAAATCCAATCCGGCGTCTTCCGCTATCTGGAGAGCTTCCCGAATCGAAACTATTCCGCGGTTTTCGCCGTTTTCATCAATCAGACGAACTTCTCTTACTTTAATATCTTCATTAATGCGCGGTCCGTCACCATCACGTACTGGCACATTGGTATTTTCTTTAGCTATTGTAGCCTCCCTTATAATGTTTTAAACTATCGCTCATAATACAAAGCTCATGGAATATTTCAAGAAAAATTTGGAAGAATCCTCTAAAATCCGACGTAATTCGGACGGAATCTTTTTTTGATAGAAGGTGGTGTCCGAAATATAGCCGCTAAATAAGAAGTTTGTAGACTGATTGTCTGCCAAAAAAAGATTGACACTCAAAAAAAATTCGTGCTAATATTTCGCCAGATCAAACGGTTAAATCTTTTTCCACAAAAAACAAATTTTTTTTGAAAAAAAGTTATTGACATCTGGGATTGATTGTCTTATAAACCCTCTCGCTGACGATGAGAAGCAAAGTTCGACGAGAGCGGTGTTTGAGTTGTCAGTAGTTATAAAGTATAGTGAATAAGTGAGAGGGGATACGCAGGCAGTGATCTGGAAAAGATTAAGGTCTGAAGTATCTGATAAGGAACCAAGTAAATTCTTTATGAGTGATTTAGGCTAGGATTAGATTTAATATGAGAGTTTGATCCTGGCTCAGAACGAACGCTGGCGGCAGGCTTAACA
>CALXLC010000015.1 GCA_944389095.1 uncultured Alphaproteobacteria bacterium
AGCAAAGTCCGCGGCCCCGGTCCAAGCGGCACAGATTAATCCGAAAAGAATTATTTTCCCTGCCGACTTCTTCATGGTCCTCGTCCTTTGCTGTTGAAACCGCTTCTCTATCCTCCACTATAACAAAATTAAAGGCGTGTGTCAACAACCAATTAAATCCCCTGGACGAAACCAGGCAGCGCCTGGAGGCGTAACTTAAGCGGCGGTGGAGAGGCTTCCACTTTTCTGCGAGTCAGGCGGCGTCTGGAGGCACGCACGGCGTGAGCGGTGGCAGCGCCACGGGCATAACTTAAGCGGATGTGGAGAGGCTTCCACTTTTCTGAGGGTGTGGTCTTGCGTTGAGGGAATAATTTTTAAATCGGTGTAATGCCAGGGGTTTGATTTAAGCGCGGACGGCATATTATTTTTATGGTATATAATAAACAAAACAAAGCCCTGCCGTTGCAGGGCTTTTGGTGTTTTTCAGATTTGAAAGGATACGGAGGTATCGTCTGAACGAATCTCCGCGGAAGGTTGGGTTTATTTCTTCACGGGACTGCAGTGGGCTGCCGTCTCGGGAAAAAATTTTAATTTTTTGTCGGCTACATTGACGATATAGCCCTTTTTGGTGCCTTTTTTGGCCGGGACTGCCGTATGTACCTGACTGCGCCCCGACACGGAGTTGAAAAGGCTTACTTCACAGAAACCGGGGATGCCGAGTAAAAGTATGCCCCTTTTTTTGGCGTATTTTTCAAATTTTTCATTGATGTGTTCTTGTACGCCTGCTGCTGTTTTTGTCATTTTATTCATAAGCTTAAATTTTTTATGACCCGTCTCAGTCTTGTTATTTTCTGTCCGGATCTGTTAATAATTTTGTTAATTATATCTTGTCAATGACATTGGTGTATCATATTTTTCCAGGCTTGGCAAGCATAAAACGACAAAATATTGAAGAATTTTGACAAAATAAATTATTTCAAAGAGTTATCCCATAGCAGTCAACACGATTCCTACCACTAACGGGATAGATAAATTATCATCCATACCGATTTTATCTTCATAAATCTCAACCAGAGTCGCGGCCAGGCAAGCTGCAACCGAGGCAATGCCGAAGGGATACAACGGATTGAATAAAACCGTCGCAAACAGCGCGCTGCTCAAAAAAGCCACCGTTCCCTCCAGGGTTTTGCCTTTATAAATCTTCTCACGCCCAAATTTTTTGCCGACCAGGGCCGCCAGCGTATCGGAAATCAGCATGATTGTCATGGCCAAAGCAGCAACAGGCTTAGAAAACAGCACACTGCTCAATAAAGCTGCAAGCAGGACATAAGTCGCGCCGCTGGCCTTAAAAAATCTGCCGCAACACTCGCCGCTCCGCAAAGTTTTGAAAAAAAAGCGGCCAAATGTTTGCCGGGCCCAGTCATATTTTTTATAATTTGCATATTCCCAAATAAAATCGCCGCACAAAAGCAGGGCAAACAAAACGGCTGCAAAATCCGTTTCGGCAACGTAAATTACCCACGGAATCCACAATGCGCTGATGTGAAGGGCTTTTCGGTATACTTCTTTTTTGAGGGATTTGTTAAAATCACTCCGGTAGTCCGGCTTTTTCAGGCTTTTATAAAGCGGCGGCATCGGTAATATCCTTCGGATTTTTTTTGATTATTATAATTATTTTTGCCAAGCTTTCAAGGCATCGGCTTTTTTGCCTCAAATATTCAAAACCCCGGCTCTGTCGTCCGGGGTTTTTGTAACATCAACTGATTTTTTTGGGCTTGCGGCTGCTGTCAACCAGCATTAAATCCGGTTTGGCCTGTTCGGCCGGTATCGGCGCGCCGTTACGCATGCAGCGGCCGTCGACATAAGCGCCGGGTTCTATGGCGATTGTATTATGTGTCGCGTCTCCGATGAGCTTGGCTGTTTTGGCCACAAACAGGCTGTCGACCGAAGCCTTGCCGTTTAACGTGCCAAACAACTGCAGGCTGTTTGCGGTGACGGACCCCGTTACGGAGCCTTTAATGCCGATAATCAACTCATTACAGCTGATATCGCCCTCTATGATGCCATCAATGTGAACAACGCCTTCGCTGATAATATCGCCGTTGATTTTGGTGTTGTCACTGATGATTGTCGGCACGGAAGCGCCTTCCACATTGCTGCGCTCCAGACGGCGTGCCATCTTCAGATAAATCAATTTTCTAAGTTTTTTCATGCTTCCCTCTCTTAAAAACTAATGGCTCAGGACGCTTTGGCCTGAATAAACGGCAACGGATCTACCGGTTGGTTATTATACAAAACCTCATAATGCAGATGCGGTCCGGTTGACCGGCCGGTATTGCCTACTTCGCCTATTGTATCATTTATTTTTAAATAATCACCCTTTTTTACATATATTTTATGCATATGCGCATATTTGGTCTGAAAACCGTTGCCGTGATCTACAACGACATAGTTGCCGTATCCCCGATTGCCATGCACGGCTTTGGTGACTTTTCCCTCCGCCTGAATCTGAATTTTGTTTCCGGTACGGCTGGCCAAATCTATCCCTTTGTGCCCGGCCGTTTTCTTGTTAAAAGGATCGCTCCGCCAGCCAAACTTGGAGCTGACCCAATAGCTCCAGACGGGTTTGCCCAGCGGAACACCCTTGACAACCTCCCGGTAATATTCCAAATCATCCATTTTTTTATAAATGCCGGAAATTTTTTTGTTCATCTTTTTATCTTCCAGCTTGGAAACAGATGCCGGAATATACGGCCCGCCGAGATTTTTCTTTTTGCTGTTGGCCAGAGGGTTGAAATAAAGCCCTTTTTGACGCAGAGAAACATTAATCTTGCCGAAAGCGCTCTTTATCTTATCAATTTCCTTAGAGGCAATTTCTTCCACCCGGTTAAAAACGTCCATTTCCGCTTCTTTAATCGCTTTGACGGTCTCCTCCAGCTCTGATAGCCGCTGCCGCAGTTCATCCCGCTCCGAAATGGCTATATCGCGCTGCAACAGCGCCTCATTGAGGCTCATTTTTTTGTTGAGAACCTCGTCGTCCACCCAGTCGGTTTCCGCGGTAATTTGTTTGATTTTATCTTCCACGACCATGGCCTGACGCTTATATTCGTCAAGCTCCTTGCCGGCCTTGACGTTCTTCTTGTCCAATGAGGCCAAAACTTCGTCAATGTTCTTATGAATGGTTACAAAGTCGCTCATCAATTCAATATACGCATCTCTGGTTTCGGTTAATTCCTGATTTTTATGAGAGATGATGCTGCCGGATTTGTGATATATGTGATAAGAATAGAAACTCCATCCCCCGATAAAGCAAATTAATGCCAAAACGACAACCTGCAACCGGGAAGATATTTTAAAAACTTTGGCGCGACCGGCACTGCGAAAAATAATCTCTTTCTCCGAAAAAAAAGTTTTCTTTTCGCTGTATTGCGGAGAATAATCCTCCGGATCCGGTAAATGAGCGTTTTCCAGCATTCGAAAATCCGAATTGTTAAACCAATGCCGTCCTGCGATAAAAAACGGCTGGAGTATGTATAACAGAAAAAATCCAAAAATACAGCTTTTTTTACAAAGTTATCCAACATTCTCAAATATCACCTTGTTTTCAAACAAAAAATGTCATTATATCTGCTTTAGGAGAATCGATTAGGGAGGGCTTGATGAAATCTTTTTGGCTGAAATATACCGCAACATGGTTTGGCAGCGGCCTGTCCCCCAAAGCACCGGGGACGGCAGGATCATTGGCAACGCTGCCTTTTGTTTATGCTTTGGCGCTGGTCGGCGGCTGGCAGGCTGTTCTGGCATTTGCTCTGGCGGTTTCCGTTTTGGGTGTTTTTGCAGCCGATGCTTATGCCCGCCAACTCGGAAAAGAAGATCCGGGCTGCATTGTGATTGACGAAACTGCGGGCCAGGCTTTGACGCTGCTGGCGGCCGGGACCGACTGGCGGCTGTATGTTGTCGGATTTGCCCTGTTCCGGCTGTTGGATATTACCAAACCGGGGCCTATCGGCTGGGCGGATCGCAGGCTGCACGGCGGCTTGGGAATTATGGCCGATGATATTATTGCCGGTCTTATCGGCGCCTTGATATTATGGGGAATTAAAATTTATATTTTTTAATCCGCCTCCAAAAAGAAAACGCCCCAAACAGGGCGTTTTCTTTTAATTTTCCGGTTCATCAAGAATAATAAACTCATCTTCGCCGGCCAGATTTAAAACTATTCTGGCTCTCTCTTCCAGTAAATCCAAGTCAAGGCTGTTGTTGGAGAGATGACGGACTTTTTCTTCCAGATGCTGCTTCTGACGACTGTATTGTTCGGCAATTTTTCCCGCTTCGGCAATCTCCTGACGAAGATAAAGGTATCTTATTAATCCCCGTTCGCCGTTAATGGCGTGAAAAGCAAAATACACCAGCAGGAATGCCCCTACAATCCAAAAGCCGGAGTCCTTCAATCTGTTTTGAAGTTCAGCAAACAGCCCCATCTTTATCCCCATATTATTTATCAGCCGAACAGACTCGCCATAAATGTTTCTTGTTTGTTTAAGTAGAGCATATTTAAGTTAACATTTGGTTTAGTCCGGCCGATTTATTTTCGGGCATTTTAAGGCGCGACGCAGTTGTTTCCTTTCCACTTCCAGCCCGTAACCCGACCGTTTTGCAGTAAAAATACCGTTTGGCAATAATATTCAACCTGATAACCGAAACTGGCTCCGTACGGCGAAAAGTCATAATCCCCTAAAAAGGGAGAATAAATGCCGTCGACTTCATTATACAGATTCCCCTGATTATAGAGATAGTATTCTGACGGAACATAGACATTATCGGCTTTGACATAAGATAAAAGCTCATCGCCGTTCGCCAGAATTTTGGCCGCGCTGGGTTGTCCGAGCTTTTGTATTAATTCAGTCTTACTCAATCCGACCAACGCATTCAGCTTGGCATCGTATTTGGCCGGCGTGGCACAGGCAAAAAGCAAAAATGCAATTATTAAAATAAAACTTATTTTCTTCATCTCTTCCCCCTCTGAAATATTTATCCGCCCTTCATTTAAGCTTTTAATGCAAGGAAACAATCTGTCATTTAGTCTAAGCCACTTTAGTCCACTTTGACACACCTTTAAGTATGCCAGAGTAAAAACATAATCTGTAGAGTGTTGGTGGTTGTTTGAAGGAGTTGTGCCCTTCAAATCATACAGATTAATCAGAAGTTTATCCGGTCATGTGTGTGGCCGGATTGTTTCGGTTAATCGTCTTTATTATTCCTCCCTGTAGATTTCGTTTGCCGGTTTTAACAACAAAAGGACTACGGAAATGGCGAAATCATACAATCCCCCTGACCTATTATGGATTAAGGAGAGGATTTATTTTGCTTGATTTTTTTCAACAACCGTATTAATAAGCAGTCATAAACTTATCATTATACATTTATTAACTTCTTACAAAATTATTTTATGAAAACAACAGAATCTACCGAACGTGTTGCCCAGGCTGCAGCAGTTTGGAATGAGAACGAAAAGCACAAACAGGTTATGAAACTTCTTGACGGCGTCTACGGACATGTTGCCGTCAGACAGGAAATCAACGGTAATTATTATTACTGGGAAGTTTTTCGTTTGCCGGAAGCTCAGGCTTTGGAAATTGTCAAACGGGGCCGCCATGATGAAATTATGTATATGATTCATCGCTATGGTCAAACGGCATGTCCTCCGGAACAACGCTCAACTTGTCATCTTTGGGGCGACGGAAGAGCTATTTTGCCGGAAAGCGTGCAAGAATTGATTGCTCTGCGTGATAATTGGGAAGAAATTAACGCTTATCTTTCTTATCAGGGTTTTGACAAGAGAGGACAAGACGTTATTTTAGACCGCGGAAACCATTACGAAATTATGGGGTATATCCAACGTCACGGTTTTCAGCCGGTACAGCAGCGCAAGCTGAAAAACCGAAACAACAAAGACGAATTTCTGCTGCATATTGCCAGACACGGTTTGTGCGATGAGTTGATTGACGAGTTGTTTGACAGGCTGGAAAACGGCGGAAGCACTGATGAATATTATGATTTTATTACCAGGCACGAGCTTCCCGTCAATTTTCAGAAACGAATGCTTAAAATCGTGAAAGAACCGGAGTTTAAGGCCTATGTCGACCGCTACGGTTTATGGGAAGATGTTCATTCCGATTTGTTGGACTACCGCTCGGATCAGGAATTGTTCTATTATTTTTTGAAACATCCTTATCTGGAGCAAAATGCCGAAACAAAACTGGCAAAAAGAAATGTTCATTCTCTGAACGTGCTTTATGCGGAAAAACGTCCGGAAACCCGATTTAGCAAAATTAATCATTTTTGGAACGAGCTTTTGCATGTTCAACCGCTGGATTACGAAGCGCTGGCGACCTGCTTTTTGAGGCTTGATTATACGCCGGAAAGGTGGAAAGTGTCGTCTCCGGATTGCTCTGACGAAGATGCTGACGTTCAGTTGATGAAAGACGGCAGTCATGAGGAGGTTATGGCGCGTATTCATCAAGGACAACTGAGCAAGAAAGCTTTGGCAACGCTTTTCTTCCGCAACAATCCGGAAGAATTTGAAGCTTATGTTCACAAATGGATTCACTAACGAAAGAAACCCCGAAGGCACCGGCTCTTCGGGGTTTCTTCATAAAACAAATCCCGGCGGGAAAACTGCCGGGATTTGTTTTTGAAAAGGACTAAGCAGATTTTTTAGCCGTTGTTTTTTTGGCTTTGGGTGCTTCTTCCTTATCTGCCTTGGCCGTTGTCTTCTTGGAAGTTTTTTTGGCCTTACCGTTTTCTTCGGCAAAGTTGTACAAATCTTCTACGCTGACAATTTTTTCGGAAACCTTAGCTTTGCTGATAATATGGTCAACGATTTTTTCTTCAAAAATCGGCGCCTTCAAAGCTTCTACCGCTGATTTGTTTTTGACATAATAGTCAAGAACCATTTTCTCCTGTCCGGGGTATTTTTTGGCCTCGTTCATAATTGCCGCATTGATGTCTTCCGGTTTGACGGAGATTTCGGCTTCCTGCCCGATTTGGGACAAAACCAGACCGAGTTTGACGCGGCGGACGGCTATATCCTTGTATTCTTTCATCAACTCGTCTTCCGGCTTATCTTTTTCGCTTTCATCAAGCTGATTATATTTTTTGGCCTGCTCATACTGAGCGACAATGCCTTTGAACTCGGCATCGACCAGAGACTGCGGCAGATCAAAATCATATTCCTTATCCAGAATATCCAGCAACTGGCGTTTAATCTTCATGCGGGAAGCGTTTTCGTAGTCGCCTTTAATCCGTCCGGAGATAACCTCTTTCAGCTTGTCAAGGTTCTCTTCACCCATAGATTTGGCAAAGTCGTCATTGATTTCCACTTTTTTGGGTTCGCGGACTTCTTTGACCTCAACGGCAAAAACCGAATCCTTGCCGGCCAGGTCTTTGGCATGGTAGTTTTCGGGGAATTTGACTTTGACATCAACCTTATCACCGGCAGAGGCACCTACCAGCTGGTCTTCAAATCCCGGGATAAAGGAACCGGATCCCAGCTCCAGGGGATAATTGCTGCCTTTGCCGCCTTGGAATTCGACACCGTCGACAGAACCGGTGAAGTCAATGACGACAACATCGCCTTTGGCGGCCTTTTTGCCTTCGACAACTTTGGTTTCTTTGCGAGCCTCGGCCAGGTAATTCAAGGCCTTGTCAACTTCTTCCGCCGGAACTTCGGCCATCAGTTTGTCAAGAGCGATGCCTGAAAAGTCCTTAATTTTGATTTCCGGCAGATTTTCAACCGAAACTTCAAACTCGACATCTTTGCCGTTTTCAAAAGACGTGATTTTGACGTTGGGCTGCTGAGCCGGACGCAGTTTTTTGTCCTTAATCAAATCTGCCGTGGCCGTGCGGATTGCCTCGTCCAAAGCCTCTCCCGCAACGCTGTCGTGATACTTCTTTTTGAGCATTGCAAAAGGCGCTTTTCCGGCGCGGAAGCCGGGAAGTTTGACGTTTTTGGCAATCTGTTTGATTTTGGCATCAAGCTGGGCCTCAAAGTCGGCCGCAGGAACCAATACTTTATATTCTTTATTCAGACCTTCGGATTTTAATTCAGTAACTTTCATGAACACACTCTTTTCTTGGTTAATAACCATCACGCGCCGGAGCGCATGATGGTGCGGACGGAGAGACTCGAACTCTCAAACCTTGCGGCACCAGAACCTAAATCTGGCGTGTCTACCAGTTTCACCACGTCCGCGATTTATTGTTAAAAAACGGTTAATTGCCTTGCATACTACCCAAAATATTTTATAAATCAAGCATAAATTCACATAGCAAACAAAATTATTGTAATGTGCTTTAATATTTTATAATATATCCGCAGGTATTGTCTTCCAACCGGGAAAAATAAGGAGTATTCCGTTGTTTTCTAAACATGCAAACCAGAAAATCATCTGCTCGGCTCTGGCTTTGAGCCTGCTCGGCGGGTGCGCGATTTTTGACAAGAAAGATACCGATGAAGAATCCGGCTGGCTGCTCCGTCAGTTTGAAAAAGACGGTCAGGAATTGGCTAACCGGGCCACTGTTGCCTACTCCAAGGGCGACTTCAAAAAGACGCAGGAACTTGTTTCGGAAGCTCTTAAAGACAATCCGCGCAACCAGCAGGCGCTCCTTGTCGGCGCGCTGGCCGCCGAAAAACTCGGGCGGATTAACCGCGCCCGTCAGTATTATGAAGACCTCATCATCATCGGCGGCGACCAAACTTCGGTGCTCGGCTCCTCCTCCGGAGCGCCGCAGAAAATTGCCGATATTGCCAAAGAGCGTCTGCGGACCATATCCATTAAGCAAAGCGAAATCGTGATTGAAGACAAAAACGGCACCAAAGTCTTCAATATTTCTCAGGAAGCGGCTTCCGCCCAAAGCCAAAAGGTTATTACCCGCGCTCTGGTGCAGAAAAACAACGCCGCCGCTGCCCCCCGGAGCACTTCTCCGGCGCTGGATTTGTTTACGCCCGAAGAACAAAACATCATCACCCGCTTTTTGACGCTTAAGGAGCTGGCCGAAAAAGATTTGATTACCAAAGAAGAATTTTTAACCCGCCGCCAGACCAATATCGGCGGCCTGCTTCCTCTGACCCATAAGCCGGGCGCTGCCGGAATTGATGCGCCGGTTCCCTCCCCCGACCTGATTATCGAACGTATCAACGTGCTGAAAGAAGCCGTTGAAAGCCGGGCAATTACACCGCGCGAATTTTCGGCCGAACGCGATATTATCATCGAGGCGCTGATGCCGCCTTCACCCAGAACCAGAATGAAGCCCAAGGCTCCGTCCAAGGATATTCTCGGCGCAGCCAAAGATTTGCGCAAGCTGGAGGCGCTTTACGACCTCAATTTGATTACCTCAAAAGAAAAAGCCGCCGAAAAGAAAGCCATCGAAAAATATCTCGGTATTAACCGCGCTCAGCCTAAACCGGCTCCGGCTCCCGCGGCGGTCGTTGCTCAGCCCAAACCGGTGCCTGCCGCTCAACCGGCCGCTCCGGCGCAGGAAACCGGCATAACCGTTCTGCAACCGGAACAACCGCTCAATATGGTTGAAAAAATAGAGAAAATAGAGGTTATTCAGCCGCTCCCGCCTGCGCCCGCCGCGGAAGGCGCGCCGACAAACATCGTGCCGAACGTCACCTCGCCGTTTTAATTTAACGTAAAACTTGACATTAAGCCGCTAAGCTGTATAAAACCTTAGCGGTTTATTTTTAACAACAATCATTTCAGGCTAACATTATGACAAGCAACAAAGTTAATCCCCGCAAGACTTTTGCGATTATTTCCCACCCTGACGCAGGTAAAACAACCCTGACCGAAAAACTGCTGCTGTTCGGCGGTGCCATTCAGCAGGCCGGTGCCGTCAAGGCCCGCGGCGAAAACAGGCATGCCCGTTCAGACTGGATGAAAGTCGAACAGGAACGAGGCATTTCCGTCGCGTCTTCGGTGATGAACTTTGAATATAACGGCATTACTTTTAACCTGCTGGACACTCCCGGACACGAGGACTTTTCCGAAGATACCTACCGCGTGCTTACCGCCGTTGACTCCGCCGTTATGGTGCTTGATTCCGCAAAGGGTATTGAAGCTCAGACAAAAAAGTTGTTTGAAGTCTGCCGTTTGCGCGATGTGCCTATTATCACCTTTATCAATAAGCTTGACCGCGAAGGTCAGGATCCGTTTGCTCTGCTGGACGAGATTGAAAAAACGCTGGCGCTCGATGTTACTCCCGCCAGCTGGCCTATCGGCATGGGACGGGATTTTTCCGGATGTTACGATTTGCTGAACGATCGTCTGATTTTGATGAACAAAACCGGCGACAAATCGCAAATCAACACCGTTATCGAAACCTGCCAGGGACTGGATGATGAAAAACTTGACCGGCTGCTGCCCGGTTATCTGGCCGCCAAGCTGCGCGAAGACGTCGCCATGATTAAAGAACTCTGCCCGAAATTCGATTTAGATGCTTATTTGTCCGGCACGATGACCCCCGTCTTTTTTGGCAGTGCCATCAACAATTTCGGCGTTCGGGAAGTTTTGGAAGGCCTGTGCGAAATGGCGCCCCTGCCGCGCCCTCATCCCGCCATTGAACGCATGGTGAATCCCGACGAACCCAAGGTTACCGGTTTTATTTTCAAAATTCAGGCTAACATGGATCCCAAACATCGTGACCGGATTGCCTTTATGCGCATTTGTTCCGGTCATTTCAAACGCGGCATGAAACTCCTGCAAATCCGCACCGGAAAAGAAATTAAGGTCCCCACGCCGGTCATGTTTCTGGCACAGGAGCGCGAACTGGCCGAAGATGCCTATGCCGGAGACATTATCGGTATTCCCAACCACGGGCAACTGCACATCGGCGATACCCTCTCCGAAGGTGAAAAACTTAATTTTACGGGCATTCCCGCTTTTGCGCCGGAACTCTTAAAATCCGTCCGGGCTCTTGATCCGCTAAAATCCAAACATCTCAGCGACGCGTTGCGTCAAATTGCCGAAGAAGGCGGCGCCAGCATATTTAAGCCCGTTATCGGCACAGAATGGATTGTCGGCGTGGTCGGCGTCTTGCAATTTGAAGTCATGGCGGACCGAATCAAAAACGAATTCGGACTTCCCGTCATGTTTGAACCGACTCAGTATTTTACCGCCCGCTGGGTTTACAGTGATGATAAAACCGAGTGGAAGCGCTTTCTTGATGCCAATCAGGCCAATATTGCCGAAGACAGCAACGGCGCAACCGTTTTTCTGGCTCGCAACGCTTGGCATCTCAACAAAACACAGGAAGATTTTCCGCACATCATTTTTGCCAAAACCCACACGCACGGCGTGAGCGAAGACTGGCTGCCTAAATAATCTTTAAGTAGGCGCGCGATGCTTTTCCATGCCTGCCTTTTCTTTCGTGCCTGTTGTCCACTGGCACGCACGGTGGGAGCGGTGCGAGCCGCACAGGCATAACTTAAGCTGAAGTGGAGAGAATTCCACTTTTCTACTGCTATGGTATAGGTTGAGAGTACAATAGAAGGTTCAAATCGTTTTCGGTTTGGGCCTTTATTTTTTTGTTGCAAAATCGCCTTGATTTATTATCATAATCCCGTCGTCCGGTGAGCGGACGGCGGAGTGTAAGAACTTCTTTACAGCACCTCTTTAGGGAAGCTGTTGATATAAGCAGAAAAAAATCCCGGCGGCCGATAAATGACCACCGGGATAAAATAAAAAAAGCTAAAAAGCGAGAGCACAACGAACGCGGCCATAGTTATTCTTACTGCCGTAGATGGATATATTGCCGTCGGACGGCCTGACGTCCCAGGCGTAACTGCTATTGTGCTCGGACGAAGACCAATACCAATTATACTTATCAAGCAATGGCCTATTAATCTTCTCAAGTGCTTTTTGAACAGCATCAAGATTTCTAAATATCTTGACCAATTCATCTCTGCTTGCCAAGAAAGCCTCTCCGGAACGAACACCGTCAAAAGCATACGCGGCACACCATTCGGCCGCCTCCGCCTTTTTATTCTGCTTCCGAGCCGCTTCCAAAATCAAACGGGTATTCTCCCTGCCGTCTTCTCTGAAAGCATCGGCAACCAAATCATCGCCAGACCACGGCAACTTAGCTTCCCGCAACCCGAGAACCAAACCATGTTGCCTGCTGTCATCGACCCAGCCAACAACACCGGAAAGCTGTTTTTTCGAAAGAACCTCTGCCGAAATCGTCCCGTCAGAGTAATAATACATTCCAGGACAAACAACATCAGGTAATACAGCTTCTTCTGTTTCTTCAGAGTGAACAGAAATTTTGCCAAAATACGCTGCTGCCGCTTCAGCGGTCAAACCTAAACTCTCTGCAACGGCTGCTAACACTTTTAACTTTTCATTTTTCTTCATAATTATAGGGTTTAAGTTAATAATTCGCTTTCTACCCAACAAACTAAATCACATCCGCCTTTCTGTCAAGGACAAAATAGACAAACAAAAAAAATCCCGGCGGCCGATAAATGACCACCGGGATAAAATAAAAAAAGCTAAAAAGCGAGGACACAACGAACGCGGTAATAGTCGTTATTCTTATTGTAGCTGTACATGAAGCCGTCGGACGGTCTGACCCGCCACGCGCTGATATTATTGCCCTCGGACGAAGACCAATACCAATTATACTTATCAAGCAATGGCCTATTAATCTTCTTAAGTGCTTTTTGAACAGCATCAAGATTTTTAAATATCTTGACCAATTCGTCCCCGTTGGGCAAAAAAGCCTCTCCGGGTTGAATACCGTCAAAATCATACGCAACGCACCATTCGGCTGCCTCTGCCTTTTTATTCTGCTTTTGAGCCGCTTCCAAAATCAAGCGGGTATTCTCCCTGCCGTCTTCTCTGAAAGCATCGGCAACCAAATCATCGCCGGACCACGGCAACTTAGCTTCCCGCAACCCGAGAACCAAACCGTGCTTGCTGCTTTCATCGACCCAGCCGACAACCCCGGAAATTTGCTTCTCCGAAAGAACCTCTGCCGAAATTGTTCCGTCAGAGTAATAATACATTCCCGGACAAACGACACCTGCTAACGCTTTTATTTCATTTTTTTTCATAATATATATAATTTATTTATAATTCATTTTCTACCTGATAGTATAAATCACATCCGTCTTTCTGTCAAGGACAAAATAGACAAACAAAAAAAATCCCGGCTGCCGACAAACGGTCTACCGGGATAAAATAAAAAAAGCTAAAAAGCGAGGACACAACGAACGCGGTAATTGCCATCCTTATTGGTGAAGTTGGTCATACTGCCGTCGGACGGTCTGACGCCCCAGGCGTTATAGTAACTGTACTCGGACGAAGACCAATACCAATTATACTTATCAAGCAACGGCCTATTAATCTTCTTAAGTACTTTTTGAACAGCATACGGCCAATTAATCTTCTTAAGTGCTTTTTGAACAGCATCAAGATTTTTAAATATTTTGACCAATTCGTCCCCGTTGGGCAAAAAAGCCTCTCCGGGTTGAATACCGTCAAAATCATACGCAACGCACCATTCGGCTGCCTCTGCCTTTTTATTCTGCTTCCGAGCCGCTTCCAAAATCAAGCGGGTATTCTCCCTGCCGTCTTCTCTGAAAGCATCGGCAACCAAATCATCGCCGGACCACGGCAACTCTGTTTCCCGCAACCCGAGAACCAAACCGTGCTTGCTGCTTTCATCGACCCAGCCGACAACGCCGGAAAGCTGTTTTTTCGAAAGAACCTCTGCCGAAATCGTCCCGTCAGAATAATAATACATACCGGGACAAACGACACCTGCTAACGCTTTTAATTTTTCATTTTGTTTCATATTAAAAATAATTTATTTTATAATTGAGTTTCTATTTGATAGTATAAATTACATCCACCGCTCTGTCAAGGACAAAATAGACAAACAAAAAAATCCCGGCTGCCAGACAAGGCAAACCGGGATAAAAAACATAAACTAAAATTTTAAAACACTAAGAATGGATACTTAAAAGGCCGGGAGTTTTGTTCCCGTCTTCTTTCTTGATCAGAAAAATATTGTGCCGCGGAGGCTGACTACCGTTGCATAATCCGATTTCGGATTCAACGCCGGATCGAAATAAAACTGGATATCCGGCGTTATTGTCATCCATTTGGAAACGCCCCATGCCCAATATGCTTCCAAAACTTTTTCCGCATCGTGACTAAGCTCCTGCCCCACCGCTTCCCGGTTGATTTTATTATAGGCGCCGGCAAAACCTATCTGGTCCAGCGGATTACGCTCTAACGGGTCGTTTATAACCGCACCCAACACCCAGGACTGGTCGATTTCGGCCTGACTGCCGGATACCCCGTTCACTCTGGCAAAGACCGTCCACTTTTCTCCCAAATCCTGACTGAGATTTAATGACCAGCCGTTTGTGCTCTGCTGCTGCTTAAAAGTATACGGCTGATTGTACACCATGATTGAATATTGTCCGGATCCCAGCCCCTTGATTGTCGGCGTGTAGCTCAAAGACCCGAAAGTGGTGTAATGCTTTTGATCCAGATGAGCCGTGGAAATACTGTTGCCGTCAATATTGGTGGCGTCCTGCGCGCCCAGAGCCAGACTCCATTCATTATTCGGCGCTATCTGAACATAACCGCCCAGTGACGCCGTCGGATATGTGGCGCTGGCGTTTTGAGAAAGCGCATAGTTGATAAAATTGACCTGCTGGTTGGAATCATAAGCCGTCCCGTCAAAATTATACAAGGTTATCTGTCCCAGCGCCACAGTCAGCCAATCCATTTGACCGGGAAGCTGGTAGCTGAAATATAATTCGTTATAAGAATTTGACTGGGCCGTATAGTCATTTATGCCGGTAACGGCGCCGATGCGGCTGCCGACTTCTTCCGCAGTGCGTCCGGAATATCTGACGGCGGTAAACGCCGCATTCAACGTCAGGTTTCCGTATTCATTATCAAAAGCCTGCCAAGTCAGCGACGGTGCTATAATTGTCTGAAAAGCCGTCTTTTTGCCGCTTGGGGCTCCGTATTGCGGCATATAAGTTACATCAACGGCATATCCCAGTCCGTATTCTTTTTGCAGCCGGTTCTTGAACTCAGCATAATCGTTGCCGAAATCCGTAAAAGAATGATTGCGTTGGATTTTATTGGCGGCAACCCGCTGACCGGCGCTGCGCGTCTTTTTATGCGCGGCGGTTGGCGCCGACTCGGAGCCGGACAATATTTGGCCCATAACCGGCGTTGTTGCCGAAATAATGCTTAAAACACATATTGAAGCAAATAAATATTTTTTTGTTTTCATTTCCGTTTTCCCTGAAAAAACAATGACTGCCACGGATATATTCATATTCGGCGGAATTTAAAGTACATTTTTTTGGACAGATAATGCAAACACCTCTTGACTTTTGTCTAAAACGTGTTAGCGTGGTTGTTAATTCGAGAATTATTAACATTATTTATTAATTAAAAACTTTCGATTATGGAACAAAAGAAAGAACAAAGGGTTGTTGAAAAAACATGGACAGAAACCCTGGAGTCCATCAAAGATGGTATTACGTCCACTTTTCCTCATGTGCCGACTTATTATGAGCTTGGCGAAGGGACTGTGGCATTGCTGGAAAACAATAAAAGCAAATACAGAATCGGCGTTGTTTTTCCGGTAAAATATAAGGAAACCGGTGAAATTGACCATATCGTCTATTTTCCCATAAAAGGCGATTATATTTTGGCCTCCGGGTTGAAGTATAAGCCGGTTAATCTGATCGGGCAAAAATTTTCCGCCAAGCGCGGCGACTTTGAGGTGAAGGAATTGAAAGGACGTCAGGCTTTTGCCTTCCACCGTATTTATAATACTTTTGTTGAACTCTAAATAATTTCTAATCATGATAAGAATTCAAAACCCGCAAAACATTACAAGAATGATGCATGCTTTCCTCGGCCACAGGCTGAAAGCGTATGCCTATACCTCAAACGCCCAGCTCGGCACCATTAAATATGTTGACGGACCGGTTTGGGTAATGGAATTAAACGAAGGCCGCACCCTTCACTATGCCATCTTTGAGGTGCAGTCAAGAAACTTATACATCTATGCCGGCGGTTTGCGTTATACCCCGACAATAGATTTGCATCAGCAGCTGAATCTCGGCAATCGGCAGGCTGAGGTTTTCTCCGACGAAAAAGGCAACGTCTGCCTTTATGTTGAAGAAGAAGAATAAACAAATTTTTATTTTATGCAAAACCGGCTTTTTACAAGTCGGTTTTGCTTTAAATGACTACTTATCCCAACCTGAGGTAAAAACTTAATTTTTTCTTTACAAAAGACCGAATTTGCGCCTAAATAAGGCTGATTGAATTTTTGGGAACGGGGTTATGAATAAGATTTGTAAAGTACTTTTTTACACGGGAGTTCTGATAATGAATACCGGGTGCCACACTCAGGTGCAGCCGACCATTGTGCCTGCTGTTGAAGTTAAACAACCGGTCAAACACGAGCTTGATGTTATCGGCGGCGTGGAGCCTGTTTATGTTCTGCCGATTAAAGCTCCCTTCCCGGCACGAATTGACACCGGCGCCGAAACCTCCTCAATTGACGTTACCCAGATGAAAACTTTTGAACGCGACGGCGAGAAATGGGTGGCATTTAACCTTGACCATGACGGCAACGGCGAAAAGCACCGTTTTGAGAAAAAAATTGCCCGCCGCACCGTTATTCGCCGGGCGGGTAAAGATGAGTACCGCATTGTGGTCAACATGGACGTCAAAATCGGCAAAGAACTAATCAGTACCGAATTTACCCTTGCCGACCGCACGAAATTTACTTATCAGGTGCTTATCGGCCGTAACATTCTCAACGGACGTTTCATCGTCGATCCGTCGGTCGAAAATACTTTACACTAACTTTTGAGAAGATTATCCATGTTAAGAAAATTTGCTTCGGTTCGCTTCAGCCTTTCGGTTTTGCTGGTGTTGTCGGTTATTTTTGCGGCATACAGCATTTATTACAAAACAACTTACTGGGGTTTTAACTTTGCTCCGGGGCAAAATTCTGACGTCTGGACCATTGAAGCGCATATTGCCTTTGAACCGACCGGCGAGCCGATTAAGGTTACCCTCACAACACCTCAGGACAGCAATGCCTTCAAGATTTTGGAAGAAAACGTTATTGCCGATGGCTATAAATCTAAAAAAATCGACGGCGAAATTTCTCAACTTGTTTTGCAATCTCCGGCACAGACAAAATCTCAGGATATCTATTACCGGGTCTTGTTGTTTGATAATATTGACACGCGCGGCAAAACCAAAGCTCCCAGGCCCGAAAAGCCCAAAAAACCGATTTTTGACGAACAACGGATGGCTGCGGCCAACCAAATTCTGGAAATTGCCCAAAAGCAGGAAGGCGATGCCGTGGCGCAGGTTATCCGTCTGTTGAATCAAGTGCCGGCCGATCCGACCGTGCAATCTTATCTGCCGCTCAAAAAAACACAATCGGACATGTTTGAGACGACTAAGGATCTGCTTGCGCTCAAAGGTATTCCCGCGCGTGCCGTGCGCGGTTTCCGCCTGGAAGAAAACCGCAAATCGGTTGCTCCCGACCTGATGCTGGAGGCCTATATCGACAATCAATGGAAAATGTATAATCTGACCACTGCCGACAAAGGACTTCCGGAGAATTTTGTAGTCTTTCAACGCGGCGGAAAATCTTTGATTGATGTGGAAGGCGGCGAAAATTCCAGCATAAAATTCTCGGTCTTGAAATCCGTAACCTCTTCCATGGGACTGGCCGGTAAGCGCGCTCAACTGGCCGGACAGAAGTCGCTGTTTGACTACTCGGTTTACAACCTGCCGCTGGCCGCGCAAAATACCCTGAAATGGCTTTCAATCTTCCCGCTCGGAATTCTGGTAACGGTTTTGATGCGCAATGTTGTCGGCGTGCAGACGATGGGAACGTTTACGCCCATGCTGCTGGCCATGGCGCTGATTAAAACCGGTTTTTGGGCCGGCCTCATCTGCTTTTCGCTGATTATCGGCATCGGACTGCTGCTGCGCTTTGTCCTCTCCAAGCTTAATTTGCTGCTGGTGCCCAGAATTGCGGCAGTGGTTATTTTTGTGATTTTGATTATGCAGATGTTCACGGTTTTCGGTTTTCAGTTTAAGCTGAATATTGCGCAATCCGCGGTCTTTTTCCCGATTATCATTATGGCGTGGATTATTGAAAGAGCATCCATCACCTGGGAAGAAGACGGGCCTCTTAATGCCGGAAAGGAAATCTTTTTCAGCGTTCTGGTGGCTATTGTGACTTATTTTGTAATTAACGACGAATATATCCGCCATATTATGTTTGCGTTTAACGAGCTTAATCTGGTGATTTTGTTTGCGGTGATGCTGCTCGGAACTTATACCGGTTACCGATTGACGGAACTGAAGCGTTTTCAACCGCTTAAAAAGGGCTGACACAACATGTGGAATTGGCTGAAACAATTTGCTAAACCCTCAGAGCTCCGGGCTGCCGGTGTGTTGGGTATGAATCGGCGCAATTACAACATCATTGCCAAACACAACAACCGGAGATTGTTTCCGCTGGTGGACGATAAGGTTAAAACCAAAGAACTGGCCAAACAATACGGTATCAATACTCCCGGCCTTATCGGCGTAATTGCCCATCAATATGAAGTAAAGGATATTTTTAAGATTATCGGACGGCGCAAAGAATTTGTGATTAAACCTGCGCAGGGAAGCGGCGGCAAGGGTGTTATGGTTATTGTCGGTTCCGAAAGCGGCTGGTTTGTGACGGCCTCCCGAAAAAAGGTCGGATACAAACATATTTATCAGCATATTTCCAATATCTTAAGCGGGTTGTACAGTCTCGGCGGACGTTATGATTCCGCCGTGATTGAAGAACTGGTGCATTTCTCCGATATTTTTAAGGATTACAGTTATCAGGGCGTGCCCGATGTGCGGCTGATTGTTTATAACGGCTACCCGGTGATGGCGATGACCCGGCTGCCCACGGCCGAATCTGAGGGACGCGCCAATCTGCATCAGGGTGCGGTCGGCGTCGGTCTTGATATCCGGACCGGACATGCCCTGCACGGCGTTCAGCGCAATAAACCGATTGAAAAGCATCCGGATACGGGGGCAAATCTGATGAACATTCAGGTCCCCTACTGGAAAGACCATCTGCTTATCGGTGCCAAGGCTTTTGATATGACCGGGCTGGGGTATTTGGGCGCAGATATCGTGCTCGACGCGCAAAGAGGACCGATGATGCTGGAACTTAATGCCCGGCCGGGACTGGCAATTCAGATTGCCAACGGCTGCGGTCTGGCACGGAAACTTAAACTGGTGGAAAAATATTATCCCACAAACCTGACGGCGGAAGAACGGGTTGAGTTTGTGCTGAGCGGCGTTGATTTTGAAAAATAATTTCTTATATCAGCGCCAGGTATTCTCCTTATCCCGGATGCCGAAAAGTTCACATTTATTTTGTGTCGGCTTTGACAAAGGGCAGCAGCGCTTCCTATATAAAGTTCAGAACAATAATTTTTTGAGAAAGAGGATGGCATGACTAAAGAAACAAAAAAATCCGAAACCAAACTGCTTAAAAATACCGAGGCTAAAAAGCTTGGAAAATCGACAACCAAAAGTTTAAAATCCGCCGCGACTAAAAAACTCGGCGTGAGTAAAACCCGGGCAAAAAAAATTAAACATTCTTATCCGGTCAAAGATGCCGAAAACGCCCTGCTCTTAAAGCTGAAAGACGGCGATGTGGTCATTGAGATGTTTCCGGAAGACGCTCCGAATCATGTTGCCCGGATTAAAGAGCTGGTGCGCGCCGGTTTTTATAACGGTTTGAAGTTTCATCGCGTTATTGACGGCTTTATGGCTCAGACCGGCTGCCCTTACGGGACAGGAACCGGCGGCTCGGGCAAAAAGCTCAAAGCCGAGTTTAATCGCAACCATCATGCCCGGGGAACGGTTTCCATGGCGCGCTCCATGCTGCCGGACTCTGCCGACAGCCAGTTTTTTATTTGTTTTAACGACTGCGACTGGCTGGACGGTCAATATACCGTTTGGGGACAGGTTACCTCCGGAATGGAGCATGTCGACGCCATCAAGCGCGGCGACGGTCCGAACGGAGCCGTCAGCAATCCTGACGAAATTATCAGCCTGACCGTTATTGCCGATTTGGATAAATAAGCGTTTTATTGGTCAAAAACTACGAAAGTGTCGTTCTGCTGCAGAACGGCACTTTTGTTTTATAACAAATCATTAAACAATTTACAAAGCGCAAAATATGTTATATTTTCGGTTTATGGTCTGTTGATGCAGGCCCAGTACCTCAAAAGGTACGGAGCCTTGACAAGCTCTTGGTACTAGACGGCGCAGGATATGCGTCGTTAGCCGTTGTGCAAACGGCAGTATATCCCCGATTTTTGAAGGTCGGGGAGCTTCAGTGTATGTTCAGAAGCTTAACGGCTTTAAAGACTGGAGGATCATCTTCTAGTACATGATTTGTCAACTCTCCGACCACCTTTTAAAGGTGGTTTTGTTGTTTAAACCCAAAAACGGGAGTTTGGCGATTATGCCCTGTATATCTGTTATTGTTCCGGTATATAATGCCGAAAAATTTTTGCCCTGCTGTCTGAAAAGTTTGAGACAGCAGACACTTAAAGATATTGAAATCATTGCGGTCAACGACGGTTCAACCGATTGTTCGGCCGAAATTCTAAAACAAACCGCCGCCGTCGATAAAAGGCTTAAAATCTTTTCACAGAAAAATTCCGGCGTTTCTGCTGCTCGCAACAAAGGCCTGCGGGAAGCAGTCGGAGATTTTGTCTGCTTTGCTGATGCCGATGATTATGTCTGCGACTCTTTTCTGGAAAAGCTCTATCAGGCCGCCGTTGCCGCCCGGGCTGACATTGCGGCGGGAGAAATCATTTATATCAAGCACAATAAAAACAAGCAGCTTCTAAAATTAAAAAAATCTGCCATTTATAAGACGACCCTTGAAAAATATCTGGCCTGCGGCATGCCGCGGCAAAATTTTGTTTGGAATAAGATTTACCGGCGGATGGTTTTGACGGAATCCGGCGTGCTGTTCACCGAAGGCATGTGCTTTGAAGATGTCGAGTGGTCGCACAAAGCTTTGTACTTTTGCGGAGATCTGGTTACCGTTCCCGGTGCGATTTATTATTATCGTCAAAACAGTGCCTCCTTGGCGAACCGTCTGACGGAGAAAACACTGCAGGATTATAAACAAGCCTTTGTTCTGACTAAAAAATTTTTGAGATTGAACCATATTGACGTCAGGGAAGACAAATTTCCGGTGACATCACTCATCCGCATTACTTTTTGCGGCCTGCCGCTTCTTAAAATTAAAATCTGGGATAATCTGAAGATTTATTATCTTTTGGGTCTCAAGTGGCTGAAAATCAGAAGGCAGAATAATTTTGAACTTTGAAAAAGGGCGGAAATTCCGCCCTTTGCTTACTTCAACCAATATTCAATAGTGGAAACCACCCGGATTTTTTTGTTAATCGAATAATTTTCCGGCTGATTGTTGTCAATCTGCGGCAAAATGGAAAAAACACCCTGACTGGCCCGGCGAATCTTACCGACTTTGCTGTTGGAACTTTTGGCAAATTCGGCAGCCGCGGCGGCGGCGTTCTTCGTTGCCAGTTCCAGCATTTGCGGTTTGACTTCGTTCAATCCGGTAAAGACATACGAAACCGGCGAGCCGTACTGATTTTCAAAAATGATTCCCTGTGCCACCAATTCACCGTTGTTGCGCAGCGCCTTATCCACGGTATCGACGTCCGGTGACTGGACAGTCAGCGTCTGGCTGACGATGTAGCGGCTGCCGGTCATTTCGTTGTTGCGGTACGGGTTGGCCATCAAATCGTTGGTTTCTACCCGCCCCTCAATAATTTGCGCGGCGGGAATACCCTGCTTTTGCAAAAAGGTATAAATTACCCCGCGCTGACGGGCAATTTCCGTCTGAGCGGCGGGAAGATTGTCGGAGGTAACGACATATTTGATATTCCAGATGGCCAAATCGGCTTTGACATCCATTTCCGCCAATCCTTTGACGGTTACATAGTTGGCATTAATTTTGGACTGATAGTAGTAATATCCCGGAAAAAAACCGCCCAGAACCAGACCGGCGGCCACAATCAACGCCGCAGGAAGCCGGTTGCGGCAGCGGCAAACTTCGTTTTCTTCTTTCATAGAACACCTCTTTTATAAAGGAACAGAACAATTTATAAATATAACAGTCAGGCGGCGGATTCAAGCTTTTTAATAATTTGCAAAGCGGTTTTCACGCCATCTGCGGCAGCCGAAACGATTCCGCCGGCATATCCGGCTCCTTCCCCGCAGGGATAAAGCCCCTTCAGCGGAGATTCTCCCGTCTCGCCGCGTATCATCCTCAGCGGTGAAGAACTGCGGGTTTCCACCCCGGTCATCACGGCATCCGGAAAAGCAAAGCCATGCAGCTTTTTATCAAGCTCCGGCAGTGCCAAACGCAGTGTTTTACACACATAATCAGGCAGACAGTCATCCAAACAGGCAAATGCCGTTCCGCAGGAATAGCTCGGTTTGACACTTCCCCAGCCGGAAGACGGCCGATGCGCCAAGAAATCGGAAACTTTTTGTGCCGGTGCCTTATAACCGGCTCCGCCGGTTCTGAAAGCCATTTCCTCAAGCCGGCGCTGAAAATACATTCCGGCCAGCGGTGTTTCATCACCAAAATCCCTGACATCGACGCCAACTAACAACGCCGAATTGGCATTAACCTTATTCCGGGCGTAATAACTCATGCCGTTGGTAACCAATCTTCCCGGTTCCGATGCCGCAGCGACCACTTCTCCGCCCGGACACATGCAAAAAGTATATGCCGAACGCCCATTGGGCAAATGAACGGAAAGTTTGTAATCCGCCGCGCCCAAAACCGGATGTCCGGCCAAATTATGATGGACGGCGCGGTTAATCAATTCCTGCGGGTGCTCTATCCGCACGCCGACGGAAAACGGCTTGGCCGTCAGAGGTACCCCTGCGGCAAAAAGCATTTCAAAAGTATCGCGGGCCGAATGTCCGATGGCCAAAATCACGTTTTCTGCCGGGAGTTCCCCTGTTTTTCCGCCTCCGGCAATGCGAACCGCGGTTAATCTGCCGTTTTTGACTATCAGACCTTCAAGCTTATGCTCAAAACGATATTCTCCCCCAAGGGAGATAATTTTTTTGCGGATATTCGGCACAATTTCGGCCAGCTTGTCGGTGCCCAGATGCGGTTTGGACAGCCAGAGAATTTCTTCCGGCGCTCCGGCCTCAACCAGTTCGGCAAAAACTTTAGCGGTGACGGCATCTTTTTTGATACCGGTCATCAGCTTGCCGTCAGAAAAGGTTCCGGCGCCGCCTTCCCCGAATTGGACGTTGGATTCAGGATTTAGTTTTCGATTTTGCCAAAAATCTTTAACGTCACGCTGACGTTCGGCAACCGGACGCCCCCTTTCGATTATCAGAGGATTAAGCCCGGCTTCGGCCAAAATCAGTCCGGCCAACATTCCCGCCGGACCGCTGCCGACTATCAGCGGGCGAAGCCCGGAGGTTTTGAGCCGGGGGACGGACAGCGGCGGCAGAGGTTTTATTTTTTCAACATGCGGCCAGGTCGCGGCGGCCAGAATTTGTTCTTCCGCTTCAAATTCGACATCAATCGTATAAATTTCGTATCCATGGCCACGGCTGCGGGTGTCAAAGGCCTTTTTGACAACGGTAAACGATTTGAACGGCTGCGTTGTCTGCAAGACCCGGCGACATTCTTCCCGCACTTGGGCCGCCGAGGCGCCCAGATTCAGTTTCAGACTGCTGATGCGAAGCATTGTTATCCTTTCTGTTTTTTTCTTTGTATCTGATTTTGAAAAAAAATGAAAGTTTTTTGAGACAAATTTTAAAATTAAAGATTGCTAAATGACAAAAATGTTATATTATTGTCATGTTATGAGGAAGATTCTGAGTTGCTTTTTAATCTTCGCCTTTACGGTGTCTTTGTTTGACATCGTGGACGTTACGGATTTTTGTCTGGGGGAAAAAGAAATTTTTTCCTCCGATAATGTTTACTCAAATCATGACAATGACGACATGGATTATGTTGATATTTCCCATGTTCCGGCCATGCCGCCGATGATTTTGCCGGATAAAATTACGGCAAAACCGTTTGCTCCCGAACAAAAGGAAAATTTTTATTCCCGCGGAGAAACAACGCAGTTTTCATTCGAACCCCAAAACGAATGCCGCCCTCCGATTGCCTGACCTGATTTAAAAATATGTGCAATTTTTTAAATAAGGTTAAGGACTATGCAAAAAGAACTACATCTCTTTATTATATGGGAAAAAGGCCTGTTTTTGGCCGACCCTATTTGTAACGATCTTGCAACAAGATTCAAAATTTTACAAAAATTCAAAGTAACCTGGAACAAAAACGGTTTTGGCCGCAAACTGGCAGAATTTTACGGCAAGAGCCTGCCGAAGGGCTGTAAAAAAGAACGGGAATGCGGCTGCGGCAGTTTTTTGGCGATTGTTGTGGAAGATACGCATCCGGTTTATCAAAACGACAAAAATATTAATCTGACTTCGGCCAAACAAATGTACCGCAGATGGTTTGAAAAAAGAAACTTCATTCACTGCAGTGATACCAGAGCCGAGGGAATTGATAATATTCGATATATTCTGGGGTTGACGCCGGCAGAAGTTTACGCATCGGCCAAAAGAAACCCGGCGGAAAAAATTATTGAGATAAAAGAAGCAGAACCGGAAAAACCAAAAGTTATTCTGTGGTTGCAAAATTTCAACACTTTTGGCAAAAGGTTGCGTCAAACGCTTAATTTATGGTGATTATTTGACCGATGCCGTTTCTTCTTCGTCCTCTTCGCCGTCAAACAGAATATGCCACAACGGTTTGCGGTACATCCAGAGATTGATGGCGCCAAGGACGACTGAAATGGAGCCAAACAGATAAAGCACATAATACCAGTTCAGCTGGCTGGCCGACATCATGACATCCTGTCTGGTTACCCGCAAAAATCCTATGGCCGCTGCCGTAACGCAAAAGGCAATGATGAAAGAAACGGTCCAAATCTTATAACGGATGCTGCGGGCGGTAAATACGGACGTGACCACATATAACAAAACAAACGACAGCAAAAGGTATAATTCCATAATTTTCTCCTTCGGATACAGGTTTGACAAAGATGTAATCCCGGAAGAAAAAATTTCAAGAAAGGAAAAGCGCAATGCCCCGAAGGACATTACGCTTTTGCCTTAGCCTTATCAATGACATTCATGGCAGCCAAAGCAAGTACCGCCAGAATGAAGATAAACCCGGCCCCTGCAATTACAGGGCAGGTGTGAACAAACATCTGGAAGCAGTCCCACAAAAAAGGACCGACAAAATTCCAAGCCAGCCACCCCAGTCCTAATGCTACCAGGATGTAGACGATCTGTTTCCAGAACACCAACACCACCAGCAGCGGCAGGATTACGCAGTAGCGGACCGGTATAGTCCCCAGTTCTGCGTAATAGGGGTTATAGTCACTCCCTGCCGCATTGGCAAACAGCAGGGCAATAGCTGCAACCACAGCAATGAAAATTACCGTGATTGCAATTCCTTTAAGGGAAAGTTTACGCAAAGCGTAAACAAGCAGGAATACCGCGAGGCATGTCCCTATCCCTAAGAAAAAATTTAGCATAATGTTATATTTTTTATCCCGCCCAGGTTTTTATTCTCATCCGAAGACAACAACAAATTCCCTGCGGGGGTTAGTACTCAAAATAATCAACAACACATATAATCAACATTTATAATATACCACGAATCTGCGCCGTTGTCCACCGCCTATTGCGCCAGAAACCAAAATTCTCCCTGATTTTTCAGAAAAATTCCGATAAAAGAATAAACGCCTTCTTTGCTACGGGCGTTCCAGCACCGGCCATTTGCCTTCCGCCACTTGTTGCAGGGTCGGATTGCTCAGCCCGAAGCGCATGTTGTAAATCCAGTAATTGGCTATTACCCGCTCAATGTAAATCCGGGTTTCCGCCGACGGTATTGCCTCAATAAACATCAGCGGATCGTCTCCGCCGCGGACCGTCTTTTGCCATTTGACCAAATTTCCCGGTCCGGCATTGTAAGCCGCCGCCATATAAAACAAATTGCCTTCAATAAACGGCTTGGCCATCAGATAATCTATGTAGCGTTGACCCAAGTTCAAATTATATTCCGCGTCCAGCAGGCGGTTTTTATCTTTTTTGATGCCGGCATCTTTGGTGATGTGATAGGCCGTATTAGGCATCAGCTGCATCAGGCCCCTCGCCCCGGCCGGACTTTTGGCCTCGGGCTTGAAGCCGGATTCCTGACGTATCAGTGCCAAAACCAGCGCCTTATCCACCTTCCAGCCGCTGTCCGGTATCCAGAGCGGTATCGGATACGCCACTCCGTCATATGACTCTCCCGGTTCTTTGACCGTGTTGTTGCAGGCATAAATCGCCAACGCGTGCATTTGGTACTGATTGGCAATATAAATTGTGGCCTCCTGCTGTTTGCGGTTCATGCCGTTGAATCCGAAACGCAGTTCGCGCTCGGCCAAATCCGGCCGTTTGGCATGGATTAAAATTATTGCCCGGCGGATGGACGGCGACGCCAGCAGTTCATAAATATATTCCTGACCGTTAAAATTGTTCAAATAGGCCACGGCATCCCAATTGTATTGCAGCGGCTGTCCTGATTTATACGCCGCCAGAATACCGTAAAAAGTATGTTTGTAACGCGCGGCAGCCCGCAGCATTTCCGCTGCCTTAGCCTTGTTTCCCAAGCGGCCGTATGCCCGATGCGCCCAATAACCGCCGGCAGAAACCAACCATTGATCCGGATTGCCGGAACGAGCCAGTTTGGCAAAATAAGCCGCGGCGTTTTTATAATTTTTCATTTTCCAGGCGGCCAATCCCGCCACCCAGGGCGCCGTTCCCGAGGTTCCCCGGCGGGAAGCCCGCACCCCCCATTGCCACGCCAGTTTGTTGTAACCATCCACAAAATATTTTAACGCCAGGCTGGCGGCCAACTCATCCCAATATTTATCCGGGGCTTCCATTCGAAAGCGCTTTTGTTCCAAAATCAGCCGGGCCCGTCTGGTTTTACCCTGATTCAGCGCCCGGCGAAATTTGGTAACCTGCAGTTGCAGATAACGTTTTGAGGCCTGGTTGAGATGGGCAATATCTTCGTTTTTCCAGCCGTTAATCAGGCTTTGCTCCTGCTGTCCTTCCGGCTTGGAAAGTCCCTGAGCTCCGCCTTTGCGCACCGCCAGATTATAAATATGCCGGGCATCGGGCAAATCGCCGTATTTTTCAAGCCAGTCCTTCAGTTCGGCATAGTTTGAGACATAATCTTTGTGCAGATATTTTTCGGAAAGAACCGTTCCCAGCAAAATATGATTGCTTAAATCTTCCGTCAGCTTGTCGACTTTTTCAAAATCTCCGGCCTCAATTGCCCGGAAAATTTTTTTATACAGCCGGACATCATTTTCCGAAATCAATAAATATTCAAGAATTTTGCCATAAGACGCATGGTTGATGACGTCAATACTGCACTGCCCCGCCGCCGCAGCCGTCCGGGAAAAACACAATATCGTTAAAGCTAATACAAGCAGCCGTCTTATCATTTTAATTCGACAGCGGTTACCCAGGTAATTTTGGAAGCGCATTCTGCCGAATTCATCCCGCGTACGCGACAGCGGTTAACAACGATGTTCGGCATCTTGTCCAGCGAGTAACAGCCGTCTCCGATTAACGTATAGGGAAAATAAGTCGGCGTGTTGGGCAAAATATTGGAAAAAGACATGGCCGTTGTCATCTCGGGCCAGACAAGCTTGGCGTCAAGACTGATAATTTTGCGGTCAAGATTGGAAAGCGCATACAGTTTGAGGTCACAGGTGGTTACGCCGCCGACCGAGCGGGAAATGTTAAAATCCCGCATGTACATAAAAATTTTTTCGGTCTTCTTGATATTTCCCTTTTCATCGACCATCACCATACCGGAACCGCCGCGCTGACTCCCGTCTTTTGCAGAACCGGTAAACATGGTTTTTGCTTCTTCGGGCGTCAGCAAATCTCTGACATCTTCGGATATCAGCGTTGCTTTTTCAGATGTTCGGGCAACCGGCCGGGCAGCCGTTTCCTGTTGTTTTGCCGCCGGCTGCGACGATATTTTGACGCCGGCCTGATTATCTTGGGAAGAAGACGGGACACCGCTTCCGGCGCCAAATACTTGCGCCATGGCCGGCACAGACCCCAGCAACCCCAGACAGGTTAAACATACAGCAGCTTGGTGCTTCACATCTTTCTCCTTGTTATTTAGAATCCGGCAATGCAGGAGCCGTCAGTTCGGCCGTCAGGGCATTGACGGCATCGATTGCCTCATTGAAGGCTTTGTCAATTTCGTTTTTCTGCTCGACCAGCTCAATCTCTTCCTGTTTTTTCAGCTCTTCCAGCGAAATGCTTTGGAACTCGGTATAATATTCAGGATCCTTAACCGAAACGAATCGGAACATGTTGGCGCAGCTAACACCGCTGTTTTTGTTTGCGGCACTGTTGCCCGTTCCACAGTTGGTCACACTGATTTCCGGATCATTCATCAACAAAAAGCAGCGGTCGGTATTGACTTTTGTCTTCAACGTCACCTGCTGATCAGGACGAATGGTCGGCAGTTTCAGATTGAGCACAATATTTTTGCTGTTAAAACTGGCCGTCGAATACCGTGATGTCGTGCGGCGCAGGCGGGTAGCCTCCTTTTGTGCGCGTTCCTCCTGGGCGATGGTCTCATTGACAACATCATCAATCCAGGAAAGCCTCAGCGAAACATTGCTGACATCGTTTTGAAGCCGGCTGTAAAAAGTGGCCCCCACATCACAGGATGTGACCAAGCCGTCAGAATTGCGTACCGGCGTGATATCGTGAATTTTGAAAAGGATACTGTTATCGTCCGCGGCGGCATTGCCTGCCAGCAGACAAAATCCGGCGCCCAAACAATATTGCAGCAAGACTTTTTTGGCTTTGTTCATTTCGCTTTTCCTTAAACTGAAACTTGAATTTGTATTCATAATAATCAATTTGTTTTAACAAATTAATAATTTTATGCGTTTTGTTCACCGACTATTCCCATTTCCCTGGCCAAACGCAGCAAATCGGCCCAGGACTTGGCTTTTTGTCCGGGGGTTCGCAGCAGATAAGCCGGATGAAAACTCGCCAATACTTTAGCCGTGCTGCCGTCCGACTTGGTATAATCAAGCCAGCGTCCGCGCAGACGGGAAATGCTCTCGGCAATATCAAGCAGCGCATTGGCCGCACTGCCGCCCAGCGTAAAGATGTAGTCCGGATTAATCAGATCTATCTGTTTTTTTAAAAACGGCAGGCACACTGCAATTTCCGAATCCAACGGGGTGCGGTTTCCGGGCGGACGCCAGGGCAAAATGTTGCAAATATAACATTTGGTGCGGTCAATATTGACGGCGGCCAGCATTTTATCCAACAGATGGCCGCTGCGCCCGACAAAGGGAATACCGATGCGGTCTTCGTCCGCGCCCGGCGCCTCGCCAACAAAAACAACCCGGGCATGCGGATTGCCGTCGCCGAATACGGTGTGGGCCGCGGTCAGTTTAAGCGCGCAGCCGTCAAAATCTTCCACGGCCTTGCGCAGCTCCTCAAGGGTGGAGACCGACGCACAGATATCATTGGCATTTTGGCGGGCGGTTACCGTGGCCTGAGCCAGTTCCGTGGTGGCCTGGCGCACCGGTTCGACCGGCTTTGGAGGTACGACGACACTCGCCGCCGGAATAATCCGGGGCGTTGTTTTTTCTATCTCCGTCCAGGGTTTGTCGCCGCAGATTTCATCAACTCCGGCGGCGATATACCACTCCAGGACGGCTTCTGCCGACATAGATTCACTCATCATGTGTTCACGTTAGACGAATTGTGTTATTTTGCAAGATAAAACATTTATTTGCACAAAATTAATAATATATTTAAAAGGATATTGTATGATTTGAAAAATCGGCTAATATATGATGGCTGTTAAATGTTAGGATTGCAACTCATGGCTAAATTCGGTTTTTTGGGAATTTTATTGGTTTCCGTTGCTTTGTTCGGGTCTTGCTCCAATAATGTGGTGCAACGCAGTTCTTCTTTGCCCGAAAAGGATATTCCCGTTGCCGAAATGACTGACGGTGAACGGCCCAAAATGCCTTACGGCGCCTATCTGGCCGGACGGGTGGCGCATCTGCGTCATGATTTTAACACCGCCTCCGACTATTACATTCAGTCGCTGCAAATTGACCCTGACAACAAAGAACTCATCAGTCGCCTGTATCTGCTTCTGGCCTCCAAAGGCCGGATTGACGAGGCGGCGGAATATGCCCTCAAAGCAAAAGAAAACGGCGATAAAAACAACTTTATTTATGTTATTCTGACGGTTCAGCGCATGAAAAACGGCAATTTCGCCGAGGCTCTGAAAGCCGCCGAAAAACTGAAAAGCCCCGTTTATAAGGAATTTATCAATCCGCTGCTGTCGTCCTGGGCTTATGCCGGTCTCAATCAGCCGGAGCAAGCCCTCAAAGAGCTTGAAATTTTGCAAAAAGAACCCAGTTTTGCGGCTATTTATCATTTTCATGCCGGCATGATTAACGACTATTTCGGCCGAAACCGCGAAGCGCAGCAAAATTATGAGGCCATTGTCAATAACGAGCAGATGGAGATGTCTTTGCGCGCTTTGCAGGTGATTACCAACTTTTATGTAAGAACCGAGCAAAAGGACAAGGCTCTTCAGCTTATCGGCAAATATAATCAGGAAAAAATTCTGGCCGATATTCTTCACAACCTGACCGAAGATATCCGTGAAACGCCGAACGGCAAGGCAGACAAAATCATTACCAATCCCAATATCGGCGTTGCCGAAGCGTTGTTCAGCATCGGGGCCACTTTGCGCCAAAGCGAAGGCGGGCTGGATACGGCTCATATGTTTATCAGCATGGCCATTTATGAAAATCCGGACTATGATTTGGCCAAGCTGTTGATGGCCGATATTTTGGAAAACAGAGAAATGTACGAAGACGCCAACGAAGTTTATGACTCTGTTGCCAAAGACTCACCGGCTTATTATACCGCACAGCTCAAAAAGGCCAACAATCTGGTATTGAGCGGTGATTACAATGCGGCGGAACTGCTGCTCAAATCTCTGGCGCTCGACAGCGACAGTTATCAGCTTTATCTGGATTTGGGCGATGTTTTGCGGATTAAGAACCGGCCGGAAGAATCTATCAAATATTATCGTCAGGCCATCAAAAAAATCGGCAAAGCAGACAGCCGGCATTGGATTTTATATTATGCGTTGGGAATCTCTTATGAGCAGAACAAACAATGGGACGAAGCGGAAAAAGCCTTTAAAAAAGCTTTGGAACTGAGCCAGAATCATTATTTGGTCCTTAATTATCTGGGCTACAGCTGGTTTAAGCAGGGGCGCAACATAGACCAGGCTTTTGCCATGTTGGTGGAGGCCTACAATCAGGCGCCGAACGACGGCAATATCAACGACAGTCTGGGGTGGGCGCTGTATAATCTCGGCTATTACAGAATGTCTATCGACTATTTGGAAAAAGCGGCTGAGCTGGATCCGTCCAATGCGGTTATCAGCGATCATCTCGGCGATGCCTATTGGTTTGGCGGACGCAAAAACGAAGCCAGATTTCAGTGGCAGCATGCCCTGAAAATGAAAGATGATACCGGTGAACTGGTGAAAGCGGACGTACTTGACAAAATCAAAGAAGGCATTGCGCAGGAGCCGGCCCTCACCTATGATAAGGATATTATCGAAGAACAAATCAGGCTGATTGCCAAAGATTAAAAAAAATTCCCGGAAGCTGATATTCCGGGGATTTTTTGCGCCTGTTTAAAACGCGAGAACACAACGAACGCGATAAATGCTGGAGGACGTATTGTAGTCGCTCATGCCGCCATCGGACAGTCTCACAACCCACGCACTGTAGCTGGACTTGGCCGCGGACGAAGACCAGTAGGCTGAATTACTACTGAGTTGCATCTTCGACAATTTTTGAAGTCCTAAGTTAATAGCCTCATAACTGAAATTGGTGACATATAATTCACCCGCTGCCGGTAAGTACCAGCCGCTGCTGCCCGTACCACTGGAGACCGGCTTGTAACTGTTACAATACTCTGCCGCCGGATGCGATTGCCTGTCATTTATTAAACATTGTGTATTTGCCGCACCTCTAAAGTCTGTTTGTGCCGATGAACTACTGCTGTTATCTGTTAAACACGAAACAAAATAACTAGAGTCGCCCCATTCTGTCTCTGTCTCCTCAAGCGCCACGGCAAATCTTGTCGAACCTTCGACATAGGCCACCACACCGACGGCTGTTTTACCGGAAATAACATCCCATGACACGGTTCCGTCAGAATATAAAATCATGCCGGGTTCCGGGTTCGCTGTAGAACCTCCGGTCGCTGCGCACCAGACCTGGTTTGTATTGAAGGGGCATTTAATCATGTCGGTGCCTTCGCAGTCGGAAGCGGATTTGGTGTAGCCCATGGCGTTGCAGTCCGCCGGGACGCAGGTCGCCTGTGCCTGAAACGAGGCCAACACCGCAACCGATACTCCGGCCAATAATTTATTCAACTTTCTCATCGCTTTTCTCCTAAAAACTTCCCTAATTTCTAAAACGCAAGGACACAACGAACGCGGTTACTGAAGTTAGCCTTACCGCTGTGGCCCATAGCACCGTCGGACGGTCGCACAACCCACACGTTGTTAGCATTGAGCTCGGACGAAGACCAGTACCAATTGCTGCTAAGCT
>CALXLC010000016.1 GCA_944389095.1 uncultured Alphaproteobacteria bacterium
AAGCCGGCTGGCAGGAAACGCCGTGTTCGGATCCGGATTTGCAAAGCGGCAAAGAAGACAACGGCTGCGGAGGGTATTACTACCAGTGTATGAGCACGGGGGAATACTGTGAAAGCAAAGGGTTCAAAAAACAGGAATGCGAGGCCGGGGAAGAAGCCACGGTCTGCGACAAAGACAGCAGTTACAAGACATGTGCCTGTGTTCCGCTGAGTGACGAGAGCAACTGCAGCTGGGGCACCAAGAACTGCGACAATGCCTGCGGCGGCACGCGAAGCTGCTGCAAAACCGCAGCCGAATATTGCATGGAAAAAGGGTTCAAACAGCAAACCTGTTCATCCACGGATATTGTCACAAAGTGTGAGGCCGACGGCAGTTATGTCCAGTGCGGAGACAATCCTGATTGTCGGGTGACGCCGGTTACGGTTCCGGCAAACGGTTATTGTTCCACTACCAACAGCTGCAACATCTGCACGGATTGGAAATGTAATACTAATTACTATCAGGACGGCAACAGCTGTAAACATAATGACTGCAAGGTGACGCCGGTCAGGGTTCCTGCAAATGCGGTTTGCTCAAATACCAACAGCTGCGATATCTGTACCGGTTGGGAGTGTCGCAGCGGCTACGCGGATACGGAAAGCCACTGGTGCAGTGTTCCGGAGACAACGGACTGCGGCGAGTTGGGATACAACAAGACCGAAGATGAATGCGAAGGATTGGATATGCTTAAATGTCCCTTTGATATGAGTCACGTCTGGTGTGAGGATGTTCCTGTCGAACCGGAACCCGGTATGATTTTATACTCCGACGGAACTGTGTCATTGGATGTTATTTCCGGCAAAACCCCCGTCGGCGTAGTGGCCTATGTCGATGAGACCAGAAGGTTTGCCGTGGCGCTGGAAGAAACAATAAGACAATGGGGCGGTTATGGTTCTAACGTCTCATGTTTAACAAATATGAGTGCCTCGCAAGCTCAATCAGATTTTAATGGTGCAGCAAATACACAATGTTTGATAAATGACAGTCAATCACATCCGGCGGCAGAGTATTGTAATACTTATAAACCGGTTTCGAGTGGAACAGGATCCAACGGATGGTATTTACCGGCAGGAGGAGAGTTAACTGTAATGAGTTTTAGCTATGGGGCTATTAATTTAGGACTTCAAAAATTGTCGAAGACGCAACTTAGCAGCAATTGGTACTGGTCTTCGTCCGAGGGCAATAACTATTACGCCGGGTACGTCAGACCGTCCGGCGGCCTTATGAACGCCAGCAGCGCTAAGAATAACTATAACCGCGTTCGTTGTGTCCTCGCTTTTTAGAAATTAGGAAAGTTTTTAGGAGAAAAGCAATGAGAAAGTTGAATAAATTACTGGCCGGAGTATCGGTTGCGGTGTTGGCCTCGTTTCAGGCGCAGGCGACCTGTGTCCCGGCAGACTGCAACGCCATGGGCTACACCAAATCCGCTTCCGACTGCGACGGCAGCGATATGATTAAATGCCCTTTTGACACTGATAAAGTCTGGTGTACGGAAGGAAGCGACGTTTCAACAATGGCTCCGGCTATAGGAGCTATATATTATTCCGACGGAACATTCTCAACAGAACTTAATCCAAAGAAAAATGCCGTCGGCATCGTTGCGTATATGAATGGAAATCGGAGACTTGTTATCGCATTTGATGAACAATCCAAATTATGGGGCGGTTATGCCGTAAATGAAGCTTGTCTGACGGATTACGGCAGTTCTGACAACGCCAAGACAGATTTTAACGGCCTGATGAACACATTATGTTTGGTAAACGCAGGCAATCGCCCTGCTGCAGAATATTGCAATTCTTACAAACCTGTTTCAAGCGGTGCGGGAAGCATAGGCTGGTATTTGCCGGCTGCCGGTGAATTAAACGGAATCAGTTCTAATTACAACGCAATCAACTCAGCGCTTCAAAAATTATCAAAAACAAAACTCAGCACCGACTATTATTGGACCTCGTCCGAAATAGATCTCGGAACCTCCTGGTATGCAAAATTCGCAACCGGCGATGTCCACTATAGTGATGGAAAAAATCAGAGCCACCTCACTCGCTGCGTCCTTGCGTTTTAGAAAAATGCCCGTTGAATTCAGCGGGCATTTCTTTTAAGCTGCAACGGCTTTAATCAACTCATCCAGCTTCAGGCGCTGCTGGTCGCCGGTTTGCATATTTTTGAGCGTATAGTTCCCCTGCGCCGCCTCGTCTTCTCCGATGATTATCAGATAAGGCACCTTGATTTTATTGGCATATTCCATTTTTTTCTTGAATTTGCACTCACGCAGAAAAACATCCGCGGCAATGTCATGACGCCGGAGCTCTCCGGCCAGCGTTACCGCCTGAGTTTGATACGCCGCATTTTGAACGACGATTAACGCCTTGTTCGGGGTCGGACCGCCAATTTTTAGCAGCCCTTTGCCGCGCAACTGGTCAAACAGACGGGTCAGACCGATGGAAATACCGACACCCGGAAATTTCTTGTCCATAAACACGCTGGACAAATTTTCGTACCGGCCGCCGGAACAAACCGAACCAAACTCGGGATAGTCGTCAAAAAAGGTTTCGTAAACCGTGCCGGTATAATAATCCAAACCGCGGGTGATGCTTAAATCTACCTGAATGTTTTGCGGATTGATGCCCAGATTGCGCGCCTGAGAAATGACCGTCTGCAGTTCCTCCAGTCCGGCGCGGTAGCTTTCATTATCAATATTGTATGCGGCCAGAGCCTGCAAAATTTCTTCATTGCTGCCTTTGACGGTGATAAATTCCAGAATTTTGCGATTAAGCTCTTCCGGCAGTCCCAAATCCCGGAGTTCTTCCAGAAAAGCCGCTTCCGGGATTTTTTTGATTTTATCTACCAGACGCAGCACATCAACGGTCTTGTCCCGAATGTTCAGACTCTCCAGAAAACCGGAAAGAAGTTTGCGGTTATTCAGATAAATTTTGAACGCCGGAAGTTCCAGCTTTTTGAACACGGTATAAATAACCGCCAGCACTTCGGCATCATAAACAATATTTAAATCATCGCGGTCAATGATATCTATATCGCACTGATAAAACTCGCGAAACCGTCCTTTTTGCGGACGTTCGCCGCGGTATACCTTGCCAATCTGATATCGTTTGAACGGGAAAGTCAAATCGTTGTTGTAAAGCGCAACGTATTTAGCCAGCGGCACCGTCAAATCGAACCGCATTGCCAAATCGGTATCGCCTTTTTTGAACTCGTAAATCTGTTTTTCGGTTTCTCCACCGGATTTGGACAGTAAAACCTCCGCCAGCTCCAAAACCGGCGTATCCAGCGGCGCAAAACCGAACAGCTCGTAAGTATGGCGGATAACGGACTTCATATGCTCCATTACAATCTGTTCCTGCGGCAAAAGTTCCATAAATCCCTGTAAAGTACGAGCTGTCATAATTCCCTCTTTTTGAAAAAATAAAAAAATACCGGATTATTAATAGTTTGAATTGCCTTAAATGTCAAATTCAAAATATGCCGTCCCTGCCGATAATCCTTTGCACAAATCTTATAATCTCTTGCAAAAAGATTATAAAGCATTACAAATGTATTATTGTTTCTATAAATTGATGAGAGTTTGGGCGTGTCCGATTATACCGACAATATTCTGCAGGAGATTTCAAAGCTGGACGAAGCTTCTTATTACGGCTGCGTGACCGGGGTGCAGGGCTTGTTTATCGAAGCCGGGGGTATTCTGGCCAAGTTGGCCGTGGGTGACCGCTGCAACGTGATTGCCGCCGGCGGCAAAGTCGTGCCCTGCGAGGTGGTCAGCTTTAAGGACAACAAACTGCTTTTGATGCCTTACGGCTCGGTTGACGGCATCGGACCGGGCTGCCGGGTGGAAGTGGAAAACGCCCGGCCGGTGATTTATCCGCATCCGTCGTGGCTGGGACGCATCATCAACGCGTTCGGCGAGGCCATTGACGGCAAAGGCCCCCTTATTAAGGGCAACACGCCGTATCTGATAAAATCTTCGCCGCCTCCGGCGCAATTCCGCGACCGGGTCAAGGGCAAGGTTGACCTCGGTGTTAAGGCCGTCAACACCTTTTTGACGATTTGCAAGGGGCAACGTATGGGGATTTTTGCCGGTTCCGGCGTCGGCAAATCGACCCTGATGTCGATGATGGCGCGGCAAACCGACTCCGATGTGTCGGTTATCGGGCTTATCGGTGAACGCGGGCGCGAGGCCAAGGAATTTGTGGAAGACGTGCTGGGGGAAGAAGGTTTGGCCAAATCAGTGCTGGTGCTGGCGACGTCCGACGAAAGTCCCCTGCTCCGCCGTCAGGCCGCTTATGTGACGATGGCCGTCGCAGAGTTTTTCCGCGACCAGAACAAGGATGTGCTCTGCATGATGGACTCGATTACCCGTTTTGCCATGGCGCAACGCGAAATTGCCCTGTCCGTGGGAGAACCGCCTGCCTCGAAAGGCTATACGCCGAGTGTGTTTGCCGAACTTCCCCGCCTGCTGGAGCGGGCCGGCCCCGGCGCCGGAAACGGTACAATTACCGGGTTGTTTACGGTTTTGGTGGACGGTGACGACCATAACGAGCCCGTGGCCGATGCCGTGCGCTCGATTTTGGACGGCCATATCGTTCTGGACCGAAGCATTGCAGAACGAAACCGCTATCCGGCAATCAATATCCTGCGCTCCGTTTCGCGTACCATGCCCGACTGCGACACCAAGGAAGAATATGCCCTGGTGGCTAAAGCGCGCAAATATATTTCCGCCTATGAGGATATGGCTGAGCTTATCCGACTCGGAGCTTATAAAAAAGGCTCCAACCGCGAAGTGGACGAGGCTATTTTCTATTACCCCAAAATTGAGGAATTTTTGGCGCAGGGCAAGCAGGAACGTTTTACGCTGCCCGAGTGTTATGACCTTTTGGGCAAGATTCTGGCACAGCCCTACACCCCGGCCGGATAATCTGAGAGGCGCCCTTGAAAAATTCTTTGAAAACTCTCGGCCGAATTCAAAAATTCCAAATTGACGAACAGCGCAAAAGACTGGTCGAACAGCAAAAAATTGAAGACCATTTGAACCGGACCATCAAAGAACTGGATGATTCTTTTGAAAAAGAAAAAGCTTTTGCCAAACAAAACGCCAATGTCGGCGATTTCGGTCTGTATGTCAAAACTTATTTGAAAAAGAGGGAGGAACTCCTGAACCGTCTGCATGCCGTCGAACAGAAAATTGCAGAAATCAGAGATATTATCGCAGACCTTTTCAAAGAACAGAAAACTTACGAAATCGTCGACGACCGCCGACGCAAGGCCGCTCAAAAAGAACTCGAAGATAAAGAGCAGAAGATGCTTGATGAAATCGGCACCAATGCTTATATCAAAAAACACGAGCAACAAGATTAAAAGGAGAAAGGTCATGTTTGAGATGAAACCCCTGCCCTATGCCCCGGGCGCTCTGGGCGAATACATGTCTGCCCGCACACTGGAATTTCATTACGGAAAACATTACAAAACTTATGTCGACACCCTTAACAAGTTGATTGCCGGCACCCAATTTGACCATCTGCCGCTGGAAGAAATTATTCAGAAAACCTACGGCAAAGCAGAATATCAGGCCATTTTCAACAATGCCGGGCAGGTTTACAATCATGAAATGTTTTGGAATTCGATGACGCCAAACGGCGGCGGCGCTCCACAAGGCCGGCTTGCCGAAAAGATTCAGGAAGCTTTCGGAAGCTTTGAAAAATTTAAAGAAGAATTCAAAAATGCCGCAATCACCCAATTCGGCAGCGGCTGGGCCTGGCTGGCCGTTGACGGCGGCAAGCTCAAAATTATCAAAACGGCCAACGGCGACACGCCGATTGCCCGCGGTGTCAGACCTTTGCTCAACCTTGACGTCTGGGAACATGCCTATTATCTGGATTATCAGAATCGGCGCGCCGATTTTGCCGAAAACTTTCTGCAGCATCTGGTTAAGTGGCCGGAATCGGACTAAATTCCGACAGATAAGAAAAAAGCAGCTGATAAAGCTGTTTTTTTTGATGTCTTTTAAAGAATATTTAAGTAGAATCGGTTATAGTAAAATAAATTATTGACGAAATTTGTCAAAAGTGATATTGTAAAAATAATAAAAATTTACATAACTGAAGGAGCTTATTCTCATGGCTACATACAGCTGCGGCGGAAAACCGAACAAAGAATCTCAGAATATCTGGCAGAAAATCCACAGTGCCGCTCAGAATGCAAAAGGCAAGGTCAAAGAGAAAGCCGTTGACTTTGCCGGCACCAGGCTGGGTGTGGCCGCAATCGGCATCGTTTCGGGCGCGGCGACCGTCGGATTCGACAAAATCCGCGAATTCAGTTTTGCCCTGCCGAATTCTCATTACTTTGCCGGCGCCGTCGGAAGCGGAGCCGCTTTTGCCGAGGCTGCCACCGCCGGCGTGACCCTGGTTGCCGCCAGCGCTCTGGTTTATGATGCCAGCCAGACAAAACTCGGAAAAGCTTTTATTCACGGCACAAAAAATACCGCCGCCAAAATGAATGACTATACAAAACATAAAATCGTTCCTTTTGCCAAAAAGGCCATGTCCAATATTCAGAGTCGTTTTGCCGACGGCATGGATATTTATGCGCCGAGCAAATCCGGTGACGGTGTCGTATATGCGGGAACTTCCGTTCAGACGCAAGACGGCGGTAAAATCGTCAAGCAGCCGTTAAAAGTTCTTAACTCCTGGTTTCAAAAAGTTAAAGGCAGATAAAGATGTCAGAGTATGTTACCGAAGACAATTTTATGATTGCGGAAGGCTCTGAGGGAGAATTGTATGTTTATCTCTCGGCTAAAAAAGCTCATCCGGAAACGCCGAGAATTGTCTATGACGGACATGACCATGCAATTTTTCTGCGTTCCCCCAAACAAAAAATCATTTTGGACTACATTAATCCGGAGGTGCGCGACAAACTGCGCAAAGCGCCGGAAGTGATTGTGGTTGAAACAATTTTGGAAAATATTAAAGACTGCTATGTGGCCAAGATGAACATGGTTGACCGGATTCCGGTAGATTGGAGCCAGCTCGGACTTTCAAATTGGGAAGACGCCGTTCTGAAAAATTAAAATTTATATCAGTCAGAATGCGCCCTTTGCGGCGCATTTTTTTGCGGCAAACAGTCCCTACCACTCAAAGTTTTTGCGGGACATATAATCTTTTTTCTGCGCGGCGTTTAATTTTTCCAATGAATAACGCAGCATGGTCCGCGGCATGTCTTTGCTGTAACGGTCCAAAAACCGGCAAAGACCGTCACAATCCTTCTTGCCGGCTTCCCGCAGCATCCATCCGCAGGCTTTGTGCATCAAATCATGAGGATGATTCATAAATTTTTCGGCCATATCAAAAACCGGACCGCAATCTCCCCGGCGAATAAAATACCAGCAGGCAATCATGGCAATCCGCTGCCGCCATAAACGCCCAGACGATGCAAGTTCAAAAAGAAAATCCGTTGACGGATAACACCAGGCCCCCGGAATTTCCGCCGCCGACAAGTCGACCAAATCCCAATTGTTGACATAATCAATGTTTTTGACATAGAGGTCAAAGATTTGCTTTTGACGAGGCCCGTCCGCTATTTTGAACTGCTCTATCATCAGCACCAGCGCGGCAAACCGCACCTCATGGTAAGGCGAACAAAGCAGCCTTTCCGCTTCGGACAAACTGAATTTTTTTTGAAACGGTTTGACGATACGGCGAATCTGCGGCACTTTGAGCCCCAAAAACATGTCTCCTTCCCCGTAACCGCCGGGATAAGCCTGAAAGAACTTCCGGTAATGCTCAACAAGCGCTTCATCTCCGGCTTTTTTCAATTCGGCTGCCAAGTCTTCCATTTTGCGCCTCCGCTCAGTTTTTTTGATTATAACATAAAGAATATCGCAAAAGTTTCAAGTCAAAAGGCTTGCAATTTATCTGTTTTGCATTATACTTTAGACAAAATTGATTATTAACTTTTAAATTTTTATGTTATGGACATCTTTTTTCTTATTCTGTTATGCGTGATTTTAGTGGCCTGTGCCTGTGCAATTATCTGGAAAGGCGAATTGCTGAAAAAATTTGCGGATCGTTTTCCTTCTGCACAAGTACAAAGCGGAAAAGTAACGGCCCTGCAGCGTTATGAGAGCATCATAACCGGTTCTGATCCTTTGGGCGATATGGTAACACCCTGTTTTTATCCCTGCTGGATATGCGAAATTATTGACGTGACGCTGGACAACGGCAAACGTTTCATGATGTATCGCGGAACCGTAAAAGAACCGTTGAAAATCGGTGATTTGATAAAATTCCGGATTTATCCGCGCCTATTCTGTGATGAAACCTGGCTGGGAGAGGCTTTTGACGTTGAAGTTATCGGTCATGAAAATCCGCTTTCGCATGCTGCGGTCGGCATTTTGCTGGACGGGAAAAACATCTTTATCGCCCAGCGGGCCAAAAATCAAAGTTTTCCGTTGCACTGGGAATTTCCCGGAGGCAAAATCCGCAACGACGAAAATGCCGGACAGGCTCTGGAACGCAGACTTGAAGAAGAACTCGGCGTTAAGCTACACAAGATGACGTTTTTTATGGACGCGCTTTGTGAAACGGCTGATAAAACTTATTTGCTGTCTGCTTTTTGGGTGAAGCCCGAAACAACAGAGATTCCGCCGAAACAGGATCATAACGATACCCGGTGGATAAGAATCTCCGAACTTGATTCTTATCAGTTTACGCCGGCGGATGCTTTGATTCTCGAAGCTTTGAAACTACAAAGATTTTTGTATGATTGAAAAAATTGTTTTAACCTTTGAAAATCCCTGCTTCGGCGGGGATTTTTTTGTTGTCGGATTACGGTCGGAAAATATGTTTTTGCGCATGTCCCGTTTTTTTTAATTGCATATTAAAATTTTTGCGGATAGGATAAGAGGCAGATACGGATTTTTATCTGTGTTTAGTGTCCTTGCGGCACGGGGCTTTCAACGGCTCTATCCACATCGGCGTTAGGATATAACGTCGTCAAATTGTTATCTGTTTCACACGGATAATGATGAATATATCCCCGATTCATAGCAATATGGTCGGGGAGCTTTTAGCGTATACAAGAGGAGTCTGCCGACTTTAAAGGCTAAAAGAATCATTTATGTGGATATGATTGTTGAACTCTCCGGCCACCTGCAAAGGTGGTTTTGTTTTTATTAACGTGAAAAAAACAAAAGGAAAGTTAGATCATATGAGAAACAAACTTTTATTTTCAACCGCATTGGTCGCCGCCGCTTTTGCCGCGTCTGACGTTCTGGCGGAAAATGTTTATACGGAATATGAGGCGGGTTCTGTGATTACGGAAAATGACCTTGGTCATGAAGCCGGAAACAACAGAATTTCTTTTTTAGGAGACGCTTCGCTGGCAAATGACGTCACAATGGGTAATTTTGTGACACTGCAAAATCAGACCAAATTAACCGGCGACAAGAAACTGACCGTTATGGGGTATCTGACGCAAACTGCTGCAGGTTCGGATATTTCGGGCGTTGACCTTGAAATACAAAAAGGCACGGTATATCCTAATGATAATCCTGCCGGCGACGGTGATGATACCGTTAACGAAGGCGAATTGGTTTTAGGAAGCGATTTGACCGTCGGAAACGTTACCATGGCCGACGGAACCGGCATCTTTCTTTTTAAAGGTGATGATTCTGCAAATAACGGCATAAATAAAATCCTGACCATTGCAGAAGGCAAAACGCTCAATTTTGTTGATGAAAACTATATTAAGGGCTCAGAGGGTGCCACTCTGGCAATTGAAGGAGACGGTACCGTCGTCAACAACGGTAATCTGAATATTCAATCCCAATTGAGCAGCGAAGCCAAACTTGTCAATAACGGAGAAATTGCCGTTAATGCCCAAACGACATTAAACGGCGGATATGAATCCGACGGCGGGTATATGGGCAATGAAACAGCCGACAGCACAATTAATTTGGCCGGAGACATTATTCTTAAAAACAATGCCCGAATTGTTGCCGCTACGGCTGACGATAAGGGAACCGTTTCGATTTCTGACGCTCAAAATATTACGCTGACCAACGGGTCGACCATTGACGCGGTTAACCTGACAATCACCGGCGACGAGGAAAACAAAACCCAAATTTCTATCAGCGGCAATAATCCTGATGCCGGGCGTGGTGAAGGCGAAGACAACTGGCGCAATAATTCCTATATTTTGGGTTATGGCGTCAGCAGCATTTCCAATGCCGAAATTTCCATCGGAGACGGCGGCCATTTGATTCAGGGCGCAAAAGGAACCTCCGAAGAACCGGTACCCGGAACGATGACGCTGGCCAACAGTACGGTTGACATTGCTTCCGGCGGTATGATGAAGTCCACCAACGGCTCCGACTTTGAACTCAACAACACCACCATTAATCTGGAAGGACGGATTGAAGGGACGATAAAAACTGCGGCGGCTCAGGGACTGTCCGAGGGTGATGAAGAAAATACGCCAAAGAGCGTTATCAATGTTGACAAGTCCGATGCTTATATTGATGAAATCGAAAGTCTGGATGAATTGAATATCAATGCGGACACGTCGACGCAACGTTTGTTAGGGGCAGATTCGACTGTTACCGATATGAACATTGCGGCAGGCAAGACCTTTACGCTGGACACCCCGGAGGAAGACGGCACGGCTGTCAAGCTGACCGCAACTAATGTTAATGTTGACGGCACACTGGTTGTCGGCAACGGTGCCGAAGACCCCACAAATTATGATATTGAGAATACCACCGTCAACAACGGCGGAACGCTCGACCTCGGCACCAATAAATATGCCAGCAACGTTACCCTGAACGAAGGATCTACGTTGGCCATCGGCGTTGCCAATGATGAAGGCGGCGAAGATATTACCAACGGCTCAATTGCCAGCGGAAATTCCCTGACAGTTGCAGGTGCATCCAAACTGGCCGTCATCATTGCCGATGATGTTGAGTTGGGCGAAGAGGGTTCCGCTCTTGAGTTGCAAGACAATATTAAGAACGCACTGGCAGCTGAGGAAAGCAAGCTGACTTTGGTCGACAACTTTATGTATGATTTGTCCGTTGATGAAAACGGTGGAATTACCGCGGCCAAAGAAGACGCCTCCGGCATTGCGTCCAATATGACCGCCGCCGGCGCTTCCGCCAATGCGGCCGGTACCGCCGCGGCTTTTGCTCTGGCTGACGGACTGACCGGACAAGGACAGGCCATTCATGATGCTTTGAGCAACAGCATGCAGTCCGGCAACGCTTCTGCCGCCGCCAAACTGGCCGAAGATGTCGCTCCGTCTGCGGCTCCCGTTGTTCAGACGGTTGAAACCGGCCTGCTCAATCAGGCTTATGATGCCGTTTCCTCCCAGCTGAGCGGCGGAACCGTGGCTGCAACCTCCGAAGGCAAAGCCTCCGGTGACGGTGCCTTCAGCAAGGCTGCGGCCTGGGTACGCACCCTGTTTAACAAAACCGAAATCGACGATACTTCCAAGGCTAAAGGCTTTGATGCCGAAACAACCGGCATTGCCCTGGGCTTCCATAAAGAAGTGGCGGACAATGTCAAAGCAGGTATCGCTTACGCTTACGGCGACACCGATATTGACGGCTCCAGCCGCGATACCGATGTTGAATCGCATACCTTTATGCTTTACGGCGAATATAAACCGAGCAATTGGTATGTTAACGGTATTGCCTCTTACGGCATGTCCGATTATGACGAGAAAAAACATACTTCCGTCGGCACCATCGACGGCAGCTATGATGTGGAAACTTACGGCTTGCAGGCCATGACCGGCTACGAAATGAACGTCGGCGGTTATAACCTCACGCCGGAAGCAGGCTTGCGCTATGCACATATCAAACAGGATTCTTACAGAGATTCCGCCGGTCAGAGAATCAGTGCGGATGATCAGGATATCCTGACCGGTATCGCCGGCGTTAAAGCCAACAAAGACTTCGCCCTCGACAACGGCACCATTCTCCGTCCCGAAGTCCGTCTGGCCATGACCTATGACCTGATGGACGGCGACAACACCGCCATTGTCAACGTCGGCGGGTCTTCGTACAGAATCAATGGCGAAGAACTTGACCGCTTCGGCATTGAGGCCGGTGCCGGTGTAACCGCAGAACTGAATGATAACTGGGATGTCACGGCAGGTTATCAGGGAAAATTCCGCTCGGATTACACCGATCACACCGGTTTGTTAAGCGCTAAATACAAATTTTAGCCTTAACGGGTTCTAAATAACATCACTCCTGCACCCCGGAGCAACAGCTCCGGGGTGTTCTTGTCCCTGTGGTCCGGAATTTCAAAGATATCAACAAAATTTAAGATAATTTATCTTTTGTGTTTACACGCACAGTGCCGGAAGTTAAAAATAATAACAGTAATTTATCAATAACCGGATGAAATAAAATGGAAAAAAGTACTCTTATCGGGGTAGTCGGCGGTGTTTTGGCCGTGGGTGTCGGTATGGCCTTGAAAGGCGCGGATCCGCATGCCTTAATCAACCCCGCTGCCTTTTTGATTATTATTGCGGGAACCGCCGCGGCACTGTTTAATGCCTTTACCATGAAAGGGCTGAAAAAGTTTCCGACTCTGCTCAAACTGCTGTTTTCCACGCCAAAGCTGATGTCAAAACAACAGGTTCTGGAATTCTTTGTCGATATGGCAAAGGTTTATAAGCAGGAGGGCGTTGTCGGTATTGAGAAAAAAGCCAACGAAGCAACGGATCCGTTTATTAAAAACAGTTTATCGCTGGTTGCGGACGGTTTTCAGGCCGAATTTATCGACGAAGTGCTGAGTATGGAAATCAAACAGATGGAAGAACGTCATCGTGCCGGCGCCCAGATTTTTTCACAAGCCGGCATGTATGCGCCGACGCTCGGCGTGCTGGGCGCAGTTATCGGTTTGATTGCCGCCTTGGGAAACTTGTCTGATATTGATATGCTGGGGCATTCCATTGCCGCGGCGTTTGTTGCCACCCTGCTCGGTATTTTTACCGGTTATGTTTTGTGGCACCCGTTTGCAAACAAACTTAAGCAGATTTCTCAAGACGAAGTCGAAATCAAAAAGATGATCATGGAAGGAGCTATGACCCTGCAGTCCGGCGCCTCCTCCATTGCCATGGAGGCTAAGCTGCAGTCATTTATTCCGATTTCGGAACGCAAATCTTTACGAGGGGATAATTAATGAGCCGAAAAAAACCGGAATCCGGACCTCACGAAGATCATGCCGACGAAACATGGCTGATTCCTTATTCGGATTTGCTGACGCTGCTGTTGGCGCTGTTTATCGTGCTGTTTGCCTCGTCTTCGCTGGACAAGAAAAAAATGGGCATGATGGAAAATGCTTTTGCCGCAGCTTTCAATAATATTCCGCCGGAAAAAATGAACGGAACACTGGGGGATTTTTTGAGCGAGGCGGAAGGTCTTGATTTGGGACGAGGCGTCAGTCTGGGTTCGGACTCTCAGGGCGCGGTTATCGAGATTTCGAGCCTGTCGCTGTTTGATGCCGGAAAATCGGAGCTTAAAGCCGAGTTGATTCCCATGATTAAGAATATTGCCGCAATGCTGCAGCAAAGCCGCTATACCAGATTTCGCGTGATTGTGGAAGGTCACACTGATGATGCCGAAGCTGCCGATTCCGGTTTTCCGTCGAAGTGGGAGCTGTCTTCCAACCGAGCTGCAGCCGTGGTGCGGGCTTTTATCGCCTCAGGGCTTGAACCGGAACGGATGCAGGTTGTCGGCATGGGCGATATTGCGCCGAAATATCCGAATTACAACGCTTATCATGAACCGATTCCACAGAATCAAATTTTGAACCGGCGCGTTGTTATCAGAATCGAACCTTAAAAAAAGCCTGCATTGCGCAGGCTTTTTTATTCTTCCGTCAGTTTAGGGAATTTAACCACACGGCGATTTTGTTTTCAACCGCCGCCCGATATTCGTCCGGAAGATTATTAAACGATGCGGAAGGCTGCAAATTCGCATTTTTGGCAGCTTTGGCAAAATCTTCAAAAAAAGTTCCGTAATTGCTGCCCTGCGTGGAAAACGGGACAACTTTTTTGCCCTTAAAATCAACTTGTTGCAAAAAAGACAATGCCGGGGTGGCAACCGTATACCACCAGACCGGCGCCCCGACAAAAATAACATCATAATTGTCAATATCGGGCTTTTCGCCGTATAATTCCGGATAAGTTTTGTTTTTCAGCTGTTTTTTGATATCCCAATAAATCAACGGATTGTTTTTGATGACCCGGGCGGTTTTGATTTCGTAGAGTTCGGCACCGGTCATGCCGCGGATTTTTTCGGCAATTTCTCTGGTATGGCCGCTGAGTGAGTAATACACGACCAAAATCCGTCCGGGAAGTTTGCCGTTATATTCGGTCTTTTGAGAATAGCGGGCCATTTCCTTTTTGTTTTTTTGGGACACCTTAAACAAATGGACGCCGCCGGCAATCAATCCTGCCAAAACGGCGGCGATAACAACATAAAATACATATTTCAGCATATCGGGTTCCTTTTGATGATTAAAAAAAGACACTTTAGTTTATGATATAAGCCAAGAATGTCAAGTTTCATCACCTGAAGCCCAATCCGGGATGTTTTCGGGCAAAAAATATTTTGTTTTTATTTATAAGGCTGTTCCTTTTCGGGGACGGAAGAGATGCGTCATGTCGACACCTTCCATTGTCAGCAGTTTTATTTTTATATCCAATCCGCCGGCATATCCGGTCAGGCTGCCGCTGCTGCCGACAACCCGGTGGCAGGGAATAATTATGGAAATCGGATTATGGCCGACGGCGCCGCCAACGGCCTGGGCGGACATTTTTTTGCCCGTTCGGGACGCGATTATTTGCGCAATTTCGCCGTAAGTCGTGGTTTGTCCATAAGGAATTTGGCGCAAAATACGCCATACCTGCTGCCGGAATTCACTGCCCCGGGGGGCCAGCGGCAAAGCAGAAATTTCCGGCTTTTCTCCCCGAAAATATTTATTAAGCCAATTCCGGGTTTGGATAAAAACCGGCAAATCATCATGCTTCGTAAGCTTGGCAGGCGGTAACGGCGCGTAATATTTCTGCTTATCAATCCATAACCCGTTTAAATTATTTCCGTCAGACACTAGCAGCAGCCGACCGACGGGAGACGCGAAACAACTTGAATACATTATTTTTCCTCTTGTTTCAAACTTTTCATCTTCCGCCGGGAAAGTCAAGCAAAAGTTGTCGCTGCTTTTAAGAAAACGGTTTTTACAAATTTTCCGGTTTGACAGATTTTCGTTTGAGCACAAATTTCTTTCCAAAAATTTCAAGAATACCGGTTCTGGTATCCGTGTCCCAGATTTTATAATATTTCAAAAAACGGCCAAGCCGGTATTTAACCCGTATCCGGTAAATATTTTGGTCATAAATTTTTTTCCAATGCTCGTTGCCGGGAAGGCTGACAAGCTTTTTTTCATATATTTTGGTCTGGTACGATATTTTACGCATAATTTCTTTATGCGTCACCGTATTGTCACCATGCCAGCGGTATGACAACAAAATGTCATCAAAATACTTCATCTTTCCGATTTTGGACAGCTGCAGCATCATATACCAGTCTTCCAACGGGGCCTCTTTGGTATAACCGCCGGCTTTTTTTATGGCATCAAGTCTGGCCAGCCCGCCGTTTGGAATATAATTACGGCTGACGAAGGTCTGGTAAGTTCCGAAGCGTTCCGAATGAAAATCAAGATCAGAATTGTTTTTTTGAAGCATTTCGCCAAAAGTCCGATAAAGAGCATGCTCCAAAGGAACGGCATTGCGTTTTTTGTCCCAGCCGATCCGACGGGAATGGCCGTCGATAATTTCATTGTCGCCAATCGCAAAAACATATTCCGGATTTTTTGACAGAAAATTCTCTAAAACTTCAACGGCCTGTGGTTTGGCAACATCATCCGAAGCTACGCCAAAGAAAAATTTTCCCTGTGCCAGGCTGATGATTCTATTCAGATTTTCGGCCAGTCCGATATTCTCATGCGTTTCCATGACAACGCGTTTAAAACGTTTTTCGCACGCCGGTTTCAGTTTCAGCAGTTTCTGATAAGTTGAGTCGGTTGAACCATCATCCAAAACAATCAGCTCCATATTTTCATATGTCTGATTAATCAGCCCCCTGACCGCTTCTTCTATGTATTTTTCGTGATTATAGGCCGAAATATAAGCCGATACCAACGGTTTAGCGGTAGACATTGACAATCTCCGTTACTTTTTGAATCTCGTCATTTGTCATTACCGGAGAAATCGGCAGAGAAATAATCGTCCGGTGGATTTCCTCGGTAATCGGAAAGCTCAGGTGATTCCACTCCCGATAGGCTGGCTGTTTGTGCGGCGGGGTCGGATAATGAATGATGGTCTGAACGCCGTTGTCGCTCAAATATTGCTGAAAACGGTCCCTTTCGGCCGTACGCACTGCAAAGACATGCCAAACGGCGGCCTTTTCGTCATAAGTCTGCGGCAAAATAACTGCCGGATTGGTGATGTTTTCGCGATAATATGAGGCAATCTCCCGACGGCGCGCATTATCGGCATCCAGATACGGCAACTTGACATCCAAAACGGCTGCCTGAAGTTCATCCAGACGCGAGTTCAGTCCTTTATAAAGATTATGGTATTTGCGGTCAGAGCCATAGTTGGCCAAGGCTTTTATCTTTTGATAAAGCTCCTCGTCATTGGTGGTTACGGCGCCGCCATCGCCCATACAGCCGAGATTTTTGCCGGGGTAAAAAGAAAATGCGGCGGCATCGCTCAAATTGCCGACACGGCGGTTTTGATATTCGGCACCATGCGCCTGGGCGGCGTCTTCAAAAACCTTAAGGTTATATTTCTTTGCCAAATCCCAGATTTTTTGCATCTGCACCGCTTGACCGTAAAGGTGAACAACCATAATGGCTTTGGTTCGCGAAGTGATTTTTTCTTCCACCAAATCAGGATTAATATTATATGTTTTAATATCAGGCTCAACCAATACCGGTGTGCAACCGTTGTCGGTGATGGCCAAAATTGTGGCAATGTAAGTATTGGCCGGAACAATAATTTCGTCCCCGGGACCAAATCCAGATGCCCTGATGATGAGGCGCAGCGCATCTAATCCGTTGCCGACACCCAGCGCATATTTTGTGCCGCAAAAAGCTGCAAAATTTTTGCAAAAAGTTTCATTTTCCGCGCCCTGCAGATACCAGCCTTTATCTAAAATTGTCTTAATTCTGGAATCAATTTCGCTTCTGAAACGGTTGTTTATCTTCTCTAAATCTAAAAATTTAATCATTTTATTATACCTTTCTTACGCAGCTTTTTGCCTAAATGTTTCCAAATTTTGTATTGCAACCTTTGGGCGCCCCCCCTGTTTACACTTTTTGATTCTTTAGCTTTATGAGTATCTTTTATGAATTCCTGAGGAAATAAAAACTTTATTTCTCCTTTTCCTTTTGAACATAAAGATATACCCAATATATCTTCCCAATTTTTTCTGTATCTTTTAAATCTGTATTTTTCTTCTATTATTTCATGACACTGGGTTACAATATCTTTTCTAAGATTTTCCTCTTTCAGAAGCCTGGAACAAACTTCTCTTGCTTCTGCCGGAGAATCATATAGGGGGATTGGTACCTTGGGGAAATACAAATTAAAATCTTCGTGATAGTCTGAAACCAGACAGGCATTTGAGGCCATGACATCCATAATTCTTAAAGGAAAGCCACTTTTAGCCTGAAAATGAGCAATACTGATTCCTATTTTGGAATTATTATAAATACGTTGATTATCTGCTAATGTGTATACTCTCTCACCATGAAAACTCAAGGCTATTTCCGGATAATAATTGAATTTTGTAATCCAGGATTCAGTCCCGTAAAGCTCTAATCCTAAATCGGCAATTGCTGATAATGTTTTAATTCTTTTGGTTGAACAAAGAAAGGCCCCTATTGTTTCGACCGATAAATTTTTTTGCAAATATTGTGATGATATTGATAGATTTTGGAGAATATTTTCCTTAGATGTAAACGGATTTTTTTCAATATATCGGCATATATCTTTAAATTCGTTAATATCTGTTGCAGAAGGGAGACTCAGCATAAAATTACGAATAAAATCCGTATAGTTAAAAAAAGTACCAATAAACGATATATTTGTATTAGGTTGTTTTTTATTTGCTCTGACAGACGTAAAAACGGGAACTCTGTAAATACGTGAGGTATCAATGCCCAGATGATCATGGATATTTTGTATAGAATCATTTGCCTGAACAAAATACAGATATTTGTTGTTCTTTTTTTGTAAAATGTGAGGATTGGAAAAATACAAATAACTATCTACTTCCAATACAATTATCGGGCAGTCAAATTCTACAGAAAAATCATAATCATAAAAACCATTATTAAAAAGAATAATTACATCCGGAGAAAAGGCTTTTATTTTTTGTATTAATGAATTCGGAGCTGTTTCCCCTTTTTCATATGAAAAAAGGCTTGAAGAGAAAAATAAAACATCATTACCGGAATTTTTAAATTCGCTTAAAAAACTATCTAAAAAGCATGGTACGGCATATTTATTGTTTTTATCTAAATTTCCGGAATACGCAGAAATAAAAATTTTGGCCATTTTATTTTCCTTTACTTATCAGATAATTCCTTCTTGACGAAGTTTTTTATTAAGGTGTTTCCAAATTTTGTATCTAAACTTATTTTTTAGATTTTTAATTTTTCTATCTGGAAGCAATTTTTCTGTACTTTTGGGTTTGAGCCTTTTGGCATCAGAAATATTTTCCTTAATATATTTTAAAATGGCTTTCCCATATCTTCCATCTGCAGGAACCCCTTTTAACAAAAAACTTTTCACCTTTTGGCGCTCTTGAAATTTGGAATCTTTTCCTCCAATTATCGTATCTATGTGCTTTATCATTTCTTCTATATTTTGAGCAACATATGCGGCGCTATAAATTTCTTTTCCAATCTTGTTAAGTTTTACTGCCGTCGGAGTATATATGTATGGTTTGGCCGTTAATGCATATTCTACAAATGTTGAACTATAATCGCCGATATATAAATCGGCATTCATAACTTCATCCAGAAAATCATCCGTATCAATTACTTCTGTATTTGGCTGTTCGTTAAAATATGTGATAATATTGTCAAATTCTTCTTTACACATAATTGACCGTTGCAACAAAAATCCTTCTAAATTAGGATGGCGCAGGAATATAAATTCTATCTCTGGGTGTTTTCTGCTGTAATATTGAAAAAAGTAGATGTATTTTAAAAAATTACTTTCACCTATTGTTCCCAACCACCTAGGTTTCCAAACTATTGTAAATTTGTTTCTTTTTTGTTTAACCGGACATTCTTTGCAATTTCTCATATACTTTTCGCATTTTACATATCCGGCGGTTACGGCAATTCCCGGATAATACTCATTTAATATTTTTGTATTTTCAATTGTTTCGTTAAACGACTTCCATAAATTTTGGTAATTTTGAACCTTATATACCCAATTTTTATAATATTCTCCGCTGTATTCAATCATACTGCATCCATACGAAACAGTGACCACCGCTGCAAAACTTGATAAATAACTACTTTTATACAGTTTCGAAGCATAGGCGTTATCGTATGGCGTTTGAATAAAAATGATATCCGGAGATAATCCTTTTAAATCCAAGTAAGTTTTTGATGATGCGTCATATCCTACTATGTAAGGATATCTTTTTTCATCCATCATCTTCTGTAAATCTGTTATTGAATAATGAGTTGTCAGATAATCAAAAGGAATTAAAACAAAAGTCCATTCTATCTCCGGATCTTTTATTGCCTCTAAGTAAAGAGTATCATAAGTATTGGTAAACAGCTGATTTACAATAGCGAAAATTTTAATTTTCATTTTTATAGTCCCAAATTAAGATTGGCTTTAATGAGCATTTGCATCCTATTCCTTCTTTAAAATCACATAGGCCGCAGTTAGGTATGCTATCTTCCGTTGAAGTGCCGATATCTATTATTTTAAATTTTGAAGTGCTATAATATTTGAATACGTTATAACTTAAAAAATTCATCGGGCATAATTTATTGGATTCCCGGATATTTCCCCAATATACAACTCTTAATATTTCGTCGTTTATTTGATGAACCAAAGCTGAAGCTATAGGCATATTATTTTCATCTTTTACCAGAAAGAAATCGCTCGGAATAATTTTAGATGTATCCATAACATTTTGGTATGACATCCAAAGAGGATAGCCCTTTTCTTCCCGATTTTGTTTAATAACCTCATAAACAGTCTGACTGTCATTTGTTTTTTCAAAATTTAAATTATGTTTATTGGATGCTCTCAGTTTCTGTCTGGCTTTTATATCTATATTCATTTCATAATTTTCATTAAAGTCAGACAAATAATATTCAAAGTTTACATCCAATACCTCTGGCTTAAAACCATGGCAGAACAATGCATTTTCTAATTTTGTGATATGAGGCATATTATAATAACACGGTGGCAGAGATATTTTTATCTTATTGATTTTGTTGTTTTTTCCCCATTCCAATAAAGAATTTACGGCATCATGGTAATGGTTGATTTTGTTGTTAAACGTTATCTCCGAAAAACATTCAAATGATGCTGAAAAAGGAAATTTTACAATATTATCTTTTAATCCACCAACAAAAGCAAACCGATCTTTTCCATCACGAAAAATCAAATATTTGACTTCATCAACTTTTGAGGCGTTTAATGCATAAAATTCCGCTTGTTCAAATCTTGTAAAAGGAGAGACAACTATTTTTTTGTATTCTTCATTACTAACTTCTCGAAGTTCCATTATTTTACTCCGCAAAATTCTCTGGCTGAAATAAATTTGTTTTCTACGGCAGGATTTCCCTCATACAACTTATTGGCATGAGTTGATTTACGAACAACCGTCCCCATTGTAATAAAATTATCTTCTGCAATTTCAATTCCATCCGCTATTGAACATCCTATTCCTAAGTAGCTGTTTTGTCCTACGATAATATTCCCTCCAAGTGTTACTCCTGCCGCAATATAACAATGATTGTCAATTTTACTCAGATGAGAAACATAAACATTTGGCCAGATAATGATATCGTCGCCCAATGAGGCACCACTTTGAATCACAACGTTTTCCATGATGAAACAATTTTCTCCAATTTTTGTATTAGCACCAATGATTGCTTTTGAGCTTATGCAGGAAATTGTCGCATACTCTTTACTTTTTATATATTCAAATACTCGGCGACGGCTATAATTTAACTGTCCTCCGGCTATTGCCACAAAAATCTTATATTCTGAAGGAGGATATTTTTTTTCCAAATCCTCACTACTTATAACAGGCAATCCCAAGAATGTGTTTGATGTTATGTATTCTGCATTTACGACAAAACCGGTAACTTTGATATTTTGCTCTGCAAAATATTCATAAGCCAAACGAGCTGTTTCACCAACTCCAAAAATGATAATATTATTATTCATTATCTTTACTTTCACTTTTCTGAACAAACTCAATGAGCATCATATTTCTAAGCATTAAAAAACAAATTTTGTAAAAATATGTAGCTTGAGTTATAGGACAAACCATAATGGCATGTGTCTCTGTCATAAATTGTTTTACATCATTTTCAATATCATCTGTTTCATATGCAAAATGGTAAAATTTATTATTTTTCTGTAAATATCCTGTTAAAGGACCATTTGGAGAAAGATTTTCAAGAAGTTCTAATGTTGGTTGATTATCTGCGGAAATGAACACCCCTTTTATTTTTTGAATTTCATCACAAAAAACTTTTGAAACTTTGTGATAACCTAGTTTTTCAAAAAAAAGATATTCTTTTTCTATATTCTGCGATGCAACACCAATATGATGCAACTTCAAATTCATTTTACATTACCTTTAAAATCAAACCATCCATGGGGACTGTTTCCGGAATGGAATAATAAACTGTTCCCCGGTTTTCGGATAAACTTTTGCCGGTTAACTGTTTTAACCAATTTATGGCCGGCGCATTGCGATCCCCTTTTTGATAATTAATATTTGCAGCAGCCGTTGTTCCCAACTGTTGTTGCGCAAGAACAAACAAATACGACAGCATGATATTTTCTAAATTACGCCCAAGTGCTCGGCAAGAGACGGTCAATTCATCTACTTCTAATTTATCATTTTGCTTGTGAGCGGCCAAAATGGCGATAATTCCGCTGTCAGACAAATTATCCGACATATGGATTGTGATAATACACCTTCCTGTCGTCTGCATAAACTCTTTGACATCTGTCTCCTTGTAACGGGCATAGGTCAAAATAAACTGATTAGTTTTCCCAAACAATTCGGCAACTCTGGTTATTTGTTCCTCGCGGTTTATGCCATATATCAACTTAATCCCCAATTTTTCAAAATATTCTTTTGGAGAAAGAGATTGCGCTAATTTTGCACGTTCAACATTAGCACGCACATCTGTTGCGCGAATGGCATCCTCCGCCGAGTTTTTCAATTTTAGTAATCCCGGAAAATAGTTTATCATCTGTAAAGTAGTTTCCGGATCTTCCGCAAGAATAGTCTTGACCCCTAATCCAGCCATTTCTACATTTTGAATTTCTGCCGGGTTATCATCAATAAAAAGCATGGCATCGGTATTAATATTGAGTGTTTTGGCAAGTTTTGATATATTGTCCGCTTTGCTGTCCCAATTTATTTGAACGGCCGCAAAATCTTCCCTACGAAGCGGAAAATCTGTTCTCTGAGCAAACAGCGTCTTGACATCTTGCTCCTCATTTTTTGATGCTATACATAGGAAAAAACCCTGCTGTTTCAGCTCTTTTAGCTTTTGCTGAAGTTTACAATATGGCTTTAATCCCTCAATACCATCTTCGCCAAGAATACCTTGATATAATGTATTATCCAAATCGACGATAATTGCTTTCAGCGATGGTTGTAAGAGCGCGGGAAAATATTTCAGTCCAAGAATCTGAGCCAGTTTCAGGCTTGCTTTATTAGATAAGCGGGTTCCGGAATAGGCTTCTTTTTTTTCATCATATGCCTCCTGCCCCAAGCCGGTTAAAAAATTATCTACATGTAAAGCATAGCAATCGGTTGTTATATTTTCCAAATTAAGTTCATAATTTCCTGTATAAGCAATTAAAATCGGCGATTTTCCCAGACTTCTCAAGCTCAACGCACGATCTCTGACAAAACCTTCGGCAAGTTTAGAATTATAGCGGTTTATATCAATCCAAATCAATTGAATGTCAGCTTCTTTATACTGGAAATTCAAACTATCATCGTAGTCGCTATAAATAAATTCTGCTTCCATTTCCGTATAATTAAAAAAAGAATTTAATGCCGAAGCAATCATTTCAAACGAATGATTGCGATAAACGGCCACCTTGACATGTCGTTTAACAGCTTTTCTTTCTTGCTGCATAATGTCCAATCGCTTTGGCGTTTCTTCAAAAAGCGCAAGCATTACTTTGTTAACTCCTTAACTTTTTGAATAATTTTTTGCATTGTCGTCATTTGCGGAATATCCTCCGGAATAAAGGAAACTCCGAGTTCATCTTCTATGGTTACAATAATTTCAATATGTTTCATGGAATCCCATTCATAACAATTTTCCATTGATACATCGTCATTCGGTGAAATTTCTTTTTTTAAAATAACACTTAGAATTTTCGCGATTTTTTCTTCTATCATTTATTGTTTCCCTTTATAAAATCCTCATAATTGTTTATATACTCATCCTTATCATATTTCTGATCTGAAAAGACTGTTAAAACAGCATCTTCAGAAAAATCGTACATTCTTTTCCAAATCATTTTATCCAGGTACAGAAATTTTGCGCGATTATTTAATCGGACGATTTGTTTTTCTTTTCCGTCATCCACTTCTATACTGCAATGACCTTTGATACAGTTCATTACAAACCTGGACTTTTGATTGGCATGATTTCCTCTGTCTTGGGCTTTTTTGACATCGTAGATATAAAAGGCCCGACATGCATCAAACGGAAAGCCTGTTTGAATTCCCAAATCAAAAGGTATCGGCAATTTTGTTATTTCAGACGCAAACATCGCTACCCCCCCCCTCGAGCTAATTCTTTGAAATTACTATATTTTTTTATATAATCAGCTTCATCATAAGGTTCGGAGGCGAGGACCATCACAACACAATCAGGACTGAAGTTTGTAAATTCACGCCAGATGTTATGGCGAATATACAACCCCTGCGCCGGATTGTTTAAATGGACGGTTTCCCGCTTTGTGCCGTTATCAAGAATAAAATCACAACTTCCGGACAAACAAATAATCATTTGCTCCAATTTTCGATGAGCATGCCTGCCGCGCACAACATCTTTGTCCGTTCCCCAAATGTAATAGACACGTCTGATTTCAAACGGAAAATCGGCTCCTTTTTCTAAAGCCACCAATTTTCCCGAATGGTCACCGTGGACGGGAAAATCATAAAGTTTGTACATCATCTCCGGGTGAGCTCCTTAAAGCCGGTGCGGAGAATAAAATTCCGGGCGTTAATCATTGTGGCTGTACTCCCTGCAAATACGCTGCAGATATTCTTTGTAAGTTATGTTGTCGGGCAATTCCTCTACCAGCCGCCGCATTTGTTCATCATTAATAAAACCGCGTCGGAAGGCAATCTCTTCAATACAGGAAATCTTGAGTCCCTGACGTTTTTCTATCAGCTGGACATACATTCCCGCATCCATCAGACTGTCGGGTGTTCCGGCATCCAGCCACACTGTTCCGCGCTTCATAATACAGGCATTCAACCGGCCCTCCGCCAGATACTTTTTATTCAAATCGGTAATTTCCAGCTCGCCGCGCTTCCCCGGCTTTAAAGCACGGGCTTTTGCAACAACATCATTCTTATAAAAATACAACCCGACAGCGGCGTAATTTGATTTCGGATGCGCCGGTTTTTCTTCCAGCGAGAGAATCCGCATTCCGTTTTCTTCATCAATCTCCATGACTCCGAAACGTTCGGGATCACGAACCCAATATCCAAAAATTAAGGCCCCTTTGTTTTCGGCAATATTCTTTTCAAAAGAGCGAATCTGATCACCCATATAAAAAATATTATCGCCGAGAATCAAACAGACATCATCATTGCCGATAAAATCAGCCCCGATTGTAAAGGCCTGGGCAATTCCTTTGGGTTCGTTTTGAATCTGATATTGAAGAGATAAACCGATTTTTTCGCCGTTGCCTAAAAGACGTTGAATATTCGGAGTATCCTGCGGCGTGGAGATAATCAAAATCTCCCGAATGCCAAACAGCATCAACGTGGACAAAGGGTAGTATATCATCGGTTTGTCATAAACCGGCAGAAGCTGTTTTGAGACGGCGGTTGTCAACGGATAAAGACGGCTGCCGCTGCCGCCGGCAAGAATAATCCCCTTCATTGCCGCTCTCCCGGAGCAAGATTTGAGGCTTGGCAAAAATACGCAAAACTTTTGCCGGGGTGGTGACAAATACCGATAAATAGATTTGAAATAAAACGATACCTTCCGCCTTTTAGAAACGCAGGTTTCCTGAACATACACGGAACACCCCGGCTAATTATTCTGATTGCGGCCGACACCGGACGTTGTTTTTGAATCGGCGTCCGGCTGCCGCTCCTTATTTTTATGTCACGACTCATTCTACATTGACCTTGTAGATTTTATTAATTAAGGAACGATAGATGCTGTAATGTTTTTTGACATAATTTTTTATGTTAAGATTGTAATTTTATGAACTTTAGCAAGAATAAGAGTTGATTTTTTCATTTAGGTATCATATAAGGGTTTATCGTTCCTTTGATTATAAAATGCTGCTGCGGTCTTGGAGAGCCTTTTGTTTTGGTGAGGCCGCGTGTTTTTCCAAAAATTGATATATCGTAAAAATACTAACGCCCATCCGGCGGGCAATCTGGGTTTTGGGCGTTCCGTTTTTCGCAAGGTTTAAAACTTCCTCCTCTTTGCCGTCCAAAATATGCCGTTTGTTTTTGCTTCCGGTTTTTCGCCCAAGCTTGCGGCCTCCGGCTTTGAGACGCTGCAGAGCCTCCCTCGTCCGCTGACTGATAAGGTTACGCTCAATTTCTGCGGCCAGGCCGAATGCAAATGCCAGCACCTTACTTTGAATATCCGCGCCCAACCTGTAGTTATCTTTTATGGTCCAAACCTGAGCGCCTTTTTGCATGCAGATATTCAAAATTGTCATAATTTGCAGCAAGTTGCGCCCAAGGCGGGAAATTTCTGAACTGATTAAAACATCTCCCGGTTTCAGGCGCCTGAGAAGTTTGCCGAGCTTACGTTTTTCAAAATCCTGGGTGCCGCTGATTGTTTCCGTAATCCACCGGTTTATTTGCAAATTTTCACGTTCACAAAATTTTTTGATTTCAAATTTCTGATTTTCCAATGTTTGTTTATCCGTGCTGACTCTGAGATATCCGTAAATCACCTTTTTGTTCCTTTGCAGTGTTTTTGAAGATATCCGAATATAGACGCAAAAACATTCCGTTGGGTCAAATTTTGCTTAATGCGGAGTTGGGCTTTGGGGAGATGCGCAAAGATAAAATTTATTGATTTTTTGCAAATTCTGCTATATGTTTTCGGGTAAACTTTTATTATTATTCAACCTAAATATATTGTTATGAAAAATTTTTTTGAAAAATGGGAGGACAAAGACCAAAGTTTTTTTAAAAAAGTACGTTTGGTTACCCAGTTGTGCATCGTGCTTCTTACCGTCGTCGTCTGGTGTCTGATTGACTGGAAATACGGTATCATCGGAATTTTCTGGCTCATTAACAATGAGTTTTTCTATGCCGTCGGATGCCGGGAAATCTGTATTGACGAATGGGAGGAAGGTTATCCTTGTTTCGGCGTCCCGCGAATGTTCAGAAGCTGGCGCTTTTTTATTCCCCTGGCCGGCATTGTTTGTCTGGCTATCTATGCCGCTTTATAAAAAACGGTAAAAAAGCTTCCTTTCCGGAGGCTTTTTTTGTATCATCTGGTTTACATTGGTGATGTTGCATCCACTGTTTCACAAGCTGTTGACTACCAATTGTTGATATGTAATCTATCCTCAACATTGATAACTTTTTGTTTGGGCATGAAAGCATTTTCGGCAGGATAACCCAGCGTCAGCAGGCAGGTGAATTCGTAACCTTCCGGAGCGTTCACAATTTTTTTAATCTTTTCTGCTTCATCGCTTACAGGAATATGAAATACCGTTCCCAGACCTTCTGCGGTGGCGGCCAGCAACATGTTCTCCAATGTACACCATGCCGAAGCAAAATAGTTGAGCGAGCTTTGCTCCGCTGGCTTGAGCAGCGGCCATGTCAATTGGCGGAAGAACGGAATAATAAGCAAGCCGCTCTGCATCAGCATTTTTTGCTGTTTGGGCAGCGCATCGGCAAACATCGCCATCTTGTCCTTATCGTCGGATTCGTCAACCTCTGCCACCAACTTCTTGAATGCCGCCATGTTTTTGGCGAGTGGAGCAATTACTTTTGCAATGTTCTCGCGGCCGCGTACCACCACAAACTCCAATTGACGCAGATGATCGTTGGTCGGCGCCTTGAATGCCGCGCCAATCACCTTTTTAAGAATATCATCGCTTACTTCACGATCAGAGAAGTCGCGGTAAGTACGACGTTTTTCCAGTACTTCATAAAGTTCCATTTTATATTTTCCCTAATTAAGTTCATCAAATTTTTTCTTCATCAAACCTGAAAACAGCGCCGTCAGTCGCACCAGCTCGGCAATATTCTCGTTTTCTGCCAATTCGGCCATAGCATCAATTTCGGCCTTGGCCGCCGGCGGAATGATTTTTTCTACATAGTCTCGGCCAGCTTTGGTAAAACGGATTATCTTGTTTCTCCGGTCTTTCTCTTCTTCCTGCAAACTGACAAAACCTAATTTTAAAAACTTTTTGACAATCGCACTTATCGTTTGTTTGGTGGCCGACATTCTTTCACAAATATAGGTTTGCGAACATCCGCCCCGGGCAAACCAGATAATGTCCAAAACGAACAATTCATTTGTTGTCAGATTGTGTTTTCTGGCACATTGCGTGTATGCGGCATATTGTATATCACGCAAATGGCAATATTGATTCACATAAACCCTGACTTCTTCTCTGGTCATAAAACTTCCTTTTAGTAAAATATTTGATAGTCTGATATTTGACTATCAAATAAAATGATAATCCCGAATTGTCAATAAAAATATAATTCCTCACGAAATGTAAGCTGCGGGAAAGAACACAAATAAAAAAACATAAATTCAATAATAACTTCCGCAAAACAAAAAAAGCACCCTAATGGTGCCTTTTTTTAATGCTTAACTCATGGTTCACGAACTGAAATATGTTGAATTTTTATTTTTTTATGTTAAATATAATTTACAAAATATATTATTAATTTTAATCCCATCGAAAAGGCGATGGTTACATTTATGTATGAATATAGAAGAAAAAATCAAACGATTTGAAAATGAGCATTCTACGTCATTGCGTGAGCTCAATCCGGTTATGAAAAAAAATTATCAAGCAATTATCAGAATGTTGCTTGAAAAAGAGCAAATGTCCAAAGAAAAACTTATTCAACTTGCTCATCGTATTAAACCTTTGATGTATCCCAAAGATGAAAGTACGTTAGCATATAAGTTATATTGGACTAAACCGGTACCTCTTACTCAAAGTTTTTACTTCAATTTTGATGATGCCTCTGTGGTTCGAAACGAAGAAGGCGAAATCTTAGAGGTCAATGATTTAGTAAAAGTCTGCGAGTTTACATGTTATCATCGCTATGGTGGTTATTATGGTTGCCTGCGTCCTGGTATGAATGAGATTATACAGCAATTCCCTGCATATCTATTAACAGATGAAAAAGCAGAATATGCTGTTGAACTGATTTTCTCATCTCTGGAATTGCATGATGTTTATGATGCTATTTTAGACAGGCATGTGTCGACAATAATCGTGTATCAGCTAAAAAACGGCTTACCAAAAGAGCTTCGAGATCAAGAAGTTATATATGATTAGCAATCTTAGTTCTTCAGTTGGAAAACCAACTGAAGAACTTTTTTTATTAAATTGCCCTGCAAAAAATTCTCATAATTCAACAACATCAAAATTAAATAATATCTTGAAAAATAAAGGATTATCATCAAACGAATTCGGAAAATTCTCCAAAAATAACATTTTCAAAAAAACAAACACTCGAACTCGGTTAAGTGCTTGATTTACAAAATAAAAATAGCAGTTTTAACCTGCCGTTTGAAATGATGAGGTTTGGCTAGCAATTCACGAACCGCCGCACATCCTTTGCAATCGTATCCTTATTAAAAACAATTCCATTTATACCGATTAATTTTGCCGCCTCAACGTTTTTCAATTTATCATCAATAAAAATAACCTCTTCCGGCTTAGCTTTCAATAACTTTAAGATCTGCTCATAAATTTTTACATCAGGTTTTAGCAACCCCAACTCATACGACACAAAAATTTTATCATCTGCCACCAATCCTTTTGCTGTATCAAATAAATTTGGCAACGCATTAGACAACAAACAAACCTCAATCCCCTTTAATTGAAGCTCTGACATAACCGCCAATGTCTCAGCATAAAATTCCCCAACGCCTTTATGCATTGCCTTATCAATCAAAGCCTCAATATCTGTCGAATAATCAACCCCACAATAAGCACATAACTCTTTGCAAAATTGTGAAAAATCAACTTCACCTTTCATAAACAGATTATAATTAAACGACTTTACCCCGCCTTTTGTATCAAAATCTTCTTTTCTACCTGTTTTATCCCTTAAAAAACAATTCAGAGGATCCAAAGAATACGGATAACAAACCTGTCCAACATCAAAGATACAAAATTTTATTACCATTTTTAATTAGCTATAACATATTTAATCTAAGAAATATTAAAGTACAGAAGTTAATCAATTACAAGCTTTTAAACATCTTGTCCTTAGGATTATTAAGTTAAAAATGGTAACTATTGTATTTATTCGTTCCCGAAAACATCTAAGCAACAAACTTGATTAAGCATTTGAAAAACATAAATATTTATAAAAATAGTTCGGAAAATTCTCCCAAAATGACATTTTCAAATTCACAACATTCGAACTCTGGTAAACACTTGATTTATAAAAGAAACTTCTCTTAGCTTTGCAAGGGAGAAACGACCACAGCAAAGGTTAGTTGTTCGCGCAAGTAGAAAGCTTTAGCTTTCGTAGCGACGCAAAAACGGCAGTTTTTATACCTGCCGTTTGAATTGGAGTCTTGCTTCGTAAGGCTCGCCTTAAAAAGGCTCGCCAACTACACTTCGGGCATTTGACTTGTAACACCGCCTACGGCTAGCTCTTGCTTACCTCGGCGCTTAACAAGTCGGCACATCACCATAAAAAAAGCGTCATTAAGGCGCTTTTTTTATGGTGATCCCAGCGAGACTCGAACTCGCGTTACCGCCGTGAGAGGGCGATGTCCTAGACCGCTAGACGATGGGACCTTCGAACACTCCCTTTGATAATCTAAATTTTATTAACTTGCAAGCATTTTTTTAATTTTCTTTGTCCGCCATAATTTCCGTATATAAATCCAGACTGCCGCTCAGCAGATAGATATTATCATAGCCATGATACGCCAAAAGGCAATAGGCATTATATGCGCCGTACCCGGAGTTGCAATACAACACAACCATTTTGTCCCGCGGAACAAATGACAGATGTTTTCGAAAATCGGCCAACGGGAGATTAACGGCTCCGGGAAGATGTCCGCCCCGAAAGGCTTCGTGCGAGCGTGTGTCTATCAGCATAATCTCCCTGCCGGCCTGAGACCAATCCAAACTTTCAATAAACACATATTTTACCCCGTCACGAACAACGCCTTCTATCATTGAGCCCATATTATTGACGGCATCCTTGGCCGTGGCAAAAAAAGGCGAATAAGCTATTTCAGCGGACATCATTTCTTTATATGTGCCATGATGGTGCATAACCGAAGATACGACATCCACCCGTTTGTCCACGCCGGATCCGCCAATGCCTTCAATGCCCAGAATATGGCCGTCAGAGGCAAACATTACTTTAAACAGCATTTTCTCGTTGCCGGGAATGTATGAGGCATAGTTATTCTGCCACAAATGAATTTTATGATACAATTTTCCGGTTTGACGGCGCAGAAATTCTTCACTGCTTCCTGACATAACAACCGACAGCCCGAACAACCTGACGGCAGAAGTTCCGAGAACGGGTTTAAATTCTTCTTCATGCCCGGCCAAGTTTTCGGCGACGACCCTCGCCTGTTTGACCGCAATTGACGCATTGCCGCCCAGCCGGCTGCCGCGAGTCTGCAAAACCGGTGTTTCCACATTATCGCCGCAGGCATAAATACTTTCATCTTTGGTCTGCATGCGCCGGTTGACTTTGATGCCGCCGTTGGCCCCCAGAGGCAAATCCGCCATTATCGGCAGTTTGACATCCGGTTTGATGCCGGCGGCCACAATTGCCATGTCAAAGGGGATTTTTCGGCCGTCTTCCAAAATTACGGCGGTTTCCGAAAATTCTTTGACCTTAATTTTCAGGTAGAGATTTATATTGTTTTCCCTCATGCGGTTTTGTACGATTGCGGCAATATCGGCATCAAAACGCGGCAAAACATGCGCTCCGGCTTCCAGCAGGAAAACCTCGGCTCCCATTTGAGCAAAAGCCTCGGCGGCTTCCACGCCGATATCCCCGCCGCCCAAAATAACGACTTTTTTGGCACCTGTTCCGTAAAAATAGTCTTTTATCTGGCCGACTGAGGACAAATCGCGAATTGTAAAAATATTTTCTCCCAATATTCCCGGAATATCCGGACGAAGCTGCAAAGCCCCCGTGGCAATCACAAGTTTGTCATAAGTTTCTCCGGGATGTCCGTCAATTGTCAGTTTTTTTTCTTTGGTATCGATGCTGACGACCTCATGTTTCAGCCGGACATCTATTTTGAAAACCCGGCGCATCTGTTCGACCGTGGCGCCGACAAGACTGTCCTTTTCCTCAATAAGTCCGGACAGGTAATAAACCAGGCCGCAGGCTGCCGTGGCAAATTCGTCGTTTTTTTCCAAGACGACAATCCTGACATTTTCATCCAGACGCCGCAAATGCGTCGCAACGCTGATACCCGCCGTACCGCCGCCGATGATGACTACTTTCATTCCGCCCTCCTTCTGTCTGCCATATCTGTTATAAATAAGCATGCCGCGGCTTTTTTTTAGGGGGATTTAAATAAAGTCTCCGGATAAAAAAGCTTGACATGACTGTAAAGCTCTTATATAAAGCGACTCAAATAACGTAAATTTTTCATATTAAAAGCACGAAAAATTTATACACTCCAAGGAGTGCCGCCAGTCAGCGAGGGTTCGCACACTGGCGCGTTAGTGGTTTAAATTGAGGTTATCTGTTTTATGTTTGAAGCGCTGAGCGACAAATTAACGGCTGTTTTTAACAAAATTACTTCCCGCGGAGTGTTGAGCGAGAGTGATATTGATACGGCCATGCGCGAAATCAGACTTGCCCTGTTGGAGGCCGACGTTGCCCTGCCCGTGGTCAAAGATTTTATCGCCAAGGTTAAGGAACAGGCTCGCGGCGAAAAAGTCGTCCGCTCAATTCAGCCGGGACAGATGGTCGTCAAGATTGTCCATGACGAACTGGTTAAAGTTCTCGGAGAAGAAGCCGCGCCGCTTAACTTGAACGCGGTGCCGCCGGTCTGCATTCTGATGGTCGGCCTGCAGGGATCGGGCAAAACCACTTCGGCGGCCAAGATTGCCAAGCGCCTCAAAGACAAACAAAAAAAGAAAATTTTGCTGGCTTCTCTGGATATTTACCGGCCGGCGGCACAGGAACAGTTGGCGCAACTGGCCGCGCAAATCAATGTTGCGTCCCTGCCGATTGTTCCGGAAGAGAAACCGGCTGCCATAACCCGACGCGCTTTGGATTTTGCCAAAAAAGGCGGGTATGACGTTGTTATTCTCGACTCGGCCGGCCGCCTGCATATTGATCAGAAGCTGATGGACGAAGTCGTCGAGGTCAAAAAAATCGCCAATCCGGCGGAAGTTTTGCTGGTGGCCGATGCCATGACCGGTCAGGATGCCTGCACCGTTGCCAAAGAATTCAGCGAACAGGTCGGCGTTACCGGACTGATTTTGACCAGAATTGACGGTTCGGCCCGCGCCGGAGCGGCATTATCCATGAAAATGGTGGCCGGGGTGCCGATTAAATTTTTGGGAACCGGCGAAAAAATCGACGAGATTGAAGAATTTCATCCCGACCGGCTGGCCGGGAGAATCCTTGGACAGGGCGATGTGGTTTCTTTGGTTGAAAAGGCCATAGAAAACGTCGACCGTCAGGAAGCCGAAAAGATGGCTCAAAAAATGATGAAAGGCAAATTTGACCTGGATGACATGCTGAGCCAGCTGAGACAGGTGCAAAAACTGGGATCCATCGGCAATATTATCGGCATGATTCCGGGACTGTCCAAGTTCAAAAATCAGATTGAGGCGGCCGGCGTCGGCGATAATCTGATTAGCCGGCAAGAGGCGATTATTCTTTCCATGACCAAGGCGGAAAGACGTAATCCCGATATCATCAAAGCCTCCCGCAAGAAACGCATTGCTGCCGGTTCGGGCGTTGAGGTTCACGAAGTCAACAAACTGCTCAAGTCGTATGAGCAGATGGCGACGATGATGAAAAGAATGGGCCGCGGCGGCGGAATGCCTAATCCGGCCATGCTGAAAAATTCTCCGCTGGGCAAGATGCTCGGCGGCAGAGGTGGTAAATTTCCGTTTTGAAGCGGAAGTTTGTTTTGTTAATTAATTAAGAAAGGAAAATAAATGTCAGTACGTATCAGACTTTCCCGCGGCGGTTCAAAAAAACGTCCGTTTTACCGTGTTGTCGCAGCAGACCAGCGCGCTCCCCGCGACGGCCGTTTTATTGAAAGACTGGGCTCTTACAACCCGATGCTGCCGCAGGATCATTCCGATCGCTTCGTTATTAACGAAGAAAGAGTAAAATATTGGTTGTCTCAGGGTGCCGAGCCGACCGAAAGACTGCAGAAACTGCTGTCCAAGCTGGGTTTGGTTGCCGTTCCGGCTCTGCGTAATCAGCCGCAGAAATCCGCTCCGAAGGCCAAGGCTCAGGAAAGACTGAAAGAAGCTGCCGAAAAAGCCGCTGCCGCCGCCGAAGCTGCCAAAGCCGCCGCTGAGGAAGCTGCTCCGGCCGAAGAAGCTTCTGCCGAATAAATATTTAAAGTTGCTTTGAGAGGACTTTGAGCATGGAATTTCAGGACCGGATTTGTTTGGGAGCCATTGTCGGCGTTCACGGTATCCGCGGCGAAGTCAAAGTTAAAAGCTTTACCGAGGTTGACCGTGACATTGACAAATACGGCGATGTGGAGAATGAAGACGGCTCCAGAAAATTTTCAATCAAAGTTGTCGGACATTCCAAAGACCTTTTGAGGGTCAAGGTTAAAGGCTGTGATGACCGCAATACCGCCGAAACGCTTATCGGCACCGGATTGTATGTCAGCCGTTCGCTGCTGCCGGAGCTTGGCGAAGAGGAATTTTACCATACCGATTTAATCGGGCTGGAAGCCAAGACTGCCGACGGGACCGTCATCGGACGGGTTAATGCCGTGTATAATTTCGGCGCCGGCGATTTGCTGGAGCTGAAAATGAACAGCGGCGCGCTGGAAATGCTGCCTTTTACCAAACAGTATGTTCCGACGGTGAATATTAAAGATGGTTTTATTATTGTTGAGATGATTCAATTTGCCGAAGACGATGAGCAAGGAGAACATGTTGAAGGTTAAGGTTTTTACGATTTTTCCGGAACTTTTTCCGGGATTTTTGGGACATTCCTTGACCGGCCGGGCCTTAAGCGAAGGATTGTGGTCAGTGGAAACGGTTAATATCCGCGATTATGCTTTTGACAAATACGGCTCGGTTGACGACACTCCCTGCGGCGGCGGCGCCGGAATGGTTATGCGGGCAGACGTGCTGGGAGCAGCACTGAAAGCGCAATATCAAGGCGGAAGACTGCTGAATATGTCGCCACGCGGCAAACCCCTGACACAGGCTCTGGTGAAAGAGCTTTCCCAAGAACCGCAGCTGACGATTATTTGCAGCCGCTTCGAAGGGATTGACGAAAGAGTGCTGGAGGCCTATAACGCTGAGGATATCAGCATTGGCGATTATATTTTAACAGGGGGCGAACAGGCGGCCCAGATTATGCTCGACGCGGTTATCCGTTTGCTGCCGGGCGTGCTGGGTAACAAAGAATCTCTTGCAAGCGAAAGCTTTGAGAACTTTTTGCTGGAATATCCGCAATATACCCGTCCGGTTGAGTGGGAGGGGCGCAAAGTTCCCGATGTTTTGATGAGCGGACATCATCTGAACATTGCCAAATGGCGGCTCGAACGTTCCGAAGAAGCGACACAGAAGAACCGACCCGATTTATGGAAAAAATATCTTGATTTTAAGCGGGTTTAGTTATAAAAGAAAACAAAATAATTGATAAAGGGTAAAACTGATGAACATTATTGAAAATATTGAAAAAGAGCAGATTGCAAAGCTCACCGAAGGCAAAAACGTCCCCAGTTTTAAGCCTGGCGATACTTTGAAAGTTCATACCAAGGTTAAAGAAGGCGACCGCGAACGTATTCAGATTTATGAAGGCGTCTGCATTGCCCGCAAAAATGACGGTCTGAACTCCTCTTTCACCGTTCGTAAGATTTCTTTCGGCGAAGGCGTTGAGCGCGTTTTCCCGTTGTATTCTCCGAATGTTGCAAAAATTGAAGTTTCCCGCATCGGTAAAATCCGCCGGGCAAAACTTTACTTCCTGCGTGCCCTGCGCGGCCGTTCGGCTCGTATTGCCGACGATTTGACGGCTACGGCCAAAGCCAAGGAAGAAAGCGGCGAAACCTCTGCCGAAAACAATTAATTTTTTGCGCTTTGCGAAAAAAGCCCTCTTTTGAGGGCTTTTTTTGTGCCAGCCTCACTTTTATTGACAGATTGCAAAAAATCGGCTATACTTGGTTTTGTAAATCTATAGTGGTGTGTAGTTTACATTGACATACGTCCGGTATTCCGGGCGGCAGATAATATGCTTGCAAGCTGTTTTGGGCTTGTGGCGGTTGTTGCGCAGATATGAGCGTCTGCGCAAATGTTGGCGCATATCCTCTATAGTTTTTATCGGAACAACTGTTAGAGGATGGGCGTTATGAAAAAATTATTCGGCTGTTTTTGTTTTGCTCTGTTGATGTCATTATTCGGTCTGAGCAGTAAACCTATTTTTGCTTCGGCGCATACCCCTCCTCTTATTAAAAATTCATTGTCGTTATCCGCTGAATCCCACTCTTCATTTCAGGTTGCGGGAATATACTGGCTTCCGGATTATCTGAAAGACAACACGTCCCGGGACTATAATACCGACGGCGACAATGAGGATCCCGGCGGCGGGGATGTTATTCCTTCAGATCCTATAAATCCAGATGAGAGCCGTTGCAGCATTTACGGATTTCAAACCCCTGATTCGGTCGATACATCTTTATACAGCTGTACAACGGTCTATCCGATTACCGGACTGCCCTGCTATAAAGATTGTGTCTGCAAATCCGATTTTAAATATACCGAGGAAAATTGTCTCGCCAGCGCCGGTAAAAAACTTTCCGGCCGCAATTGTAACGGCAAATATGAAAATTGTGTCTGTAAACAGACTGTGACCGTCAGCACAGGCGAGAAGTGTGACCTGTATTGCGAAAACGCCTGTGTTGAAAAAAGCTGCAAGCCTTCGGTAAGTTTGGGAACCGGTGAGGAATGTTCCGAACACTGCGCGTCAAGCTCCGGCACTTGCACGGCAAAAAAATGTAAAGCCTCCGTAAGTTATAACACCAGCAAAGGAGAATACTGCGCTGAAAAATGCGCTTCAAATTCCGGCGTCTGCACCAAGAAGGGTTGCAATAAAATCTGCAAAGATAAGTTTACCGGCAGTGCCCCGACCAATGGTTATATTACGACGGAAAACTGTTCCGACTGTTCCGGCTCTTACACTATCAAAACCGGCTGGGCTTGCAACTCCGGTTATCATAAATCCGGAAGTTCTTGCATCGCAGACTGCACCCGCACCTGCTATGACAGTTATACGGGAAGTCTCCCGGCAAATGCCCAATACACCACAAAAAGCTGTTCCGACTGCTCCGGTTCTTACACTATCAAAACCGGCTGGTCTTGCAAGTCCGGTTATACAAAGTCAGGAAACAGCTGTGTCTGCGCCACAACCTGTAAAGACAAGGTAACCACCAAACCTGCGAACTCCTACTTTGTTAGAGTTAATTGTTACGCCTGTGGTGTTTCAAAAACAATTAATGACCGATGGGAGTGTGATTCTGGTTATAAAAAATCTGGAACCAGTTGTGTATCAACTTGTACCGGTGGTGCAATCACGCTATGTACAGCAACTTATTGCGTAAAATATGCCCAAGGAAGCAGCTGTTGGAATGCATGTTATCATCAATGTAATCAGAACTGTACATTTGACGGAAACTGCTAAGCTACCTGATAAGCATCCCGGGACTGAACATCCCGGGGTTTCTTTTGTTAACAATTATTAACAGCCCTATAAAAAAGTTAATAAAAAAGTTAACAAATCAAAAATAAGGAAGTATGATGTCTTCATAATAAATAATAATTAATATAAAGGGGAAGCGGTTATGCGAGTTTTGTTGGTTGAAGACGATTATGCAATCTCTCAAAGCATTGAGATGATGCTCAAAAAAGAAGGCATGATTGTAGATACGACCGATTTGGGCGAAGATGGTCTCGAAATCGGCAAGCTTTATGATTATGACATTATCATTCTTGATTTGATGCTTCCGGATATGAACGGTTATGAAGTCCTTAAGAATCTGCGCGGCTCCAAAGTCAATACGCCGGTCTTGATTTTGTCCGGCCTCAGCGAGCCTGACAAAAAAGTTAAGGGTTTGGGATACGGCGCAGACGATTATTTGACCAAACCTTTTGACAAGGCTGAACTTTTGGCCCGGATTCAGGCCGTTGTCCGCCGCTCGAAAGGACATTCAAATTCCGTCATCCGCACCGGCGATGTGGAAGTCAATCTTGATAATCAGACCGTATCCGTTAAAGGCAAGGCTCTGCACCTTACCGGAAAAGAATACGGTATTATGGAGTTGTTGTCCCTGCGCAAGGGGTCCACGTTGAACAAAGATCAGTTTTTGAATCATCTGTATGGCGGGATTGATGAGCCGGAGTTGAAAATTATTGACGTCTTTATTTGCAAATTGCGCAAAAAACTGGAAAAAGCGTCCGGAGGCAAAAATTATATTGAAACCGTCTGGGGACGCGGCTATGTCTTGCGGGATCCCGATGAGATAAAAAAGTAACGGACTTTTCTTGCTTTTGACAACAAAAGCGAAGTAATCGGGCGTTGCGAAGAAAGTTCTGCTTGTTTATACAGTCAATTATATAAAGATGAATGAAAAATCCCCGGAAGCTGATATTCCGGGGATTTTTGTGTGCCTGATTAAAACGCAAGGACACAACGAACGCGGTTACTGCTATTCTCATTGTCGTCGTGGCTCATACTGCTGTCGGACGGACGCACAACCCACGCGTAGTCGCCGTAATCGTACTCGGACGAAGACCAGTAGTAAGGATTGTAAATATCACTGCTAAGCTGCGTCTTAGATAATCTTTGAAGCGTTGAGTTGATAGCTTCAAAATTAAAGCTCATCATAACTAGTTCTCCGGCAGCAGGAAGGTACCAACCACTTGCCCCTGTACCGCTTGAAACCGGCTTATAAGTATTACAGTATTCGGCAGCTGGGTGCGGTATATTGTCATTTATTAAACACTGCGTGTTTAATGCTCCGTTAAAATCAAATTGGGTGACTGAACTAACCATATTTCCTACACACCAAACATCATGATCATCAGCTCCCCAACTTTTCGTTGTCTCCTCCAGTGCTACGGCAAGCCTCGTCGAACCTGCGACATAGGCGACGATGCCGACGGGAGTTTTGCCGGAGACGACGTTTTCGGACACCGTTCCGTCGGAATAAAGAATCATGCCCGGCGCGGCATTAGCCAGTGACCCGGCGACATCCACGCAGTAATATTTGGACTTGTCAAACGGACACAGCAGGCTTTCCATTCCCTCACAATCCGAAGCCGACTTGGTATAGCCGAGTTCTTCGCAGGATGGCGGCGTTACGCAGGTCTGCGCCCATGCCCCCGAAATCATCAGCAGACTGCCGCTTACGGCTGCGGCGGCCAATATTTCTTTTTTCATCGTCTTTCTCCTTTTCTTATTGCAGC
>CALXLC010000017.1 GCA_944389095.1 uncultured Alphaproteobacteria bacterium
CCAATTGCAGCGGAAATTATAAGCCGAGCGGAACATCCTGCGGCGACAAATATGAGAGCTGTGTTTGTGCCTCAGGATACAAACTTTGTAACGGAAAGTGTATTTCCAACTCGTCCTGCTGCACCAATTCCGACTGCGGCACCAATCAAAGCTGCAACAACGGCGTTTGCAGCTGCGCTTCGGGATACAAGTCCTGTAACGGAACATGTATACCCAATTCTTCCTGTTGTACCAATTCAGACTGCGGCACTGACGAGATTTGTTCCAACGGAACTTGTGTAACAACCTGCACCTATACCATAACTGCGGCCGACTGCAGTTCGGAATGCAAAAGTGCCGGTACAAGCTCCTGTGTCCGGGATGGCATCACATATTATGCCTCTTGCGGCGCATCCAAATGTGGCAGAGATCAAAGTTGCAGCAACGGAACATGTGTGGACAACTGTACCTATACCATAACTGCGGCCAACTGCAGTTCTGAATGCAAGAGCGCCGGGTCAAGTTCCTGTGTCCGGGACGGCACGACCTATTATGCCTCCTGCGGTGCGTCCAAGTGCGGCAGCGACCAAAGCTGCAGCAACGGAACATGTGTGGACAACTGCAAACCGTTGAGCGATGAAGAAAACTGCAAATGGGGAACCAAAAACTGTTCGGACAACTGCGGGGGTTATCGCAGCTGCTGCAAAACGGCGGCGGAATACTGCATTGAAAACGGCTACAAATCAGGCATAGTTTGTGAAAAGGGTCAGACAACGGAAACTTGTCCGGCGGACAGCAATTACAAGAAATGCAGCGGTGACGGATGTCCGGCTTCACAAACCTGTACTTACGGATGCAAGACTTACAGCAGTCAGAGCGGCTGCAGCGATGTTTGCACGGTCTGTTACGATGACAACTGTCACAACCGGACGGCGGTCAGTGTTCCGGCCAATGCCAGCTGCTCAAGCTACTTCAGCGACTGCCCGAGCAAATGTTCGGCCTGGACCTGCAAGTCCGGTTACAATAAATCCGGCAGCAGCTGTGTCTGCGCCACGACTTGTAAAGATACGGCCACGGTTCCGGCAAATGCCACGGCTGTCAAATCAAACTGCACGGCCTGCGGTCAGACTTATTCCATCGTAACCGGATTTACCTGTAACTCCGGATATACAAAGTCAGGTAACAGCTGCGTTTGCGCCACAACCTGCACGGACAGTGTCACCAGCAAACCGGCCAATTCGTATTATACGACTAAATCCTGCACGGCCTGCGGTGTGTCCAAAACCATTAAAACCGGTTGGGCCTGTAATTCGGGTTATAAAAAATCTGGAAGTTCCTGTATTTTAGATATTTCCGGAGCCTTTAACTGTCCCGGAGGAGAGCCCGGAAGTATATGTATGTGCGGAGGAACACATGCTCCCACTATTAAGGCTAATGCTCATATTTGCCGTTAATGAATTATTCCTTTCATTACCCCGGGACATTAAACCGTCCCGGGGATTTTATTTTCAAGATAGTTTTCTATTGAAAGAGATAATTCCCTAACATCGGCTGTTCTAAAAACCCCTGGAAAATATTTTCCAGGGGTTTGTTTTTTTATTTTTGTTCAATAGAAAGGATGTTTAGCTGGGGTTTGCGGTGAGTCAGAATGCTGATGACCTTGACCAGCTCGTTTTTCAGCTCCGGCCGGCGAACCACAATATCTACCATGCCGTGCTCTTTCAGGTATTCAGCGCGCTGAAAACCTTCCGGCAATTTTTCACGAATTGTCTGTTCAATCACGCGAGCGCCGGCAAAACCGATGACACAGCCTTTTTCGGCAATGTGAACATCACCCAACATGGCAAAAGACGCCGAAACACCGCCGGTGGTCGGATCTGTCAAAACAGAAATAAAGGGCAACCCTTTTTCTTTTACCTGGTTAACAGCTGCGGAAGTACGCGCCATCTGCATTAAAGACAAAATACCCTCCTGCATGCGAGCACCGCCGGAAGCCGCAATCGTAATCAGCGGATAATTGCCGCGCATGGCTATTTCGGAAGCTTTGACAATGCCTTCGCCGACGGCCGTTCCCATGGATCCCCCCATAAAGCTGAAATCCAGCGCCGCAATTACGCAAGTGATGCCGCCGATTTCACCCTGAGCGACCAAAATCGCATCATCATTTCCGGTTGCCCGGCGGTAACTGCGCAAACGATCCGTGTATTTTTTGGAATCTTTGAAGTTCAACGGATCTTCAACCAATTTCGGCAAAGTAACCAGTTTGTAATTCCCGCCGTCAAAAAGCATTTCAAACCGCTTTTTGAGCGGCAGCCGCAAATGATGGTCACAAGTGGTGCAAATAAAATTGTTTTTTTCCAATTCCTTGGTAAACAGCATTTGACCACACTGAGGACACTTTGTCCACAAATTGTCGGCAATCTCCTTGGTGGTGATTTTTTTGATTTTTGGACGGACGAAGTCGGACAACCAATTCATGTTTAGTACCTTATGATGTTAATTAATTTTTAGAAACCGGAGAAAAGAATCCGCCTTCCGCGGCAGGTTCTTTCTTTTTGCGCCAAAACAGATTTTTAACCCTTTCTCTGAAAGTCGGTTTGGGTAGTTTGGCCTCCCGTTCTTTCAGTGTCTCAATATTCTCATGCAGGGACTCCATTTCTTTCACCAGTTTCTGCTGCTCTTTATTGAGCTTTTTGTTTTCTTTTTTCTGGCTGCGCAGAGCTTTGCGCACCGGCGAATAAGACAGCCACGAGAAAAATTCGCCGAGAATAAAACCCAGCAAAATAAAAAAGACTATCGCCACACTCAGCGAAACGGTAATTTCTATATAAAAAGGCCACAGGTTAAACGTTGCCAAATCGTTATTCACAAAGGCAAAAACCAGAATAACCATCAGCAAAGGCACGCCTATCAGCATTTTTATAAATCCCATGAGCACGGCTCCTTTTTATGTTTTATTCCGCCTTGCGGCTTATTTTTTATTTAACAATTCAAACAGCTGTTTACCAGTCTTAAAATGAGGAATATTGCGTTCTTCAACCTTAACCTGCTCGCCGGTGCGGGGATTTTTGGCAATGCGCGGCGTGCGGGTGCGGACGGAAAACGCGCCAAAGCCGCGGAACTCTACCCGGTCACCGTCGGCCAGCGTTTTGATGATTTTATCCAAAACAACTGAAACAATCCGCTCCACATCCTTAATCATCAGGTGGGGGTTTTTGTTGGCAATTCTTTCAATTAATTCTGACTTTGTCACTTTTTTATACCTCTTACTGTGTTTTGTATTAAGTTATCCGTTTTTGTTTTAATTATCAATATAGCAATTTAAAAAAAACCGAAATTTAATTATTTAGTTATCCAAAGGCTTTTCAGTCGTCGTTAGCCAGCTGCGGCAGAGCCTGATGCGCGGCGGCCTCGCCAAGTTCGATATTCTCTATCCGCTGGATGCGGCGGCCGATTTTTGACGAAGAAACTTTTATGTTATCAATATCTTCCCCGGCCTGTTTAAAATGGCGCCCCAGACTCTCTATGCGACTGTCCAGCCGCGAGATGTCCTCAATCAGCGTTCCGACTTCTTTTTGAATAACCCCGGCCTGTTCCCGCATACGGGCATCCTTCAAAACGGCGCGAACCGTGTTGAGCGTGGCCATAAGGGTGGTCGGCGATACAATCCAGACTTTGGAACGATACGAAACTTCAACCACATCGGTAAAATTGGCATGAAGTTCGGCATAAATCGCTTCACTGGGCAGAAACATTAAAGCAGACTCCGCTGTTTCGCCCTGAATGATGTATTTTTCGGCAATATCTTTAATATGTTTGAGCACAGAGGCGCGAAAAAAACGTTCGGCTTCGGCTTTTTCCCGGTCATCCGATGCATTGCGCAAGGCCTGATAACTTTCCAGCGGAAATTTGGAATCGATGACGATGGTTCCCGGCGGGTTGGGAAGTTTCAATACGCAATCCGCCCGTTTGCCATTAGAAAGAACCATCTGAAATTCATAGGCATTCGGCGGCAGAATCGAGGTGACCAAATCGTTCAGCTGGATTTCTCCGAAAGCCCCGCGCGCCTGTTTGTTGGACAAGACTTCCTGCAAAGAAACAACCTGTTCCGACAAAGACGAGATTTTTTGTTGGGCAACATCAATCTTGGCCAGGCGTTCACGCAAGTCCGTCAACGTCTCCGCAGTTTTTGCGGTATTTTGCTGCAGCCCCTCGCCGACGCTTTTGGTTACAGCCAGAAGCTTTTCATCCATAATTTTGAGCACGGCAAGCTTTTGCTCGTTAATTGCAGCGGCAATTTTGTTTTGCTCACGGGCGCTGTATTCTCCGAGTTGGGTCAAACGGCCGGCCAATTCTGCTTGTCCGCGCAGCAAAACATCTCCGAAAACGCGCATGTCGCTTTGTCCGCCGCGGCGAAATATCAGCAAACAGGCGTTGAGAACAAACAAAAGAAAAATAATCCCCAGCGCAATTGCTTCAAAATGGCTGCCGATAAAATTACTTAGACTCTGCAAAATGACGCCCCATTCTGAAGAATTTTTCGGTCCGGCGTTTTTTCAGCTCTTCACCGCTCAAAGGCATCAGTTCTTTGAGGTGTTTCAGAATACTTTCTCCGACACGTTCAATCGCGGCCTGCGGATCGCGGTGCGCCCCGCCGAGCGGCTCAGCAATAATCTCGTCGATAACACCGAGTTTGCGCAAATCCTGCGCCGTCAGACGCAGGGCTTCCGTCGCTTCTTTGACTTTATCGGCCGAGCGCCAGAGAATCGAGGCGCAGCCTTCGGGCGAGATAACCGAATAAATGGAATGTTCCAACATCAAAACCCGGTTGGCTGTTGCAATGGCAATGGCGCCGCCGGAACCGCCTTCACCGATGACAACAGAGACTATCGGCGTTTTTATCTGCAGGCATTTTTCTATAGATGAGGCAATCGCTTCCGCCTGACCGCGGGCTTCGGCGTCAACCCCCGGAAAAGCTCCGGAGGTATCGACAAACGCAATAACCGGCATTTTGAACTTGTCGGCCATATCCATCAGGCGTTGCGCTTTGCGGTAGCCTTCCGGTTTGGCCATGCCGAAATTATATTTGATGCGGGATTCTATATCGTGTCCCTTTTCCTGCCCGACCACGACAACCGAGATTCCCTTAAAGCGGCCTATGCCGCCGATCATCGCTTCATCATCTCCGAACAAGCGGTCGCCGCACAGAGGCGTAAAATCTTCTATCAGCGCATGGACATAGTCCAGACAATGCGGACGCTGCGGGTGGCGTGCGACCTGAGATTTCTGCCACGGCGTCAAATTGGAGTAAGAAACTTTTATCTGTTTTTCAAGCTTTTGCTGAAGGCGGGCAACTTCTTGCGAAATATCGACATCCTGACTGTCCGCCAGATATTTGAGGCTTTCAATCTTTGATTCTATTTCAAAAATATTCTTTTCAAAATCCAAAACCAGCGTATTGGCGTTTGCGTTCATAAGCATTCCTCTTAAAAATTATACAGTTTTGAGCATGGTGTAACATATTTTTTTGAAAATTTCGACTCTTATTTTTTCTTTTTGTGCAAGAAGCCCTATTTTTTGTTGGAAAAAAGCGAGATATTGACTATGATAACTTAACTTATGAAAATCCAAGGAGCAGAAACGTGCTGGCTATTTCGTTTTTTACGCTGATTTTTTCGTCGCTGCTGTGGCTGATTGTTTCAATCCGTTTTGTGGCAGACAATTTGAACGGCATTTCCTTTTTGGAGGCCGGAACCGTCAATCTGCTGATGTATGTGCTGCTGGTGTGCCTGCCCATTCTGATTATGTGGATGGTTTTCGGGTTTATCAATCAATACCTCAACAACCGTACAACTCTTTTCCAGATGCAGAAGCTGTTTGCCCAAATGAAGCGGAATCAGGATTATTCCGATTTGTTATCCCGAATTCTGATTGAAACGGAGCAACAGGTTAAAGACGGCTTTGTGCTTTGGAAGTTTGACCTTCTGATTGCCGACATGAACGAACTGCTGGCCGAAATTATTCACGGCAGCAAGCTGGCCTCGGGCGAACAAATCGAACGCCTGTGGAATAAGGTACAAAACGGCGGCAAATGGTCTTTCGGAAAAGTTATTATCGAAATAAACAACAGCCAGCCGAACTTTCAGATGCGGATGTATGAGAAATCCGTAAGAGATTCCGTTTTGGCGGGAACGGTCATGGAATTTTGCGCCCGCTATCAGTCCGTTGTCTCCTTATTGGAAAAACACGACAAAGAGAAAACTTTTCTCACCATGATTGAAACCGGCGTAATGGGCAAAGTTTTTTCAATCTTTGCTCCGGTTGCCGACGAATTGCAGAAAATCCGCGGCGCCGGATTTGTTTCTGCAAAACCGGCTCCTTCGGCTTATCAGTCGCAGCCGGAACCGAGAACCGTTCCCCTGCCGCCCCGTCCGGCTCCGATGCCTGCCGGAGCGCTCAATGACGACGATGATGAAGATATTTCACGGCCGTCTTTGCTGGGTAAGTTGAAAGTTTTTGGAAAAAAGGTTGAAAACAAGCCGAGAATCGAGCCTGAAATTGAAGAGAAAGATCCGTTTTCAGAAGCTTTGGAACGCAGTTTCGGAACCACGGAAGAAGAAACACCCCGGCTGCGGCTGAGCGAAGCTGCTTTGGAAGAAGAAAAACCGCTGCCGACAATCGGTCTGCCGGCTAATGAGACGGAATTCTTTGAAAATTCAGAAACGGTGCGTGAGGAAGAGGCCGCTCTTAAAGAAGATGAACCGGTCAAAAAAGAGGACGCCGAGACGGAAACGCTGACCGATACGCAGAAAACGCTCAATTCTCTGCGCAAAGAGTGGAATGATTTTAAGACGGACAGCCGTTCCGAAGAAGAGGAAAACATCGCTTATCCGTTCGGCGGCTGGACAAATGAGCAAAACTATAAGTAAGCGGAAACGCGCGTGAAAAAAATTGCGGTAATCATTGCCTGTTTTATTTGTTGGAATTTTCCGGCGGCAAATGCCGGGATTGTTTCCAGTATTCCGATGTACGGCACGGCCAAATATGCTGACGGCTTCAAAAATTTTGACTATGTCAATCCGCGGGCGCCGCAGGGCGGAAAGCTGGTTTTACCGGAATACGGCGGTTTTGATAATTTTAATCCGTTTATCTTTAAGGGAATCGCCGCAGGAGAAGTGGCTGCCTTGACGCTGGAGAGCCTCGGTATATCTCCGGCGGACGATTCCTCAACGGTTTATCCTCTGCTGGCAGAAAAATTTGAAGTTTCCGATGACGGTTCGTTTATCGGCTTTATCTTAAATCCGCAGGCCAAGTTTTCGGATGGGTCGGCCGTTACTGCCGATGATGTTATTTTCAGCTTCAACGCCTTAATTGAAAAAGGCGCGCCGTTGTACAAAGTTTATTACGGCGATGTTGAACGTGTCGAAAAAGTCAATGACCGCCACGTTCGTTTTTATATAAAAAAAGGCGTTAAGAATCGCGAACTTCCCCTGATTTTGTCACAAATCAGAATTTATTCGGCAAAAGACTGGAAGGACAAAGATTTCAGCGTGCCAAATCTGACGCCGCCGCTGGGAAGCGGTCCGTATCTGCTGGAGAAGTTTTCGCCGGGGAAATACCTTGTCTTCAAAAAAAATCCCGGTTATTGGGGAAAAAATCTGCCCGCAAGGCGCGGTTTTTTTAATTTTGACGAAGTGCGTTATGACTTTTATCAGGATACAACCGTTACGCTGCAGGCGCTGTTTGCGGGGAGTATTGACGCCAGGGAAGAATATATTGCCAAAATATGGGTCAGCGGTTATGACAATGATTTGGTTAAAAACGGGACTGTCATCAAAGAGGAACTGCCGCATAACCAGCCGGCCGTTTTACAATACTTCGGTTTTAATACCAGACTTCCGAAATTTGCCGATGCCCGCGTCCGGAAGGCTATCGGTCTGGCCTTTAATTTTGATTGGGCAAACGAAAAGCTTTTTTATAACCAATACCGGCGGATATTCAGCTATTTTACCAATACCGGCATGGAGGCGACCGGCCTGCCGAAGGGCAAAGAACTGGCCGTCCTTAACCGGTATCGCCGCTTTTTAAAACCGGAAGTGTTTAGCAAAGCGCCTGAACTTCCCAGCCATAAGACACAGCAGGAAACCCGGAAGAATCTTCGCCGTGCCGTCAAGTTGCTGCAGGAGGCCGGTTATGACTTTGTCAACGGCAAAATGACAAACCTGAAAACCGGTGAACCGCTGGAAATAGAGGTTCTCAGCAACTCGGCAAACGGATCTTCCTTCACGCGGGTTATGCTGCCTTTTATTGAAAATCTCAAAAAAATCGGCGTTAAGATGACTTTTCGTAATTTGGAAGTCAATGTTTTTAAAAACCGGCTGGATAATTTTGATTTTGAAATGGCTATTCTGGCTTATCAAATGAGTGAAATGCCGGGAACGGAACAAAAAGAATTCTGGGGCTCGGCAGCTGCCGACATCCGGGGCAGCTATAACGTTATGGGAATTAAAAATCCTGCGGTAGACGGAATTGTCGCCGAACTGATTAAAGCCGAAGAAAAAGAAGATTTTGAAGCGCATGTCCGGGCTCTTGACCGGGTTTTGCTCAGCGAACACTACATTATTCCCCAGTGGTATTCTCCGCATAAACGGGTTGCCTATAATAAAAAACTGGCGCATCCGCAAACTTCCGTCAAAGCCGGTTTTGATCCGTTTACCTGGTGGATGAAGGAGGCGCAGTGAGAAGTTACATCATAAAAAGACTGTTGCTTATTCCCCTGACGCTGCTGGGTATTCTTACCCTGAATTTTTTCATTATTCAATTTGCACCGGGCGGCCCGATTGAGCATACCCTGGCAAAATATCAAGGTATGAATGTCGACAGCAAAGGGCAGTTTGCCGGAACCGCCGGCATGAATATGGCCAATGCGGGCAGCAGCAAATATCAGGGAGCACGCGGTGTGCCGGAAGAGTTGATTAAAGAACTTGAAAGACAGTTTGGTTTTGATAAACCGTTGTATGTCCGTTATTTTAAAATGTTGGCGGATTATGCCCGTTTTGACTTCGGCAAAAGTTTTTATCAGGATAAAACCGTCGGACAGCTGATTGTCGAGCGTATGCCGGTTTCAATTTCTTTGGGATTATGGTCTACCCTGATTATTTATCTGATTTCCATTCCGCTCGGCATAAAAAAGGCCGTGAGAGACGGCTCCAGATTTGATGTCTGGACATCTTTCGCGGTGATTCTGGGCTCGGCCATTCCGGTTTTTCTGCTGGCGGTCTTTTTAATCGTCTTTTTTGCCGGCGGAATTTATCTGCATTGGTTTCCTTTGCACGGACTTACCTCCGACAACTGGGAAAGCCTGAACTGGTATCAAAAAATCGGCAATTATTTCTGGCATATAACTTTGCCGGTGTTTACCATGGTCGCGGGCGGTTTTGCCAGTCTGACCATGCTGACAAAGAACTCTTTTCTTGATGAAATAAACAAGCCTTATGTTTTGACGGCTCGCGCCAAAGGCCTCAGCGAAAACAGGGTCTTGTACGGACATGTCTTTCGCAATGCCATGTTGATTGTGATTGCCGGTTTTCCGAGCATGCTTATTAAAATGCTGTTTACCGGCTCTCTGCTGATAGAAGTTATTTTTTCGCTCAACGGTCTCGGCCTTTTGGGGTATGAAGCAATCATGACCCGGGATTATCCGGTTATTTTCGGCACCATGTATATTTTTGCTTTGCTCGGGCTGGTGCTGAAACTTCTTTCGGACATTACCTATTCGCTGATTGATCCCCGAATTAATTTTGAAGCAAGATAAGATTTCCCGACTTTTACCCTGCTTCAAATTATTCTATATGGCCGTGCCGAAGTTTTTGAGATTTGTGCTGCAATAAAGAGATTAGAGCTTCATCACCGGCAGCTTCGGCATATTCACAAGCTTTTTGCAGCGTTTCTAATGCCTGAACGGTCAATCCGCGGCGGCGGTCGACTTCGGCGAGATTGGCATAATCAATTGCCGCGCCGCGGTTGCGGGAAGCGGACATTTCGCAATCCAGCGACTGCTGAAAAAAACCTTTGGCGCGTGCCAAATCATTGCGCTGCAAATAAATCAGCCCCAAAAAATTATAAATGTTACCCATATTATAGCATCCGGCATCGTCATGGTGTTTCTCAAGCATTTGACGAAGCACTTTTTCGGCGTCTTGTTCTTTTCCCTGCCGCCACAAGGCGTCTGCCTCTATCATTGAAGTTTCCAGCCAGGCCGGAACATTGTTTTCTAAGTCATAAAGTCCGGCTGCGGCGGCGGCAAGTTCGGCGGCGGCCGGCCAATTTTCTTCTTCCTGCGCAATCCGACTTAATATTTCCGTCGAAAAGGCTTCTCCCTGGCGATTGGACAATTTCCGGTGTTTTTTCAACGCTTCCCCGGCCGTGTGGCGCGCGGTTTTAAAATCTTTGCAGATTAAGGCCGATAGGGCCTGCTGATTGATGATTTCTGCCTGTCCTCTGATGTCTTCGGCCTGTTCATATATTTTCAGGGCTGATGAAAAATCGGCGGAAGCTTCTTCCCACAGGCAATCCATGACTTTGAGCATGCCGAGATTGCCCCAGGCAGCAGCCTCTTCCCGAAAAGCCTCCAAATGATGAAAAAGTTTTTGCGCCGTTTGCAACATAAAACGCGATGTATCGGAAACGGCGCTGACACGATAAATCGTACCCAGCAGCAGGTGGGCCTGCGCTTCTTCGTAATAATCCCGGCTGCGGACAAATAATCGTACGGCCCGGGAGGCCTGTTCCGATGCCGAAAGCAAATCGCCTCCGTACAGAGAATCCCAGGCGCCGAGCAACAGATATACCCCTTTTAACGAGCGATTGAATTTTTCCGCGTTAACGGTCTCAAGTTTTTGCGACATTTCCGCCAGGCGGCCCTCATAACAAAGCGCCAAGGCCTGCAACAACTTATCCGAATCCGTGCTTTTTTCCGGCGTTACCGGCGGCATATCTTTTTTGCAGAGCATTTTTTGAAACCAGGAATTTGTTTCCGGCAGATGTGCCGCAACATATGTTTCCAACGGCTGTGTTTTGCCGTCGCAAAACGCTCTGACTATCTTTGCCGGAGCCCGCCGCACAATTTTTCGCGCCGCCCAGGTTGCGTAAAAATATCCGTTTTTTTTCTGTTGAAAACGGCGGACGGCCCGGCTGAATATTTTAAGCATGAAATCTGCTCTCAGCCGGTGCAGAAAATGCCAGACCAGACCGGCCGGAACAAGAAATAATGCCGCCAACAGCAAGACTTGAAAATATTTCATAAATTTATAATTTCTTTACGCAATGTTAGTTTTTGTCGCTTATGCTGTTCAACATAGCTTATCCGGAATTTATTGTATAGGGATTTTTTTATTATGACTATTTCCAAACTCACCAGCAAGGACCTTTATACCCGATGCGACCCAAAGAAATTTAATTTCGCTTCCACCGCCGAGCTGGAAGAACGTCTTTCCGCTCTGGGACAGGATCGCGCATTGAGCGCCGTGGAGATAGGCATAAATATTCAGTCAAAGGGTTATAACCTGTTTTGTCTGGGCCCGGAAGGAACCGGAAAAACCAGTCTGGTTAAACGCGTTTTGGTCGAAGAGGCCAAGAACCGCCCGACTCCCGATGACTGGGCCTATGTTTATAATTTTGACGAGCCATACAAACCTCAGGCCATCAGTTTTCCGGCAGGCACCGCGGCCGAATTTGCCAAAGATATTGATAAACTGATTGAAGAACTCTCTTCCAATATTCCGATGATTCAGGACAGCGACGAGTATAAAGCCGGACTGAACATCGTGCAGGAAAAATACAAACAAAAAAAAGAAGAATACATTAAAATTCTGCAAAAAAAGGCTAAAGGCAAAAACGTTTCGCTGCTGCATATGCCCGTGGGGCTGGTGGTTGCGCCGGTTAAAAACGGCGAAGTGCTGAGCCCGGACGCTTTTGACGAATTGCCGGAGGAAGAAAAGAAACAACTGCTTGAAGATCTTAACCAAATGCAGGCAGAAATCGAAAACACAGCTCAGGATATGCCTCAATGGGAAGACAAGCAACGCAAGGAAATCAACTCCCTGCGGGAAAGATTTTTGAAAATCGCCGTCAAAAATCCGATAGATGCCCTGCATCAAAAATACAAAGGTCATAAAGCGGCGAATGATTTTCTGAAAAAAATCCAGAAGTATATTCTTTCCAATACCGAAGAATTTTTGCCCAATCAGGAAAACAACAGCAATGACGGCGGCGAGGACGCTTTGTCGGCCTTGTTTTCCAGAATGAAGCAGCCGGAAGAAGACAAATATGCCAAATTTAAGGTCAACGTTATTGTCAAAAACGAAAAAGATTCCGGTGCACCGATTATTTTGCTGGATCACCCGACACAGGGAAATTTGGTCGGAAAAGTTGAAAGAATTCAACAATACGGCGCCTTGCTGACCGACTTTACCTTGATTAAGGCCGGCGCCCTTCATAAAGCCAACGGCGGCTTTTTGCTGATTGATGCCCGTAAGCTGCTGCTGCAGCCTTTTGCCTGGGATTCCCTGAAGCGAGCTCTGGCCTCCAAAACGGTTAAAATTGAGGCGCCGAATGATGAAACAACGTTTACAACCATTTCGTTGGATCCGGAGCCTATTCCGCTGCGCGTCAAAGTCATTCTGACCGGCGACGAGGAACTTTATGAGCTGTTGAGCGAAAAAGATCCTGATTTTTCGGATTTCTTTAAAGTGGAGGCCGATTTCGGCGTCTTGATGGACCGGACGGAGGAAAACGAAATCGAATACGCAAAACTTATCGGTTCGCTGTCCAAAAAGAAAAAACTGCGTTCGCTCAACCGTCAGGCCGTGGCCCGGGTGATTGAGTATTCTTCCCGGCTGGCCGAAGACTCCGAAAAACTGACGGCGCATATTGCCTCCATCGGCGATTTATTGAGAGAAGCCGATTATTGGGCCCGCAAGTCCAATTCCAAGCAAATCGGCAAAAATCATATTGAACAGGCCATTCAGGCGCAAATCTACCGCAGCGACCGTATCAAGCAAGCCATGCTTGAACAAATCGACAAAGGTACGATTTTGATGGACGTTACCGGCAAACGCGTCGGACAGATTAACGGATTGGTCGTATATAATTTTTCCCGGACCTGTTTTGGAAAGCCGGCACGGATTACCACGCAAGTCCGCATCGGGAAAGGAGAATTTGTCAATATTGAACGCGAGGTCGAAATGAGCGGCCCCATTCATACCAAGGGTGTGTTGATTTTGTCGAGCCTGCTGGCGAATCGTTTTGCCAAAGATTCTCCGCTGTCACTCAGCGCCTCCATTGTCTTTGAACAATCATACGGCGGCGTTGACGGCGACAGTGCCTCTTCAACCGAATATTACTGCCTGCTGTCGGCAATTTCCAATATTCCGATTAAGCAAAGCATTGCCGTGACGGGCTCGGTCAATCAATTTGGCGAAATTCAGCCTATCGGCGGCGTTAACGAAAAAATCGAAGGATTTTTCGACGTCTGCGCTCATCGCGGACTGACGGGAGATCAGGGCGTGATTATTCCGAGAACAAATGTTAAGGATTTAATGCTGCGCGAAGATATTCAAGAAGCCGTTGACGAAGGACGTTTCCATGTTTATGCCATTGATACCGTTGACGACGGAATTGAAATTCTGACCGGCATAAAGGCGGGAAAAGCCGACAAACACGGCCGCTATAAAAAAGGCACCGTTAATTATGCCGTGCAGCAGGGACTTGAATATTTTTATAAACGCTATGTTAAATTCGCCAAGGAAACTCACGGCTGTTTAGGCAAATAAAAAAAACCGGCTCAGCCGGTTTTTTTTTAATAAAATTCGACTACCGTTTCAACTTCCCGCAGACGATGTCTGAATTTTACATCAATATCTTCAACGCCGACATTGTTGAAAGCCAGCACATAATACTGCGGAACGGCCAGCGGATTAAAAACGCTGCGGCGGCCGCTTAAAACAAGCCTGTTTTTTACCTGAAGCATGGTATCGGCCAAAAATTTCTGCATAACCGGTTTCCAGACCGGAACGCCAAAATCACCCAAAACAATAACCGGATCATCCTGCATTTTTATAAAGCGTCCCAGATTTTTCAGCGCCGTTTGCCGCTGAGACGCATTCAGCTGCCGTAAATCTATTTTGACAATCGTAAAAACATGAAGATTTTTTTCAAACGTATAAAATAGTGCCGGTTCGTTATGTCCGAGATTCAGATGTCCGGAACGTAACTTTACCATTCCCGTCCCTTCAATTTCCGGCGGGCGCCTTTCAATATCCCGGACCAGGACACGATGTTCCGCAACGACGCGCTGATTGAAAAACAAATTGGCCGACGCTGCCAGATGCGCATAGTTAATCAGCAAAAAGACGGCAAACGCCGTGCTGAACCATATTCTTTTTTTGCAGACAGAAAAAATCAACACCAACAGATTGACAATGTAAATCTGAAACAGAAAATCGTCAATAAATCCGGGAACACGCTCTGCCGGAAGAAACAGCAACAGACATTGCACGCCTAAAACGGCGAGCATAATCTGCATAAAGATATTTTCTCTCTCGTGCCGTTTTCTCTGACTAAAGTAACCCATTTTTAAACTATTTTTTTTAATATCTAGTTGTTTTTTCGGAATGCAGCCGTTATACTGCGGTTATGGCTGTTATCTTAATGCTTAATTTATAATTTGTAAATGGTCTGAAACAAATATGTATGAACAAATCATAGAGATGTTTTCAGCAAGCGAAATTTTAAGCTCAGTTTCAAATAATATTGATATGCTGGCAAGTTCAATCGACGGCTATTTATCCGGTGCCAACAATTTGCGCATCGCCTCCATTATCCTGATGCTGCTGGCATTTGTTCTGTTTTTGTTTCTAATCATAATCATTTATGTCAAATCACTGATTTCCTTTATGAAGAGCGACAATAAACATGCGGCCGGAGAACAACCCGAAGAAGACGATATTTTGGATGATGAAGACGAATTGCGGCTCAGCCAGATTCTTGAAGACAGCGAAAGAGAAAAAGAACTGGAAAAAGAACTGCAGAAAGAGTTGGAACTGGCCCGGATAGAAAAAGAAATGTTTGAGCAAAAGGAGCAACTCGAAAAACAGGAAAAGCTCGAAAAGCAAAAAAAGGAAGAGGAACAAAAAAAGGCCGAGAAATCCGAAAAAGAAGAACGTTCCAAAGAAAACAAAACGCCGGCTCAGGTCATAGATTTGGATTGGAAGAAAGGAAAACTCCGGGAATTGGACCAAACGGCTCCCGAGACGGAAATGCCGCAGGAAATTCTTTCGTATCATCAGACAACCAAAGAACTTCCCGAACTTCTGGGACTGATTATTGATATGCTCAGCCGCGGCGTCGATGATTTGAAAATTGCACAAACGGTCATGTTCCGCAATCAGGGGAAAAATTCCGAAGACGATATTCTGCAACTGATTGATGCCGTCAAAGACTTTATCGGTCTGTGCGTTAACCAGCATTTTGACGTTATGCCGAATGCGGAACAACTGCCGTCGGAGGAAGATGCCCTGCTGCATCTGGCACAAGGCGACCCAAGCCCGTCTCTGGCCTTGCTGGAGGGACTGATGGATTATAACATCGACCGCAGTACCATGGCCGGCGCCGATGCAAAAAAAGATCAGCTTTATCAAGAAATTTCCAACCAGTCCTGCACCTTCGGCACACTGGCCTCAATTCATGACGTTCATCTGGCAACCGGCGCCTTTGAACTGGCAATTGAACTCAATCCTTCAAACGTCAATGCCTGGGGGCGGCTGGCCGATATGTATGCCCGGGCAGAATCAGACAACAAGGCCATCTGGGCTTATCAAAACGTTTTGAAACTGGCCGACGAGGATATTTATGCCCGGCAAGTGGCCAATGCAAATAAAATGATGTCTCAGCATTTATACGCTCAGGGCAACAGCCTGCAAGCCGCCAAGCTGTATAACAGCAGCAAGCAATACTATGATTCTCTCGGAATTAACCGTCGGCCGGATAAGCAGGAAGTTGAAATTATCGAAATTATTGAAGCGCATCAAAAAGATGATTTGACCGCGGCAATCCAAAAACTTTTAAACAAAGGTGCGACCCGGGCTTACAGCCTGGCTTAATCAGGCTTTGGGGGCAGAGACATCCGGCGCTCTCAGATAAAGCGGCTTCGGAAAATCCGTTCTTTTATCAAGATATTGCAGCAAAGCGCAATCGGCCAGTTTGTCAACAGGCAAGGCATCCTGCATTTTGATGCAGTGCAGACTGAGACCCGACGGCCGGCTCAGAAAACGTTCGACCCCGTCTCCGGCCAGAGAAACTTTATGATTCCGCAGCTCGGCAATAACATCTGCGTAGGCTGCGGCACGGGGAGCCGTTATTTTGCGGCGCTTTTCGTCAAAAAGCTGAAAATAAAAATCTTCCCTTTTGGTTTCGATAATCACGGCATTAACCGCTGCCAATTCAGAAGCATCAAAACTGCGGAGATAAGCATCAAACGCAGAAACGCCGGTCACCGTTAATGACGGACAGGCAATTGAAAAAGCCCGAGCTGCGGAAATTCCGGCGCGGACGCCGGTAAAAGATCCCGGACCGGTACAAACCCCCAGCAGACCGATGTCCGCAAACCGAAGCCGGTGATGAAATAAAAGCTCATCGATTTTGGGGATAAGCACTTCGGCCTGGCCAAATTCCATTGACTGCACGAATTTTTCCAAAACCTTGTCATCCTGCCGTAAAATGACAGCACATTGCGCTGCCGTCGTATCAAAAGCCAATATATACATTTTTTCCACTTATTTGAAAAATTGAGTTTGATTAATGCTGTTTATATAATAAAATCTGCAAACAAACAATGTTTTTTTATAATGCTTTTCGGGCCTTCCGCATGTTTGACTTTGAACTTTTGACAGATATGTATTACGCCGCACCGGAATTATGGTATGCGATTGCCGGTATTTTCGGGCTGCTGCTGGCCCTTTTGGTCTGGGAATTGTTTAAAATTCTGAAGCTCCGTCAGCGCAACTATTTTCTCAACCGCGACAGAGAACGTTATGCGGAAACTCTTTATGCTTCGCGCGACGGATATTTTGCCTTTATCTATCCCGACCAAAAAATCAACGACCCGCGAAAGCATATTGTCGAACATTGCTCCAGACGGCTGGCAGTTATGATGAACCTGCCGAACGGAACAAAATCCGTTTTTGATGATTTGCTGAAGAATTTTTATAAAGACGATGTCAAAAAAATTCAAAAATATACGGCGTTGCTCCGGGACGAAGGGGTTTCTTTCGAAGATGAGTTTTCTCTTAAACAACCCGGAAAAATTTTGCGACTGTCCGGTGCCCGCATAAACGGCAGCGACGGTAACATCTATTGTGACATGATCTGGTTCCGGGATATCAGTTTTGAGGCGGCGCGAATTTCGGAACTGAGCCGTCAGACGGAACTGGCCGCAGCCAAAACGCTTCAACTGGAAGATTTGCTGGATAATATTCCCTATCCGGTGTGGGTTCGTGACGAAAAACTGCGTTTGCAAAATTTTAATAAAAAATATCTCGACTTTGCCGACAACAAAAGTAAAGATTATATTCTGGAAAACAACCTTGAACTGACGACGGTAAACGGTGAGCCGGTGTCGCAAAGGCTTGCCGAAGAAGCTCATGCCACCAACCGCCCCAAAAAAGCGGTCGTTAACCTGGTTAAAAACGGAGAGCGTTTTGTTATGGAGGCCGTAGAAACGCCTTTTCACGCAGAAGGATGCCTGGATAAAATCAGAACGGCGGGCGCTCTGATTGATATTACCGAACTGGATGACCTGAAACGTAATCTGAAACTCCATCAGAACGCGCAGCTGGAAATTCTCGGCACACTGGGAACCGCTTTTGCCGTTTTTAATCAGCAGCTGAAGCTGGCCTTTTACAACAAAGCATTTGCCCAATTGTGGCACCTGGAAGAAAGCTGGCTGGAACAACAGCCCAATTATTCTTCTTTCTTGGACAGTATTCGGGAAAAACGGCTCCTGCCGGAAGTGCCCGATTATATTTTATTCAAAAACGAAGAACAAAAAGAGTTCAGCAAAATCATCGAGCCCCGGGAAGACATGCTGCATCTGCCCAACGGCAAAACTTTTCGCCGCGTGCGGGCCCCGCATCCGATGGGCGGTTTGATTTTTGCTTATGAAGACATTTCGGATAAACTTGCCACGACCAGCGCTTACAATGCTCTGCTTTCGGTTCAGCAGGAAATGCTTGAAAATTTGCTGGAAGCGGTCGTTATTTTCGGAACCGACGGTCGTTTAAAATTTTATAATCAGGCTTATCTTAAACTTTGGGAAGCGCCGCAACGCCTTCTTGACAACGAACCCAGTCTGGACGAGTTTTTGGATACGCAGAAAAAATTCTTCCGAACTGACGGAGACTGGGCAGCTTTGAAAAAAGAAATAACGACTCATCTTTTGTCCGTAACGACTAAAACCTTTATTTTGACCCGGAACGAAACCGATGATATTGAGGTGACGGCCGTCAACCTTTCCGACGGGGCCCTTATGGTTGCCTATAAAAAGATTTAACCCCCCCGTTTGATTGACAAGAACGCTTTTATATGCCACCATAAAAGCAGTACAGGCACAGAAATTGCCTCATGACAAATGTTAACGGAGAATTATATGGCTGAAGACAATTCGGATTCAAATCTGGAATGGAAAAAAAGCAGTTTCGGGGAAAAAGAAACTTTGACCCGCAAAACAAACATCAAAAAGGCTTTGGAATATGAGGCCAAAGAAAAAAAGCCCGTTAAATCCGTATTTACGCTTCAACCGGGAGAGCTTCCCAAAGGCCTGAAAAAAATCCGTAAAAAAATCCGCGATGTTTATGATGATGAAGATGAAGACGAAAACGATTTTATGGATTTTCCGCTCAGTGCCGACAATTCGTTATTAAACGCCTTGCACGAAGACGAAAAACGCCAACTGCAACAGCAGGAAACTATCAACACGACCAGAATGCTTGAAAACGCGGGAAAAATGGAGGCTCTGATTATGGCCGACAAGACAACGCGCCAGCTGGGCATGAAAGGACTTAAGGCCGAAACAATCAATGATAACATGCAGGATGTTACCCTGAATACGGCGACTTATGAAAAAGCCATTAAGGAAGATGTTGCCAAACGACTGAAACTTAAAGGGAAAGCCTTGTCAGAAAGGGATACTATCACCCTTCTGCGCGGTATAAAGAGAATTCAAGACATGGCTACGGCTGCGGACGAATCGAGATTAAAAGCCATAGAAGGGCTACGGATTGAAGAAATTGTCGATGCCGGCAAAAAAAGCACCCGGGATGAACAGGTGGCGGAAATTATTTTGAGAAAATCCGGGCGCAAAAACAAGAAGGAAACTGAAAAAATAGTGCAAAAAAGCCGCAGTAAGTCTCGTTCCTCCAACAAAAAGGAGCTTTATCAAAATAAAGAGCTGTACCGCGGATGATTTTTATGAAAGTCTGGCTAACAGGCATTTATAAGCCGCGCCGAGAATTTTAAATTTTTCTTCTGCCTCTTTGTCATCCTGATTGACGTCAGGATGATATTTTTTGACCATTTTTTTATATTGCTTTTTCAACAACTCCAGCGTAAGCCCTTCCGCAGGAAGCTCCATGATTTTGAGTGCCTTCATTTCTTCCGCATTAAAATACGGTTTGTCAAAGGAAGAAAAATCCGGATTGTAGTCATCAAAAAAATCAAAATTTCCGTTAAAATCGAATCCGAAATTATATTTAATCCGGCCGTTGAAACTAAAACGGCGGCGTTGTCTGCTTTGACCGGTATTTTCCGTTTCTTCGTCAAGGCCTTCGTAATAATTCCAGCGGGCATTATATTCCTGCACATGTTTAAGGCAAAACCAGTAATATTCCTTTAAGCGGCGATCCTTGGGTGCACGGTATTCTCCCGCTTCTTTACAGCCGGGATGATCGCACGGCCTGCGGGTTCCCTCGTTTTGGGGCGCAAAATATTTGCTGCGGCGTTTTGTTTGTCTTTTCATTTCCGGCTTTATCTTCGTGAATTTAAACAATTGATTTAATATATACTATCTTACCGGCAAGCGCAAACAAAATCTAGCCGAGCAGCAGCCATGCACCAAGGATTGCCAGTACCAGCAAAAGAATGTACCGCGACGCGGATTTTGCAAACTGCGGATCTTTTTTTACCTGACCGGCGTTTAACAACCCTACGGGTTTACGGCTGCCGCGGTTTTCCATTTGAAAAGACGGCGACAAAAGCATTCCGTGGTCGGCATAAAGGGACAAAGTCTGTTCTTCAAAAACTTCCGGCGCCATGACCGGACGGGGATGTTCCCGGGCGAATCCGTCAAAAAATTTTTCTCCCGTCAAATGACGGAGGCGGTTCAATGCAAGAACCAGCTTGTGCTCCAAATAATTTTTGGGCTGCCTTCCCTGTTTCAGGTGCTGCCACAAAAAATCCTGCAGAGAAGAATCGACCGGATACAAACCGTCAAAAGCTGCCGGACAGACTTCCTGCCGGCGGTTGACCCATACGCCTTCCAAATCGGCCGGAAAAATGTGCTTCTCATAAAACAGTCCGAACCAGAGAGAAAGAAGATTGGCGGCAGCCTGCCGTGACGGCGCCGCCGTGAGAACGACGGAATTTACCAGACTTACCATCAAATTTTCGCGGTCGGTTTTAATCCAGTCGATGTCAAAAGAAAAACTCCCCGGAAAAGAGGCCGCATGCTCCTGCAGAAGTTCAAGTTCCGATGCGTATAACCGCATATCGCCGTTTAAATCCAAACGCTTTTTCAAATACGGCAGCCCTTCCGGCAAATGAGGGTAGCGCGGCGCTGCCCGGCGGCAGACATCCCACAAAAACCCGGCGTCACGGAATCCGGCAGAACTTTTAAGACAGACGTTTCCCAGTACTTCCCTTTCTTCCGGAAAAGGCAGTTTATCCATCCACTGCTGAAAGGCCCCCGTAAATTCACGATAAATGACCTCCAGCGCCGGATTTTGCTCCTCTTTGAGAAGAGCCGCTATTTTCTCTTCCGGTGATGCCGAGCTGCGGCGAACCAACGGACGACTCAGCCAACCGGCCAATTCGAATCCTTTCACCCCCTGAATGATAAACAACGAATCGAACCGAGCCAGCAAACGGCCGAAATTAAATTTTTTTATAAATTGTAATCTGTCTTTTTTCATTTATAATGCTTTGCAATTACCAACATTAACGAGATTGTCATGCCGGAACTTCCTGAAGTTGAAACCATTAAAACCGCTTTGAGCCGGTCCGTCGGCTCTTGTAATATAGCCGATGTCATTATAAACAACAATAAGCTGAGAGAAAAAATCCCCGATGATTTGCGACAAAAGGTTGTCGGCGCCAAAATAACCGCTTATCGGAGAATCGCCAAATACATCATCATGGACCTTGATAACGGCCTAAGCCTTATCTGGCACATGGGAATGAGCGGAAAAATAAAAATTACCGATACGAAACCGACTCCGCCCCAAAAACATGACCATGTTATTCTGGAAACCTCCAACGGCTTTATTACTTTTAACGATCCGCGACGCTTCGGCCTGCTGACCTATACGGAGACCTCAAAACTGAAGGAACACCCGCTTCTTTGTCGGTTGGGACCGGAACCGCTGGAAAAAGCATTTTCGACCGACTATCTTTTTGAACGACTGCAATGTAAAAAAGTTCCGATTAAAACGGCGCTGCTGGATCAGGAAATTGTATCGGGAATCGGAAACATCTATGCTTCAGAGGCCTTGTTTGAAGCGGGAATTTCACCGCTGCGGCCGGCCGATAAACTTAAACGGCGGGAATGTTCCGCGCTGATCAAAAGCATTCGCGACGTTCTTCTCAAGGCCATTGCCGCCGGCGGATCGACCTTGAAAGATTATCAAAAACCGGACGGAAATCTGGGGTATTTTCAAAATATGCATTGCGTTTATAACAAAACCGGGCAAAAATGTCCTTGTTGCACTTGTGATATCAACCGGACGGGCGGTATTCAAAAAGTTGTCCTGGCTGGACGCTCAACGTATTTCTGTCCCGTCAAACAAAAGTGAAAAAAATCATGATGAAGCGTTTATTTATTGCCATTGTTTCTCTGTTGTTTATGAGCCTGCCGCTGAAGGCTGCCGGTTTTATCGAGGGACTCGAAGATGTTCCCGTTCTGGAGGGCATGACCCAGATTCCGAGTGACAGCATTTCCTTCGGTAACGAAGAGAGCCGCCTGGTGGAAGCCGTGCTGACCAGCAATAAAGTCGGCTTTAAAAAAGTTGAAAAATTCTATCAGGATACACTGCCGCAAATGGGATGGACCTATCAGGGCAAACGCGACAACACCCTGATTTTCGAACGAGAGGGCGAAGTTATCGAAATCTCAAGAGAATCGATTAAACCCCTGATGGTGCGAATTACCGTCAAAAGCAAAATCGAGTAAGAGGCGGCAATGGAAGAAAACAGCAATATCCTTACGGAAGTCCGCGGCAATGTCGGAATTATTACTTTAAACCGGCCGGAGGTTCTGAACGCCGTCAGCTTAGAAATGCTTAACGATATTTCTTATCAGGTGCAGACCTGGGATTATGACGAAAATATCCGGGTTATGATTCTACAGGGAAACGACAAGGCTTTTGCAGCGGGAATCGACGTAAAAGAACTGAGTTTTGAAATCAGCCAGCAAAGTTTTGCCCTCAAAACCTGGCAGGAAGAATTTTCCAAAATTGCCAACTGCAGCAAGCCCCTGGTAGCTGCGGTTTCCGGTTATGCTCTGGGACTCGGCTGCGATCTGGCTTTGGCCTGCGACATTATTCTGGCAGCAGAATCCGCCAGGTTTGCTTATCCGGAAACCAGCATCGGCGTTATTCCGGCCTTCGGAGGCTGCACCCGTCTGGTTCATACCATCGGACGGGCACAGACGATGGAACTCATGCTTACCGGTAAAGCCCTGACGGCAGAAGAAGCCGCCGTTAACGGTCTTATCAGCCGCGTTGTCCCGCTGTCCGACCTGAAAGAGGAAGCGGTTCGGGTGGCCATGAGAATCGCCGAACAGCCTTTTCAGGCCGTGATGCAGGCAAAAGAAACCGTCAAGCAGGCCGAGAATATGTCTCTGCAAAACGGAATCGAATTAGAATCGAAAAGCTGCCGCCTGACCATCAATACTCAGGAATTTCGCGATTTGCTGGCGCAATTTATGCAAAAAAACGGCTAAAAAGCCTTTGAGAGCAAAATTATTATTGACTTTGAAAGGGGTTAGAGTTTATAAACTGAGTACATTTAATAAATTTGGTAATAACTTTTGTAGAATGGAATAAGAAAAATGGCCAATCATAAATCGGCAAAAAACAGAATAAACCGCAACAACAAAAGATGCATCATTAACGGTGCCCGCAAAAGTCGCGTTCGCACTTTTGTAAAAAAAGTTGAGGCTGCTATTGCCGGCGGTAATAAAGAACAGGCTGCCGAAGCTTTCAAGATTGCAGAATCCGAAATGATGTCTGCCGCCCGTAAAGGTATTTTCAAACGGAATACCGCTTCGCGTACCGTTTCGCGCCTGTCAAAGAAAATTAAAGCTCTCTAATTTACGCTTTAACTTTAATATAAAAAGACACAAATCGACTCTCTTTTTTACTTGACAAGAGAATTTTCGGTTTGTGTTTTTTTGTGCCCAAAGCAAAGGAATCTGGGCGACTCTGCAAAGAATCTGTGTCAAGAAAATTAATTTAAATGTTCTTAAAATGTTCTGTTGTAATTCATGAATGAAGCTTTTAGTATTCGAATCACTTTTTGAGAGTTTGTTAAAACGACTCAGTCGGAAGATTGAAAATAATCTGGCAAACAGTTTTGAAAAGTTTTTATGTTTTCAGAACAAAAAAATGCCTCACTGATTTTGAATCGTTTTTAAGAAACTGCCTGAAAAGCGGACGGTGTCATGTCCAGGGTTGTCAGATAAAATCTGCGCGGATACAGACAACCGGGGATGAAAAAAAATTTGCAGTGCGAGACAGTTTGAAAAAAGCTGAGACGATATCGCAAATGATTTTCAAAACCGGAAAGGGGTTCGTGAGGTCCGACAATCAGCGCAATTTGCGGATGATATGTCTCCCGAGGAAAACGGCGGACAAATATCAGAACAGCAAAAGGCCACGGGGTGATGCCCAAAGCGAAGAGATTGAAAAAACGGGGAAACATATTAACGCGCCCTGTCATCCGGCTGAAGAACCGGGGAGGTTCGTCAGAAGCAGCAGAATCAAGCGGATTCTGCAACGAGAAGAGGGTATCCGGGGAGGATATTCTGACCGGAGAATTCGGCGAAAGGCCAAACCGATACGGTTTTTGCGGCGTTCTGATAAAAACAGTTTTGTTGCAAAGATGAACGGTTCGGGTAAAGAAATATCTTCGGTACGGCGGGAAAAGAAATTTCCTGAAGATTCCGCAGAGGAAGCGGAGACCGCGAGACCGGCACAGAAAAAATTCTTAAAAGAATCCCGAGTGCCGCAGCGGGACAGGACCGATCAGGAGCAGCGTTTATTTTCAATCCTACGGCAGGCTTAAAAAATCCCGCTGAGAAGAAACAAAAGGGAAAACAGTTGCGTGAACATTCCGTTGGTCTTTTGGGCAAATGATAGTAAAGATAAAGAACAATCGGATTGTGACCGGAAAAGGGTCGTGCGGCAGTCGTTCTTTGTTTTTTGGAAAGTATGATGTTTTCATTTTTTTCAAAAGAGCGTTGTTGCATGGAGAAACCCAACGGCACGGAAAGTTGTCGAAATGGTTTGTAATTTCGGCGGAGAGTGCCGGTGCGTAATTTGTTTATGGTTTAACTTATTATAATTAATTGGGGAGTAAAAATGGCTGAAGAAGCAATAAAAGACAACAATTCTGTTCAGGATCAATGGGGACAGATTTGCAGCCAATTAAAAAACGAAGTCGGGGAAACAGCCTTTGACAGTTGGTTAAAACCGTTAACTCTGGGGTCTTTTAATGACGGCGTGATGAATATCTGCGTTCCGACCCGCTTTATGAGAAACTGGGTGATTACGCATTACAGCGACCGTATTCACAAAATTTGGGAAAAGAAAAATCCCGCCATTAAAAACGTCAATTTTGTAGTTCAAGCGGTTCAGGAAGACGGTCACGGCCTTTACAGCCCGACCTGCCGCTCCCTTCTGAAAAAGATTTCTTCAACGCCGGCTCCGCAAAACATTTATCAGTCCGGTCTGAATTCTCTGGCGGCAAATGCCAACGAAACGGCTTTGAACGATACATTGTCGGTTCCGCTTAATCCTCAATATACTTTTGACAATTTTGTTGTCGGCAAAACCAATGAATTCGCTTATGCCGCGGCGCGCAAAGTTGCCGAATCCAGAAACGTGTCTTTTAATCCGTTGTTTTTGTATTCCGGCGTCGGTCTCGGAAAAACGCATCTGATGCATGCCATTGCCTGGCACATCAAACAACAGGATCCGACCCGCAACATCGTTTATCTTTCGGCAGAAAAATTTATGTATAAGTTTGTCCGGGCGCTGCGCTACAAAGATACGACGGCATTTAAAGAGCAGTTTCGCTCGGTTGACGTGCTGATGGTGGATGACGTTCAGTTTATGGGCGGCAAAGACACTACGCAGGAGGAGTTTTTCTATACGTTCAACTCCCTGATTGAAGAGGGACGGCAGATTATTATTTCCGCCGACAAGTCCCCGGCGGATCTGGAAGGCATCGAAACCCGTCTGAAGTCCCGTTTGGGCTGTGGTTTGGTGGCGGACATTCATCCGACAGATTTTGACCTGCGGATGGGAATCCTGAATAACAAAGCGCGTCAGCTCGGCATTGAGCTTCCGGAAAAAGTTGCCGAATTTTTGGCTCAGAAAATTACGTCAAATATTCGCGAACTGGAAGGCGCCCTGCGCCGGGTTATTGCCCACTCCCAGTTGCTCAGCGACAAGGAAATCACGCTGGATATGACACAGGACGTTTTGAAAGATATGCTGCGTTCTTATGACAAGCGGACAACCATTGACGAGATACAGAAAAAAGTTGCCGAACATTTCAATATTTCGGTCAAAGAAATGCAGTCTTCCCGTCGGGCCCGCACGGTTGCCAGACCGCGCCAGATTGCCATGTATCTGGCCAAGCAGCTGACCTCCCGTTCTCTGCCCGAAATCGGTCGTAAATTTGACCGCGACCACACAACGGTCATGCATGCCGTCCGTAAGGTGGAAGAATTGATTTTGGAAGATTCCTCACTGGCAGAAAACGTTGACGCCCTGAGAAGAATTTTGGAAGGTTAAAAACGTTCCGAATCCTTTAAAAAGTTGTTGACGACTCATCGTTTTGTCTTCTGATTTGCGCAGTTTATGCTAGAATCGGAAGAAAATAAGACGATGAGTCGTTTTTGTATTAAGAATTCGGATGGAATAAAGATGAAATTTACTATTGAACGCGCAAAACTGCTTAAAACTCTCAGCCATGTGCAGAGTATTGTCGAAAAGAGAAATACAATTCCGGTACTTTCCAATGTCAGAATTGAAGCCATGGAAGACGGCATCAGCTTTAAGGCTACCGACATGGATACCGAAATTACGGAAATTGCCGATGCCAAAACGGCTGAAACAGGGGCAACCACGGCACCGGCGCATATGTTGTATGATATCGTCCGCAAGCTTTCCGACGGTTCTCAGGTTGAAATTACGTTTCCGGACGACAAAGGTCAGCTGACAATTGCTTCCGGACGGTCGAAGTTTTCGCTGTCAACCATCGGCGTAGAAGATTTTCCGGTTATTTCCGGCGACAAACTGCCGACCAGTTTTGTTATGCCCCGCGATGAACTGAAAGATGTTATTGACCGGACGCAATTTGCCGTTTCCACCGAAGAAACCCGTTATTATCTCAACGGAATCTATGTTCATGCCAAACAGGAAGGCTCTTCGAACGTTCTGCGTGTGGTTGCGACCGACGGACATCGTCTGGCCTGCGTCGAATCGCCGCTGCCGCAGGGAGCCGAAAATATGGCCGGCGTGATTATTCCCCGCAAGACGGTAACCGAAATCCGCAAGTTGTTGGACGATACTTCCGTTGAAAATGTTAATATCGAAATTTCAGAAAACAAAGTTCGCTTTAATTTGGAAGATGTTACGCTGACATCAAAGCTGATTGACGGCACTTATCCTGATTATGAAAGGGTTATTCCGACCGACAATGACAAAAATCTGGAGCTGAATGTTAAAGAACTGGCGGCGGCGGTTGACCGTGTTTCGGTTGTGGCGGAAAGAACTCGCGCCATCAAAATGCTGACTCACGAAAACCGGGTGACGATTACGACTTCAAGTCCGGATTTGGGCAGCGCTTCCGAAGATTTGGAAGCAAAATATGAAAGCGAATCGCTTGAAATCGGCTATAATTTCCGTTATTTGCTGGACATTTTGGCAGAGGTTAAAGGCGACACGGTGAGAATTTCTTTTGCCGATGCGGCTTCTCCTTCGGTTATTCATGATACCAGCGATGCCAGCGCGATTTATGTTTTGATGCCGATGAGGGTCTAAGAAGGATACTGATGAACAATCTGGCTTATAAACCGGAATTTTTTGAGCAGTTAAAGTCAGGCGTTACGCGCCTGACTTTAACTGATTTCAGGAACTATCCGTTTTTGCGGATAAACGCGGCGGCCCGTCCGATTGTTATTACCGGAGAAAACGGTTCCGGAAAAACCAATATTCTGGAAGCCGTTTCTTTTTTGACGCCGGGGCGAGGTTTGCGCGGTGCCCGTCTGGCCGACATCAAGAGAATTGTGCCGAGACCGCTGAATGATGAATACATGCCGACGGCTATCTCTCCCGTCAACTGGGCCATCTCCGCAGAAGTCACCAGAGGCGGCGAAATTGTGGAAATCGGCACAGCTGTCGAAAAAACGGCCCGGGAAACGGAAGATGAAGACGGATTGCGCAGTTTTGAACGGCGAATCGTTAAAATTGACGGCAACAAAATAAGTTCGCAATCGGAATTAGGAAAATATATTTCCGCTGTCTGGCTGACTCCGCAAATGGACCGCTTGTTTCGGGGCGGCAGTCAACCGCGGCGCAGTTTTTTGGATCGGCTGGTTTATGCTTTTGACGTTGAGCATGCCAAGCGGACCGCTAATTTTGAACATATTTACAAAGAATGGTATCGTTTGCTGAAAGACGGACGCACGGATGACCACTGGCTGTCTACTCTGGAGGAAAATATGGCGGCGCTCGGCGTGGCTATTGCCGCCGCACGGCGTGAACAAACGGCCCGGCTGAACACTTTTATTGCCAATGAACCCGATGATGTCTTCCCGGGGGTTGTGATGGAACTGGACGGCTGCGTTGAAAAATGGCTGGACAGCATGCCGGCGGTGGAAGCCGAAGACCGTTATGCCGCCCTGCTGAAAAAACAGCGCAGGAATATTCTTTATAACGACAGCATTGACGGGGTAAACCGTACGGACTTTAAGGTTTATTACCGTAAAAAAAACATGCCGGCGGAATTATGCTCCACCGGTGAGCAGAAGTCGCTGCTTGTCAGCATTATTCTGGCCCAAAGCCGGTGCCAGACGCTGCATAAAGGGTTTGCGCCGGTGTTGCTGCTTGATGAAGTGACTGCGTATCTGGACGACGTAAAGAGAGAAGCTTTGTTGGAAAAAATTCGTGATTTGGGCGTTCAGGCCTGGATTACCGCTACCAATCCGGAATTATTCGACAGCCTGCACGGCAACGCGTTGTTTTTTGAGGTAAAAAACAATACGATAAACCGGGTTTCGTAAAAAAAGCTTAGTGTTGTTTGCCCGAAATTGCTTTGATTTTCATAATTTTTATGTCATCGCTATTCAGCGGACGATTTAACTTTTCTGCTTGTTTGGCGGCGGCTTTTTGGTTTTGTTCGTTGGAAAATTCATCTTTGATTAATTGCTCCGCAGCATCTTTTTGCCGTTCTTTTTCCTTTAAGGAATCGTCGTTCTGCTCGCGATAAACGTTTCCATCTTCTTTTTGGCGGACAGATTTATTTTGATTTTCTTCCGGATAAACCTTCTTGTTTTGTTCTTCTTCCGTCAGTCCGCGCAGTTCGTTGATTTTTTGATTATCCTGGCGGCTGCGGTTTTCGTCTTTAACCCAGGTGCGGGTGAACTCTTCTTTATCCGTCGCCATATTATGTTCTGCTATAACGGAATTCCAATAATCTCCTCCTTCTATAACTCCTGCGGCGCGCATTTTGTTTTGAAGCAGGGACAATGTATCTACCGTCTGTTCCCGACGGGGCATCCGGCGCCGCGGACGATTTTGCTCCGCCGTCTTTTTCAGCCTGGCATCTTTACTTAAAAAATTCTCTATTTGTTTGAAAAAATTTATTTTTTCATCTGTTTGCAATGTGTTTGGATTCCGGCGGCGAAGATTTTCCTGAATACCGACAGCCATCAAACGCAGACCGTCAATATCTTCCGATGAATAGCGGCTGATATTGGCCAGCAGTTCACTTTCGGGCAGGCGGCTGGGTTTTAAACGACCGCCGGCATCACGTCCGTTGCGAATTTCAAAATAAACGGCTATCCGGCGAAAACTTTGTTGTTCCAGAAGGTTTATCCAGTACTCCAGTTCTTCTTCATCTTCTATATTTAATCCCAAAGAGACCAGAATCAACAATAATTTGGCTATGCTTTGATTGCTCAGACTGTCTAACCGCTCCTGAAATTTTTGTAAAAATGAAACGGCGTGATGATAAATTGTTTCATTAAATGCTTTTTGACCGCAGACATACTTTTCTCCGGCATTCTTTCCGGCGGCTTCTGCTTCCTGCTCGGCTTTTTTTTGCATGGCTTCGGCCAAAGCCAATGCTTCATCTTCATTATATTCGAAGATATCGTCCTCCACTAAACGAAACCTCCGGCCTGCATTTTGTAAAGTCTGGCATAGACGCCTTTTTTGCGCAGCAGACTTTCGTGTGTCCCTTCCTCCACGATTTTGCCGTTTTTGAAAACCAGAATCCGGTCCATTTCGCGAAGTGTGGACAGACGGTGGGCTATCGCAATAACGGTTTTATTCTTCATCAGACGGCTGAGCGATTTTTGAATATGTTTTTCGCTTTCACTGTCCAGCGCCGACGTTGCCTCATCAAAAATCAGAAGCGGCGCATTTTTGAGAATGGCCCGGGCAATGGCTATCCGCTGACGTTCTCCGCCGGACAAAATGACTCCGCGATCGCCGACACGGGTCTTGTATCCGTCGGGAAATTTACGGATAAATTCATCGGCGGACGCTTTTTTGGCGGCGGTAATGACTTCCTGCTCGCCGGCATTGGTTTTACCGTAACGGATATTGTCAAACAGTGTCCGGTTAAACAAGCAGACGTCCTGCGGAATTGTGGCAATATTTTTATGCAGCGAATCCTGTTTCAGGTCACGAATATCAATGCCGTTGATTTTTACGGCACCGCCGGTAACGTCAAAATACCGGGCCAGTAATTTAATAAAAGTTGATTTTCCGGCACCGGAGGCTCCGACCAGACCGACCTTTTCTCCAGGCCTGATTTCCACATTTAACCCATTGAAGATTTTGCGGTCATCTTTATAAGAAAAGCTGACATTTTCAAAACTGACGGAAACTTTTTTGGCTTTTAATTCACCCGCGTCCGGACGATCAACAATTTCCGGTTCTACCGAAAGCGTACTCAAGGCAGAATCAAGCTGTCCGAAAATTCTGGTTACATTGCTATACTGCCAGGTTGTGGCAAAAACCGTGTGCGCAATATCCATAAACAACGTATTGGCATAAATAAAACCGACCGTGTCAATCTCTCCGGCCTTCAGCATGAAAATGGAAATAAACACAAACATCATTATCGAAAACACGCTGATAAACTGCAGACTGAGATGTATCCATACGCGCAGACGAGCCTCCCGGCTTTCGGCTTTGCGCAGAATCCGCAGATATTTGAGCAGGTTGAGTCTTTCAAACCTAAAGTTGGCAAAACTTTTGATTTCACTGTAGTTGGCCAGACTGTCCACCACCATTCCGGAAGCCTGGCTTTCGGAACGGCTGCGTTCTTTGGAAAGCGCGGCACGTTTTTTACCCAGGTAAAGGCTCAACACAATGATAATTACCAGCCATACGCTTAAAACAACAAAAAACCAACCGCTGACGAAGCTTAAAACGATAATTGTTATTAAAATCCTCAAAGCGGTGTGGGTTATGTCAAAACACCCAAAGAAAAAATCTCCGACACCGCGGCTCAACAAGTTGACTTTGTTGGCAATGTTGCCTGACATCTCGTCGTTAAAATACGCAATGGAGTGGCGATTGACGTAATCAAAGGCATCGCGAATCACCAGCGTGTTGCACTGCGGCGCAAAAACAGAGTGCAGCAGCATCGGAATATTATTGAAAACAACATTGCCCATTCCCAAAATCAAGGCCAGAAAAGCAAAATGAAAAACCTGTGTCCAGATTTCGGGATTGTTGAACTGCGAGGAAACCAGATTATAGATTTCCGCAAGGTAGTACGGGTAAAAACGATTGCAAACGATTGCCGCCACAATGGAAAAAAAACCGCCTAAAAAAAAGTATTTGAAAATTTTCACATAATACCAAAGATATTTCAGGGGTGTTTTTTCCATTTTATTGCCTTCTTATTAACTCAAAATTGACAGTTTGCTGTTATTGTAATAGTATAACTTTAATATTTTATAAACCCGCTTTATGAACCTGAGGCGCTGACATGGAAACACAATATTACACTCTTATCGAGAAACAGGATTTTTATGAAATAATCGAAAACAAGTACGGCGAACTGGCCATTTTTATTGACGCCCGCGACGGGGCGCCCGAAAATCCGGTGCTGCAGTTTGACGGCAAAAAAACGGCTTTGTTGAAACGGGACGCTCATCTGGCCGTGCGGCTTGACGATATTCATGAAGAGACCGTTGCACCGCTGGCGGAAGCCGAGTTTGTCATGATTGTGGAGCTTAAAGGCAAAATGGTGGAACGCGTTTACGGCGTGCCGGTTGACAATGTCGAGGAAATTGTTTTTGAAGGACATCAGACCCGCGCGGACGAGTTGGTAAAAGCCAAAAGCAAAGATGAACTGCTCAAAAGTTTCGGTGCCGTTAAGGTCTGGAGCAGCGGTTCGGCAAAATAACTTTTTAAGGTGAAAAGCAATGATAGGTTTGGTGTTGGTTACCCACGGTAATCTGGCAAATGAGTTTATTTCGGCCATGCAACATGTGGTCGGCAAACAAGAACAAGTTGACGGTGTTTGCATCGGTCCGGAAGACGATATGGAAATGCGCCGCACGGAAATCCTGAATAAAGTTGAAAAGGTCAACAGCGGCGAAGGGGTTGTCGTTTTGACCGACATGTTCGGCGGCACACCGTCCAATTTGGCAATTTCAATCATGGACCGCGCCAAAGTAGAAATTATCGCCGGCGTGAATCTGCCGATGCTGATAAAAATTGCCAGCCTGCGCAAAGAAAAAGATCTGAAAGCGACGGTTGAAGGGGCTCAGGAAGCCGGAAAAAAATATATTAACGTTGCCTCACAGTTATTGGGAATGTAAAAAATGGCGAACGAAATCTTAGAAAAAGATTTGGAAATCAAAAACAAGAAGGGACTTCATGCCAGAGCGGCCGCAGCTTTTGTAAAAACCGTCGAGCCGTTTGACGCTACCGTGGAAGTGGAAAGAATCGGACAATGCGTCAGCGGTTGTTCTATTATGGGGTTGATGATGCTGGCAGCGTCCAAAGGAACGACTATTCATGTCAAAACATCCGGCAAGCAGGCCAAGGAAGTGATGTCTGCTCTGGAAAAACTGCTGGATAACAAATTCGGCGAAGAATAACCGCCATGAAAAAGAAGGCGCCCCGCAATAAAACTATTGAGCTGTCTGCCGTTGAGACGGCTTTTTATGCGGCGCAGACATTGAAGCTTTCTCAAAAAAATTCCGATGCCGTCGTGATTAACCGGGTCATTTGGCAGGATTGCCTCAAGGCAATGAACTATATGCCGGATGCCTGTGTCGATTTGATGATTACAGATCCGCCGTATAATCTGACTAAAAACTTCGGCAAAACAACTTTTCGTGAAAGAGATTTTGATACATATAAAAAATGGTTGGATTCCTGGCTGCAAAAGACGGTGCGCCTCCTGAAGCCCGATGCTTCGATTTATATCTGTGCCGATTGGAAAACCTCTATCGCCATTCCCGAAATTGCCGGCAAATATTTTATTCTGCAAAACCGAATTTCCTGGGAAAGAGAAAAGGGCCGCGGCGCCACCAATAACTGGAAAAACTGTCTGGAAGACATCTGGTTTTTTACCAAAAGCAAAGATTATAAATTTAATCTTGATGCCGTTAAAATCCAGCGGCCGGTTTTGGCGCCTTATCGTGACGACAAAGGCAATCCCAAAGACTGGCAGGAAAAAAACGGCACAAAATTCCGGCTGACTCATCCCTCAAATTTCTGGACGGATATCTCTATTCCGTTCTGGTCCATGCCGGAGAATACGCCTCACCCGACGCAAAAACCCGAAAAGCTTGCCGCCAAACTTATTCTGGCATCAAGTGATGAGGGCGATGTGGTTTTTGACCCCTTTCTCGGTTCGGGAACCACCGCCGTCGCCGCAAAAAAACTCGGCCGGCGCTTTATCGGTATTGAGCGAGAGAAAGAATATGCCGCGCTGGCTATGAAGCGGCTGGCTCTTGCTGATGAAAACAAAGAAATTCAGGGCTTTGAAAACGGCATTTTCAAAGCGCGCAACAGTTAATTTTTCATCTTAATAACTTTGGTTAGGTTCTATTGTTTTTGAATCCGCCTTTATTAGATTTAAGGTGCGGCACAATGTTGGTGCCCTGTCTTTTAATTTAGGAGAAAATATATGGTTAAGTCCAAGAAGGAACGTGAAAACGTCAAGTCTTCCGCCGCTTCATCGGAGGAAAGATCCGAACAATCTTCGCGTAACTCAAAATAGTAATATCTATCAAAGGAGTAAAAAATCATGAGTTGTAACGATATGAGAGACAAAGGCAGCAAAATGTCTGCCGCTGCTTCGGAAGAAAAGAAAACGATGAGTTCTGCCGAATCCAACAAAGATAATTCAACGAAATCTTCCGAAAGTGCCTCTACTCAGAAAAACAGCGGCGGCTGCGGCTGCTCCCGCAACTACTAACTTCCGGACACTTATGAACACCCTTCGTCAACACGAAGGGTGTTTTGTGTTTACTATTTGAATTATTTGATTATATTAAAAAAAGCTTGAATAATCTCGGTAAGGATAAAAATATGAAAAAATGGCTGATTGCCGCCGTTCTGTGTTTATGGAGCCAGAGCGCCCACGCTCAAAGCGCCGAAAACCTGCGCAAAATTGAAACTTATCTGAACAACATCAGAAGTCTTGAGGCTACTTTTGTGCAGATGTCCAGCAACGGAGGAACCGCAGAAGGCCGGCTGTTTATCGAAAAGCCCAACAAAATCCGCATGGAATATGCCAGCCCGACCAATGTGTTGATTGTCGGTGACGGCAATTACATCGTTTATAACGATACCGACCTTGATCAGGTAACTCATATTGATTATGACGATATTCCGGCAACCTTAATTTTGGCTGACGATATAAAAATTGACGGGAAGAAAATAAAAGTTACCGATTTTTATCAGGATTCCGGCTCAACGACCATTACGCTTGAATATACCGAAAAAGGAGATTTAGGGCCGATTACGCTGGTGTTTTCAAACAACCCGATGGAACTTAAACAATGGAAAATCGTCGATCCGCAAAGCGTGGAAGTAACCGTTTCGCTCTATGATACGCAAAAGGACAAAGATTTGGACGAGCGGTTATTCAAATTTAAAGATTCCAAAGCCGGACCGTTGAACTATAAAAAGAGAAGATAAAAAATGTCTTCTTTTAAGCTGATTACCTGGAACGTCAATTCCGTCCGCATTCGACTGGAATTGCTAAAAAAACTGGTTGAAACCGAGCAGCCGGATATTGTTTGTCTGCAAGAAGTTAAAGCAAGGGAGGAAGATTTTCCGTTTGATACCGTCCGGGATGCCGGGTTTGCACAAATTGCCTTATACGGCATGCCCGGTTATAACGGCGTGGCCATCTTGTCAAAACATCCTCTGCAAAACATCTGTCGTGTCGACTGGGTCGGTAAACATGATGCCAGACATATTAAAGCCACGGTTTTTGACGATATTGAAATAAACGATATTTATATCCCGGCGGGCGGCGATATTCCGGATCCGGTCGTAAATTTGTCTTTTGGCCATAAACTTTGTTTTATGGATGATATTTCCGAATATTTTGAGCTGCACAAAAAAGATTTTGTTTCAAAAAAAATGCTGATTTGCGGCGATTTTAACGTTGCCCCTTCGGAAAATGACGTGTGGAATCATAAGCAGCTTTTGAAAATTGTTTCGCATACGCCGATAGAAGTTGAAAGGCTGACACGGTTGTTTAAGTCTCTTGATTTTACGGATGCCGTCCGCAAATTTTATCCGGAACCGGAAAAAATCTTTTCCTGGTGGAGTTATCGCAATCCGAACTGGCAAACAAACAACAAAGGCCGGCGGCTGGATCATGTCTGGGTCACGCCACCGCTGCGGGACAGGCTTCTTTCGGCCCGAATATTAAAGGAAGCCCGGGCCTGGGAGCGTCCGTCCGACCATGTACCGGTAGCCGTCGAAATAAGGCTTTAAAATTTAAGCCGATATCCGCCGTCCAAGGTTATAATCAGTTGCGCCGACGCGTCATCATGCTCTACTTTCTGGCGCAGGCGATAAATGTGGGTTTCAATGGTATGAGTGGTAACTTCCGGAGAATATCCCCAGACTTCTTGCAGCAATTCGTTTTTGCCGACAATACGTTCGCCCGCCTTATACAGATATTTTAACACGGCAACTTCCTTTTCGGTCAGCTTGACGACTTCATTGTTGCGCAGATTGATAATATCCTTCTTTATCGGCCGGACAACATACCGGTTAAAACACAAGTAGCCTTCTTCGCTGTTTTCAAACAAATTTATGCCGGCACGCACTTCATCCAAAAATTCGCTAAGATGCATCGGTTTGGCCAAAACGCGGCAAACAATATCTTTACGAACACTTTCGGGATGCGTTGTCAAAAAAAGCAGCGGCGCTTTTAAATTACGGGCATGCAATTCTTCCAGCTTGTCAAAATCCTCATCCACAATAATGATATCTGCCGGCGCGTCGTCGTTAAACGCAAAGCCTTCGGCATGATGCTCTATTTGATCTCGCAAATCTTTGGCAAAAACCTCATCATCGGAAAAAAGCAGTATGTTCGGCATTTTCTTATCCTTAAAAATTTAGTCCCAAACCGGTTACAAAGGCATATCCCTTATTGCTGCCGTTAGTCGTTCCATCCGCACCTTCAAAGTCAACATGCGCCGCGGCCAGGTAAATATCAATATATTTATTCAACCGGTACTGATTGGAAAAGGCGATGATTTTGTCCTGATTATCCGTATTGTGCGCTTTAGATTCAAAATACGTCAATGCGGCTTTATAAGGGCCGATTTCATATCCCAGGCCGATATTCCAGGCCCGGCCTTCGCGATAACCGTCAAAATATTCGGGCAAACGGTCTGACGGACGGTTTAAAGACATGCGGGTATCCCGACCGTCAATATAGGTTTTGCGCCAGCCGCCGCCTAATGTCCAGTTTCCGCGCCTGAGGCTGAGGCTGGCCGACATTTCTTTGTCATCGTCATGAAAAGCGCCATAGCCCAAAGTTGCGGTTAAATCGGTAAAACCCAGCTCCTGTGCCGTATAAAGCGAAACAATATACGCATCGTCTTTTTCGTAAGAGGCAAATTTATTAATCAGTCCCCGGCGGTTATAAGCATCCGGTACATAAGACACACCCAAAACAGTATTATAAAAATCAGGCGATATATAGCTGATTTTGGGTGCAACACCATCCGTATTGATGTAAGTTGTATTTAAAGTGGCAAATTTGGCCGTATGCGCATTGCGTTTCCAGTTGGGATTGACAATAAAATCGACAATCTCGCTGTTGCTGCTGCCCAAAGCTCCCGCCGCGGGTGCTCCTTCATGAAACTGGGCATCAACGTTAAACGTTTGTCCAAGCATCAGCCGGCCGTAAGGACTGTCGGCAATCGCGTAGGCCTCTTCTCCCCAGCGGCCCTGATTATAATTTTGCAGTTCCTGATTAATGCCGCCCATTAAATCCAGGTTTAAGCTGAAACCGTATTCGTCATTAAAAGCATAAGCGGCGCTGAAATTTACCTCGGCGCGGCCGGAACCGTCATTGTTGCGGTCCTGTTTTTCAAAACGTTCCGAAACATCGCTGTACCCATACAATCCGGAAGCATATCCCGATACATCAAAAGACCACTCCCCGGCAGCAGCGCCGCAAGGTATTAAGGCCAACAGCATGACGGCTGGAATAATTTTCATTTTTTTATCCTGCGTTGTGTTTGTTTTTAAGTTTAGAAGAAACTTATGATTAGTCAATATAAATTAGATTTGCTTTTTTGCAACGGCTGTGACAATCTAAACAAAAAGGAAGGGAGGGAAAATGGCTTATTTATACCGGCACGGACTCGCCGTTATGCGCGCCCAGCCGCTTCATATCGGACATGAACGGGTTATCCGGCAGATGCTTGAGCAATGCGGCTACGCAACGATTATCCTCGGCTCCATTCAGGAACAGGGAACGCCGCGCAATCCTTTTACCTATCTGCAGCGCAAACAAATGATTCTTAATTGTTTCGGGACGGCCCAAAAGAGACTGCGGGTGATGGGTTTGTTTGATATTTGCAATCCGGTTCAATGGGCTGATTTTGTTCTTGATTTTATGCGCGAAAATATGCCGGAACGCGGTGATCCCGATGTTTATTATGCCGGAAGCCGGTATGATGCCCAATGGTTTGAAAAATGCTTTGAACATATTATCTGCATTGACCGCACGGATGAAAGTTTTCCGTATGTTTCAGGAAGCATGGTGCGGGACATGATGACCATCGGCGACCGGCGCTGGAAAAACTTTGTCAGCCCGTGCAATTATGAAATTGTTGAAAATTATCTGAGCCCTAAAGAAGGAGAAATTTAATGGAAAAAGTCTGGCTGAAACTGAAGAACGGCTTGAAAAAATATTGCGATGACAACGGTTTTGATGATGTTGTTTTGGGGCTTTCCGGCGGACTGGATTCCGCGGTTACCGCCGTTTTGGCCTGTGATGCGCTGGGGAAAAAACATGTGCACGGCGTGATGATGGCAACAAAATTTACTTCGCCGCTCAGCTTGCAAATTGCCCGCAAAATTGCTGAAATGAACGGCTTTGATTTTACCGAAACGGATATTCAGCCGCTGGTAGACGTTCATGAGACATTTTTGAAGCACTTATGGAAAAATCCGCCCAAAAACATCACGCTTGAAAATTTGCAGGCCAGACTGCGCGGTCAATTGCTGATGGCCTATGCCAACCAGTACAACTACCTGTTGCTGGCCTGCGGCAACAAATCGGAAATCGCCATGGGTTATTGTACCTTGTACGGCGATACCTGCGGCGGACTGGCTCCTATCGGCGACGTTTATAAAAGCGATATTTTTGAACTGGCCAAATGGCGGAACGGCATAAATCCGGTTTTGCCGATGGAAGTTATTGTCAGAGCCCCGAGTGCGGAACTGGCTGCCAATCAGAAAGATGAAGACTCTCTTCCTCCTTATGCTCTGTTGGATAAAATTCTTAAGGCTTATATTGATGAAAAACAAACACCGGCTCAACTTGCTGCCGACGGATTTGACGCGGTAACGGTGGAGGAGGTTATCCGCCGCTATCATGCTCAAGCTTTTAAACGGCGTCAGATGGCTCAAATACTCAGTTTGCGCCCCTGATAAGAGTTGACAAAATTTTCTTAAAATGTTAATTTTAGAACGATAGTAAATTTATTATGTTTAATTAAAAATACTTATTATGAAAAATGAAGATTTATTCAGAATTTTTGATGCCTGCAAGCCGACTGTTGAACAAGTCAGACAGTATCTTGAAAGAATTTCAGGCAATGCGGCGTTTGATTTGTTTTTCAGCAAAGGCGGAAAAAAGTTTTTAACCAGAAAAATTGAGCCCGGTTTGGGTGAGTTGGTCGGGGTTGTCATAGAAAAAACGCTTTTTCTTGCCAAAGGATTGTCTTTTGAGGATTTTTCCGGGACTAACAAAAACGACCGCCTGAAATTGACACAAAAAGATATTTTTGAAGAGGGAAGGAATTGTTACCGCAACGCTTTTCCGTTAGATGAAAAGGCTTTGGAAATTCTTGAAAGACATGCCGAAGAATATGAAAATCTAACGGACATGCTTAAAACTTTCGGGTATTACCTTCTGCCTCTGCAAGAAAGATATCTTATGCTTGACAAAGATTCTGAGAAAACCTGCGCGGATTATCGCATGCTTGACGGATGTTTTCTCGGAAATGCAAACCTCGGGTACTTTTTGCGGACAGAAATAATCCCGCTTTGCGCTGAAGCACCTGTCGTATAAATCGGAAAAAACCGAAAGTCTGAGGCTTTCGGTTTTTTTCATATAATCTTTCGTCCCAACTTTACCTTGACAAAACCTTCCGAAAAAAGCTATAACTTTTTTCAATAAAATATTTTTGTTAAACTATTAATTTTTTTAATTTTATGACACAAGAAGATCTTTTCAAAGTAATGGATGCTCTGCAGTTAAGCGTTGATGATGTCCTGCAGTATCTAAAAAAAATGTGTAAGACAACACCGCTCAAACTAGCGTTTAAGTCTCGGAACGGCAAGACATATTGCACCAATCATCCAGAAGAGCGCAAAGATTCCGATATTTTTTTGGGCATTGTGATTGAAACGACTATTTTCAGTCCGGCAGAATTTGATATTCGAAGCTTGAAAAAGAAAAACGGAACTTCTTTTAAATTCCATGAGGGCTTTTTGGCCGAGGAAATTTACAGTTGCGACATTTTTGACTGGGCCATGCATGTTGGCTGTTATCCGGCCCGGGAAGAACAAATGGAACTCCTCTATAAATTCCGTTTTGAATATGATGAAACTCAGAAAATTCTGGATTATCATCATATTGCGGCCCGTCCGCTGGAGGCTAAGGCTCTTTGCTCCCAAAAATATAATGGTGCTTATACCTCCTGTGACATCTATGATTTGAAAGAAGGCGCGTTAAGCCGCAATCATCGTTTGTCAAGCGTCGTGGGAAACCCTGCCGCACAGATTAAGCCCTATGCCTGGTGTCCGTTGATATTATAATGGGCATGAAAAAACCGAAGTTTTGAAAACTTCGGTTTTTTTTGCTTTTTCCGTTTTAAATATCCAGATTTACGACGTTCAACGCATTATCCTGAATAAATTCTTTGCGAGGTTCAACCACATCGCCCATTAAGGTGGCAAAAGTTTCGTCGGCTTCTTCCATGCGGTCTATTTTAACCTGTAACAAAGACCTTGCCTCGGGGTCCAACGTGGTTTCCCAAAGCTGTTCGGGATTCATTTCTCCCAGCCCTTTATACCGCTGGATGGTAATCCCTTTTTTGCCGGCGGCCATAATCGCATCCACAAAAGTGACCGGACCGAAAATTTTCTTTTCCAGCCCTTGTTTGGAAACCAGCATGCTGGAAGTTGCAAAATTTTCGTGAAGCAAATTTTTCATCTCGTTTAAAACCGCCGCTTCCTGACTATCCAGAATGGCAGAACCGACTATATGTTTTTCGGTAACACCGCGCAGCGTCCGGGTGAACAGTAAGGAACCGTCTTCCTGAACATCTGCCAGCCAGCCGCGATCATATTCGGCTTCCAGTCCGTCCAGACGTTCCGTAAGTTTTTTCAGTTCCGCACTCATTCTTTCACGGTCATTGACAATCTCTTTGTCAAACAATCCGCAGATGGCCATTTGTTCAATAATTTTTTCCGGTACGTTTTTGCTTAAAGACCCTATCAGACTGCGGGCTTTGCGGTTTTTCTCCACAAGGTTAATCAAATCCTGGGCGGCAATCTGCTCGCCGTCCGAACGAATCAATGCCGCATCGTCGCAACCACCGCGAATCAAGTAATCTTCCATTTCATGCTCGTTTTTGATGTATAAAATGGAATTACCCTTTTTGACCTTATACAAAGGCGGCTGAGCGATATAAACATATCCGCGCTCAATCAGCTCCGGCATCTGGCGGTAAAAGAACGTCAGCAGCAATGTGCGGATGTGGCTGCCGTCGACATCGGCATCGGCCATAATGATGATTTTGTGATAACGACATTTGTCGGCATTAAAATCATCGCGGCCGATACCTGTTCCCAACGCGGTAATAATGGTTCCGATTTCCGCGGAGTTCAGCATTTTATCAAAACGGGCGCGTTCTACGTTCAAAATTTTACCGCGCAGCGGCATAATTGCCTGATTGCGGCGATGGCGTCCCTGTTTGGCAGAACCTCCCGCGGAATCTCCCTCAACAATGAAAACCTCTGACAATGCCGGATCTTTTTCCTGGCAATCGGCAAGTTTTCCGGGCAGAGAGGCAACATCAAGCACCCCTTTGCGACGTGTCAGTTCGCGAGCTTTGCGGGCAGCTTCCCGAGCCGTGGCGGCTTCAACGATTTTTCCGACAATTACGCGGGCTTCGTTGGGGTGTTCATCCAGCCACTCCTTCAATTTGTCGCCAACGATGTTTTCGACGACCGGTCGCACCTCGGAAGATACCAGCTTGTCTTTGGTTTGAGAAGAAAATTTAGGATCGGGAACTTTGACCGAAAGCACGCAGGTCAATCCTTCCCGCATATCATCACCGGACAAGACGACCTTTTCCTTTTTCAGCAGACCGTTTTCCTGAACATAGCTGTTGATTGTTCTGGTTAAAGCGCCGCGAAAACCGGCCAGATGAGTTCCGCCGTCTTTTTGCGGAATATTGTTGGTAAAGCAGAGCATGCTTTCGTTATAAGCGTTAGTCCACTGCATGGCCGCCTCTACCACAATATCATTGGCCTCTCCGGCTATGGAAATAACTTCTTCATGCAGCGGTGCTTTGGATTTATTGATATGATTTACAAAAGCTTTCAAACCGCCTTCATAATGAAAATCGACTTCTCGGGGTTCGGCACCGCGGTTGTCTATCAGTTTGAGGTAAACTCCCGAATTCAAAAAGGCTTTTTCGCGAATGGCGCGTTCCAGCGTCTCAAAATTAAATTCTGTCTGCGTAAAGGTTTCCGGCGAAGGAAGAAAAGTTACTTCCGTTCCATGGCGGCCGGGCGCATCGCCGACGACCGTCAGGTGTCTGGTTACATTGCCGTTGGCAAACTCGGCAATGTGTTCGTGCCCTTCACGCCAGATGCGCAGCTTTAACCAGGTGGACAAAGCATTTACAACCGAAACGCCGACGCCGTGCAAGCCGCCGGATACTTTATAGGAATTGTTGTCAAATTTGCCGCCCGAGTGTAATTCGGTCATAATGACTTCCGCCGCGGAAATCCCTTCTTCCTTGTGCATGCCGACGGGTATCCCGCGGCCGTTATCGCGGATGGTGGCCGATCCGTCGGGATTCAGGATAACCTCGGTTTTGTCACAAAAACCGGCAAGCGCTTCGTCAATGGCGTTATCCAGCACTTCGTAAATCATATGATGCAGACCGGAACCGTCATCGGTGTCACCGATGTACATACCGGGACGTTTGCGTACGGCATCCAGTCCTTTCAAGACCTTAATGGAATCTGCGCCATATTCTTTCTCTTCTTTATTTATTTCTTCCTGGGTCATTTCCGAACTCATAATTTTACCATCCTTCATATAAAAAATTTGCTGTTAAAAACATACAACAAATTGTGTTTTTCACCAAGCAAAAAAGCAAAGTTTTCCAACGTCCGGGGCATTATAACGTCCCTCTTAAACGGCATATTTTAACCTTTGTTTTTATCCGAGTCCCGTCCGAGTCTGTTTTTGAAGACGAGTGAATAAAAAATTTTTTCAGAGGTCTCAAAACGAATCTGAGTCTTGATTTGCGGCGAATCGCCTGTTTCCCTTTCGGGAATCGGAAATACTTTATTAACCTTTTGGGTTTTAGAATCTTCTCAAACAGCGATTCTGCAGGTTGTTGTTTACAAAGCTTTGGTATTAGATTGGGCAATTATTGGTTAAAACGTTTATTTGGGGAATTGTGTCATCCGCAAATATCGGTTGATGCGGCAAGAGCGCCCAGAACAGGCATTGAACTGTCAAGGAATGACTGCCGCCGCTTTACTATTATGTCGCTATATTTATCTTTGAACTCAGTGTGCTTCGGCCCAATCCGTGCCGACGCCGACTTCGGCCACAAAGGGAACTTTGAGGCTGACAACGTTTTCCATGATTTTTTTGAGCAGACCGCTCACCTCTTCCACCTCATTGTCCGGCACTTCAAGGACCAGTTCGTCATGGACTTGCAGCAACATACGGCCTTTTAGTCCGCGGGCGGACAATTCTTTTTCCACCCGATTCATTGCCAGTTTGATGATATCCGCCGCACCGCCTTGTATCGGCGCATTGATGGCCGCTCGCTCTGCATTGGACGCAAGACGCTTGTTTTTATCATTAATTCCGAGAATTGAACATTTGCGGCCGAACGGCGTCAGGACATAACCGTGACTGCGGGCGAATCTGACTGTTTCATCCATATAAGTTCTGATTTCCGGCATCTGACGAAAATAAGCATCAATGTATTCTTTGGCTTCCGCTGTGCTGACATTAATATTTTTGGCCAGTCCGTACGGAGAAATTCCGTAAACAATTCCAAAATTAATTGCTTTGGCGTGGCGACGCAGATTGGCGTCTACCTGTTCCAGAGGAACGCCAAAGACATGAGACGCCGTGGCCGCGTGAATATCCAAACCGGCGGCAAAAGCCTTTTGCAGATTTTTGACATCTGCCACGCTGGCCAGCAGGCGCAGCTCCACCTGGGAATAATCGGCTGAAATCAATTTATATCCCGGACGGGCAATAAAGCAGGCACGGATTTTTTTGCCTTCTTCGCTGCGGATAGGAATATTCTGCAAATTCGGATTATTAGATGCCAAACGGCCGGTATTGGCAACAATTTGCGTGTAAGTGGTATGAACCCGGCTATCTTTATCCAACAGCTCATAAAGCGCATCCGTATAAGTTGACTTCAGCTTGCTGAACTCACGCCACTCTAAAATCCGGCCGGCGATTTCAATTCCGTTTTCGGCCAACTGCTCCAGAACATCCGCGCCGGTCTGCCAGGCACCCGTCGGTGTTTTTTTGCCTTTAAACCCTTGTTTGTCAAACAAAATTTCGCCTATCTGTTTGGGGGAACCGATGTTAAACTCCTGTCCGGCAAGCTGATAAATTCCGGCTTCTATTTCATGAATCCTTTTATCAAAATAAGCGCTCAGCTCTTTTAGAGCAGCGGCATTCACCATAATTCCGCGCCGCTCCATTTGATAAAGAGTGTTAATCAACGGCCGGTCAAAATTTTCGTAAACGGCCGTTTTCTTTTCGGCAACCAGACGCGGTTTTAACAATTTGTAAAGGCGCAGGCAATAATCCGCCCGCCGGCACATATACTGCCCGGCAATTGCGCTGTCCAACGAAGAAAAAGCTATTTTGTTTTTTCCGCTTCCCACGAGCTCTTCAAGCTTTTGAGATTTCATCTCCAACATGGTTTCGGCAAGTTCATCCAAAGAATGGCCGTGGTCGGAGCTGTCTAAATCATAAGACATTACCGCCGTATCCTCCAACGGGAAGAAAACGGGTTCACCGGGCATTGACCTACCGATAAAATGCAGGGCGGTTTTGATGCCGTGACCGATTTTCAGAATCGATTTATCCGATAACAACGGAAAAAAATATTTATTCAAAACATCCAAGGGAAGCCCCGGCTTTTTTTCGGCGGCGGCAAACAAATCAAAATGCTCGCTTTGCTTTTGGGTATTCAGCGGAATATATGCGGCAACCCCGGGTTCAACAGCCAAAGAAAGACCGCAGACATTGTCTGTCCGGGGATTTAAACCGTCAGCAGCCACCGCAAACGCAAAAGCGCCCGCAGCCTTTATTTTCTCAATCCACTGCCGCAGGGCGGCTTCGGTTTCAACTTGTTCATAATGGATTTCGGGTTGTTTAAATACAGTGTTTTCACCCTGCATCCCTTCAACATCAGAACACCGTTCACCCAGCCATTTATCTATCTTTGAGCGAAGCGAACGAAAATCATATTCGGCGACAAATTTTTGCAAAACCTCCCGCTCGGGGCAACGGCATTCGTATTCTTCTATTGAATGTTCGACGGGAACATCTTTGCGCAGTGTTACCAGCTTGAGAGAAACGCGGGCATTTTCAATATTTGCCAAAATGCTTTCGCGGCGTTTATTTTGTTTGATTTCTCCGGCACGGGACAGAACCCCCTCCAGGGAACCGTATTCATTAATCAACTGTGCGGCCGTTTTCAGTCCGATACCGGGAACACCGGGCACATTATCTATGCTGTCGCCGGCCAGTGCCTGTACGTCAACAACTTTATCAGGATAAACTCCGAATTTTTCATAGACATCGTCCGGCGTAAAAAATTTATCTTTCATCGGATCGTAAAATTCCACGCCGGGGCGTATCAGCTGCATCAAATCTTTATCTCCGGAAACAATAACCGCTTCCAATCCCCGGGCCAGTGCCTTCTCGACGTAGGTGGCTATCAAATCGTCTGCTTCATATCCTTCCATTTCCAAATAATGGAGATTGAGCGCTTCCACCGCTTTGCGGATTATCGGAAACTGAGGAATAAGCTCCTCCGGCGTTTCTTTACGGGTTCCTTTATAATCAGGGAAAAAATCATTCCGGAAATTCTGCCTTTTGGCATCAAACAAAACCAGACAATATTTGCAGGGAATTTGATGCGTCAGTTTCAAAAACATGCTGGTAAAACCGTAAACCGCATTTACCGGTGTTCCGTCCGGCGCCGTCAACGGCGGAAGCCCGTAAAAAGCTCTGAAAATATATCCCGAACCATCAATAAGACAGATTTTATCAGCCATATCTCACCTTAGAAACGCAAATTGCCGCAATAAAACACAACGTCAACGGCAGATTAAATTTATGAAACAAACGCCTATTCGCCAATAGATAAAAAGAAGGCCCGCTCCAATTTGTCGACGGAACACAAATCGGTTTTATAGACATCCTCATAATTTTCGACATAATCGCGGAGAGCCAGGGCAACGCAATCCTCAACGCTGCGGCCGCTTTTGACGGCAACGGCGGAAATTCTTTTCTGCAAATCATCCGATATTGAAACAGAAATATTGCCCATAAAATTTTCCTTAACTTATTTATGTTATTGATATCACAGTTTTAAAACATTTGATGACTCGTGGCAAGCACTGATTGGCAGGGACTCGTGGCAAAAGCTCAGAAAAAAGTTAAAAGGACTAAAAAAAGAGAGTCAAAACAACGTCTTAAGAATCGGCGGAGACTCTTAAAATTTTTTGGCGCGCTGGTGATAACTTTGTTAACCTATCTGGCCTATTGTTTTTTGACTCTCCCGGATATGGAAGAAGCCGTCAACCGCACCCGGCAGCCGTCAACGTCGATTATTGCGGAAAACGGCAATGACGTTCAGACTTTCGGCACGATTTATTCCGAGGTTGTGCGTTCGGAGGAACTGCCGCAATATGTTATCGACGCCATTGTCTCCACTGAAGACCGGCGTTTTTACAGCCATTTCGGATTTGACATTATTTCCTTTACCCGGGCAATGATTGCGAATCTTTTTGCGGGGAGGTACGTTCAGGGCGGCAGCACAATAACGCAACAAGTCGCCAAAAACCTCTTTTTAACCTCTCAAAAAAGCATTAAACGAAAAACGCAGGAATTGTTGCTGGCCTTTTGGCTGGAATACAAATTCAGCAAAGAACAAATTTTAACACTCTATCTCAACCGGGTTTATCTCGGCGCCGGCACCTACGGCATTGAAGCCGCCAGTCAAAAATATTTTCAGAAATCTTCCCGCGACTTAAACCTGCTGGAGGCCGCTGTCATTGCCGGAATGCTTAAAGCACCGTCGCGATACAATCCCGTTGCCTCCAAGCAGCGGGCTCTGGACAGAGCCGCCGTCGTTTTGCAGGTGATGGTTGAAAATCAAACCATCAGCAAGGAGGACAAGGATGCCGCTTTGCAATTATCACTGGGACCGGAAAGAAGTTATAAGGTCGAAAACGCCAATTATTTTGCCGACTGGGTTTATAATGAGGTTAACGATTATATCGGCGAACGCGACAACGATATTTATGTTATGACGACGCTGGACCAGGATTTGCAGGAAAAAGCGGCTCAGGCATTACAGGATACCCTGGCCCGCAACAAAGACCGCAATGTGACCCAGGGAGCTATCGTCGTGCTGGATTATTCTGGTGCCGTGAAGGCCATGGTCGGCGGTGCAGACTATTCAAAAAGCCAGTTTAACAGGGCAACACAGGCGCTGCGGCAACCCGGTTCGGCGTTTAAACCTTTTGTTTATCTGACGGCTTTGCAACAGGGCTGGGAACCCGATGACAAAATTATGGATGTTCCGCTTTCCATCGGTAAATGGAAACCCGAAAATGCCGACAAAAAATACTACGGCGAAGTTACGCTGGAATATGCGCTGGCCAAATCACTCAACTTGGCAACCATTAATCTGGCCGAGCAGCTGCCTAAAAACAAAATCATTAAAAACGCCAAACGGATGGGGATTACCACGTCGATTATCAATACCCCTTCCCTGACTCTCGGCAGTTTTGAAGTGAAAGTCATAGATATGGCCACCGCTTATACGACCATTGCCAACGGCGGTTTTGCCGTATGGCCGCACGCCATCAAGGAAATTTACACCAGAGACGGCTATCAGCTTTATCAACGCGGAATTGACGATGAAAACCGGATTTTAAGCAAACGGGACGTGAAAAAGCTGACCGATATGCTGGAGAAAGTCATTGACTACGGAACCGGACGCCGTGCCGCCATCGGCCGTTTTGCCGCCGGAAAGACCGGAACATCTCAGGATAACCGCGATGCCTGGTTTGTCGGATTTACTGACGATTATGTCGCGGCGGTTTGGCTCGGAAATGATGACGACACACCGATGAAACGGGTTTCCGGCTCCAACCTTCCCGCGGAAATCTGGAAAAAAATCATGCAATAACGGTAAACCGCGAAGATTAAATTTTTCAAAAATAGTGCTTTTATAATATGTTTTATTATATATAATACGAGAAGATTTTTTTAGATAAACGATAAGGAAAAAAAAGATGACACAAAAACCTGTTTTGCTGATGATTTTAGACGGGTGGGGTTATCGTGAGCCCAAATCTCCCGATAACGCCATTGAAATGGGACACACGCCCAACTGGCACCGTATGTACGATGAGAATCCTCATTGCCTGATTCAAACTTCCGGTCTTGATGTCGGGTTGCCGGACGGACAAATGGGCAACTCGGAAGTCGGCCATACAAATTTGGGCGCCGGCCGGGTCGTCATGCAGGATTTGCCGAGAATCGACCAGGCCATCAAGGACGGTTCCCTGGCAAAAAATCCGGTTTTGGTCAAAACAATCGATATCTTAAAAAACAACGGAAAAACGGCTCATGTGATGGGACTGATGTCTCCGGGCGGCGTTCACTCCTCGCAGGAGCATCTTGTTGCCCTGTGCAAGATTTTATCCGACAACGGCATAAAAGTCCGGGTACATGCTTTTTTGGACGGCCGTGACACACCACCTTCTTCCGCCGTCAATTATCTGGCCGATTTCGAGAAATCAGTCGCCGGAATGAAAGACGTTAAACTGGCCACAATCGAAGGACGTTTTTATGCCATGGACCGCGATAAACGCTGGGATCGTGTCGAGGCCGCCTATGACAATATGGTCATGGCCGCCGGTAAACGTTTTGCCACCGCGGATGAGGCAATTAAGGCATCTTATGCCGACAAAGTAACCGATGAATTTGTGGTTCCGGCCGTTATCGGCGACTATCAGGGTATGGAAGACGGCGATGTTATTTTGATGGCCAATTTCCGTGCCGACCGGGCCCGGGAAATTCTTTATGCTTTGGCCGATGCCTCTTTTGAGGGGTTTGCCCGTAAAAAAACCGTCAAATTTGCGGCTCATCTCGGCATGACGGAATATTCCGTTGACCATAATCGTTTCATGCAGACAATGTTTCCGCCGGAGCAGCTGACCAATATTTTGGGCGAAGTTGTCGCAAAACACGGTCTGACCCAGCTGCGTATTGCCGAAACGGAAAAATATGCTCATGTCACGTTTTTCTTTAACGGCGGTGAGGAACGGGAATTTGAGGGCGAGGAAAGAATCCTGATTGCCAGCCCGAAGGTTGCCACTTACGACCTTAAACCGGAAATGAGCGTTTATGAAGTGACGGAACAGCTGGTTAAGGCCATCGAAGACAAGCGTTTTGACGTGATTATCTGCAATTTTGCCAACGGAGACATGGTCGGCCATACCGGTATTATGGAAGCGGCGCTTAAGGCCGTGGCTGCGGTTGACGAATGTCTGGGCAAAGTTGAAAAGGCTATCAAAGATGTCGGGGGCGTCATGATTGTTGCCGCCGATCACGGCAATGCCGAAAAAATGGTCGATGAAAAAACCGGCCAGCCGTACACGGCGCATACCGTCGGAAAAATTGCCGCCATTTTGGTCAACAGTCATAACGGCGTTTGCCGGATGAAAGACGGCCGGCTTGCCGATATTGCTCCGACCATGCTGGATTTGCTAAATATTGAAAAACCGGCCGAAATGACCGGTCAGTCCCTGCTGGTGAAGACTCCCTGCTGATGAAACTGCCGACTGTTCTGCATATTGCCGTTCTGGGTGCCGCAATCTCGGTTGCGGCAGTCGGTTCGGTGTCGGCGGCCACAGTCTCAAAAGAAGAACTTCAGCAAATGGAGCAAAAGGTTCAGCAGCAGGCGCTGGAACATAAAAAGCTTCAGGCTCAGGCGACGCAGATTAATCTGGAACTGACGGAAGTCAGCCGCGAAATGGTTAATGCCGCAAAAAAAATTCAAAACAGCGAAGAAAGATTGTCTGCCATGGAACGCCAGCTGGAAACGCTTAAAAGCGATCTTGCAGAGGCGGAAAGCGGTTTTACACAAGAAGACGATAATCTGATTAAGACGCTCTCCGCTTTGCAGAATTTGGCGCTGAAGCCAACCGAAGCTCTGTTTGTTCAGCCGCTGACGCCGGTGGAAATTATCCGCAGCGCCATGCTGCTGAGAGAAACCGTCCCTTATCTTCAGGAAAATGCCGAGAGAATCCGCAAAGAGCTTGAGGCTATTTCCCGCAAAAAGGCTTTGGTCGAAAAACAGTTTGCCCAAATCTCCAAACAAAAAGAGATTTTGGAAAAAGAACATGAACGTATGCGCGCCCTGGTCAGAAAAAAATCAAAAATCCGTAATCAGGTGGAAATCAAGAGCGAGCGCGCCAAACGCAACGTTGATAAACTGGCCTCCCAAGCTCAGGATTTGCGTGACCTGCTGACCAAACTTGAACAGCAGCGGCTGGAAAAACAACGCAAGGAAGAACAGCGCCGGCGGGAGGAAGCCCGCAAGGCCGAAGAGGCCCGGCGACTGGCAGAAAAAAATAATGAAGAAAAACAATCTGCTGACTTGAATAAATTTAAGCCGGCGGTTATAACTGGAAACAGAAGCAGTTTTAAACAGGCAAAAGGAACGCTGCCGCTGCCGGCAAGGGGACAGATTGTAACTTCTTACGGCGAACAAAAGGTGAAGGGCGTGTCGTCCAAGGGTATAATAATCAAAACCCGCGACAATGCGCAGGTAATTTCGCCGTTTGACGGCACGGTTATTTTTGCCGGTCCGTTCCGCGGATACGGAAACCTGATTATTATTGAACACGGCGAAGGATATTTGTCGCTGCTGGCCGGGCTGAACACCATTGACGTGGAACTGGGACAGATGCTGCTGGCCGGCGAGCCGGTCGGACAAATGCCCGATGACGGGGATACGAAGCTTTATGTCGAATTAAGAAAGGATAATCATCCGATTGATCCGATGGCCTGGATGAGGCTTTGAGTTAAAACACAACGCGAAAATAGGATACTGAGATGTCAAAAAGATTTTTAATTTTAACTGTCGGTGTTTTTTGCCTGGTGCTGGGAAGCTTTAATGCCCGGGCCGCGAAAGATGACGCCAAGGCAGAAGAAGAAACCGACACTTATGAATTGCTCAACCTGTTTGGCGAGGTGATGGAACGCGCCAAAACGACTTATGTTGAGGAAGTGGACGATAAAAAGCTTATCGAATCGGCAATTAACGGTATGCTTGTTTCGCTGGATCCGCATTCGAGTTATCTGGATGCCCAGAGTTTTAAATACATGAACGAGCAGACTCTCGGAAAATTCGGCGGTCTGGGAATTGAAGTCACCATGGAACAGGGCGTTGTGAAAGTGGTTTCGCCGATTGATGATACGCCGGCGGCCAGAGCAGGCCTTAAGCCCGGAGATTACATTACCAACATTGACGGCGAAAACGTAGTCGGCATGACGCTTAATGATGCGGTCGATAAAATGCGCGGCAAGGTCGGAACCAAGGTCAAACTGACAATTCGCAGATTGGGTGAAAAGCCGTTTGACGTGACGCTGAAACGCGAAGAAGTTAAAATTCAATCCGTCAAAACAGAGATTTTGGACGGAGACATTGCTTATATCCGGATTACCTCTTTCAGCGGAGACACGGATAAAAACGTGGAAAATGCCGTTCGCAAAGCCAAGAAAAAACTGAAAGAAAAACTTAAGGGCGTGGTTATTGACGTCCGTAACAATCCCGGCGGACTGCTGGATCAGGCGGTTAACGTTTCGGATTTGTTCTTAAATCAGGGTGAAATCGTTTCCACCCGTTCCCGCAACGAGGCGGACACGGTTCGCTATTCGGCTCAGGAAGGCGATATTGCCGAAAACCTGCCGATTGTCGTTTTGATTAACGATGGTTCCGCGTCGGCTTCCGAAATTTTGGCCGGAGCACTGCAAGATCATAAGAGAGCCATTATTCTGGGAGAAAAATCTTTCGGAAAAGGATCGGTGCAAACGGTGGTTCCGCTCGGAAAATACGGTGCCATGCGCTTGACAACGGCCCGTTACTATACACCTTCAGGCCGTTCCATTCAAGCAACGGGAATCGTTCCGGACGTGGAAGTTCATCCGGCAAAAGTTGAGGAGATTCAGGATGGTTTCGGCCTCAGCGAGGCAGAATACCGCAATGCTCTGAAAAATGAAAATGCCGAAGAACAAAACCAAAAGCAAAAGGACAAAGAAGGCAGCGATGACTGGAAAAAAGATTATCAGCTGGCACGTGCCGTTGATTTGGCAAAAGCATTGGCCATCTATACACAGTCAAAATAGGAGACGATTTTGCTCGACAAGATTCTTCAGTACAAAAATCTGATTTTGGCCGTTGCCGCAGCCTTGTTGCTGGTCGGCTTCAGCGGATATCTGGTTGCCGACCGGAAAAGCGAGCCGGTTTATCTCTCCAAAATAGACCGACTGATGTTTGACAAGGAAAATCAATCGCCAAAGTTTGTTATTACTTTGCCGGACAAGAAAAAAGCGGCCCCTCAGCCGATAGATATTCTTCCGGCAATTCCGGAATCTTCCGCAAACGAATTGCCTCATGCGGCAGACAGAGATTTGACCGTGGAAGAAATCTTGTCGCAGGTTCCCAGTGTTTTAACTCTGCCCCCCAAAGAAGCAACGCAAAAGCTGCGTTATATCACGATTGAGGACAGCTTGACCGAAAGCAAAGATTCTTTGTTGCTGCCGACTATTTCCAAAAACGGAGCAAAACCCTGGATTGAGTACGGAAAGCAAGTGGAAGTGCTGCCGACTTTTAAAAAAGTGGCTGTTGTCATCAAGGGCAGCGGATTTGATCCGATGGCTTTGGATAAAATCAGTCAGGCTTTTGATTCGGAAATTTCCATGTCTTTCAGTCCCTATGCCGCAGAAGTGGGGACCCGGATTTTGACAGCCCGGCAAAACGGTCACGAGACTTATATGGACTTGCTGCTGTCTTCAAAAGATTTTTTGAAATCAGACAGCGGGCCGTTATCCATGAGTTTGACAATCAGCGACGCCGAAAGCATAAAACGTCTGGAAAAAACATTGTCGCCGGGCGCGCCTATCGGCGGTGTTGTCATCAATGACGGCATAGCAGACGAAAGCAACCGCTATACATTGACTCAGATACTGGCTGCGATTAATCGCCGGGGTCTTTTGGTCATTGACGCAACTCACGGCAACGGAATAGAACAAATTACCATTAAAGGACTGCCGCGGCGCAAGGCAGATATTGTCATAGAAGATCTGCTGGACAGGAATTTGATTCGTGAAGAAATAAAAAAAGCGGAAAATATAGCCCTAAGCCGGGGACAGGTTTTGCTGGTGGTTGAACCCAAACCGGTTATCTTAAAAGAAATTTATGACTGGATTAAAACCTTTTCGCCTCAGATTGCTTATGAAGAATCCAAAAATCAGGTTATTGAAAAGCCTTTGGCGTTAGTTCCGGTGTCAAATCTGGTGGTGGAATAAATGGATTTATACCGCAAAAATGTCGGAATTGTTGTTTTTAACGCCAACAAAAAAGTTTGGATGGGAGCCAGAACAGATCGTCCAGGATTTGAATGGCAATTTCCTCAGGGCGGTATTGAAGACGGAGAAGATTTCCGTGACGCCGCCTATCGGGAACTTCGGGAAGAAACGGGAATTGTTTCCGTAAAACCGGTTGCGGAAATCAGTCAACCGATAAAGTATGACTTTCCTCCGGAGGTTCTGAAAAAATTTCGAAAATTGGGCCGGACAAATATCGGGCAGGAACAATATTGGGTTCTTTTTTATTTTACCGGCAACGATACCGAGATAAACTTGCGGACAAATCCGGAAGAAATTGAATTTAAAGCTTATGAGTGGGTTGAACTTGAGGAAGCGCCCTGTCGCATTGTGACATTTAAACGGCAGGTTTACGAAAAAGTTGTTAAAGAATTTCAACCTTATTTGAAATCCCGGACTTAAAAATCCGGGATTTCTGTTTCAGATTAAAACGCGAGGACACAACGAACGCTGTAAGTGTTAGTCTTATAGCCGTAGTTGTGCATACTGCCGTCGTCCAGATCGACCGTCCAGGCGGTATTGTTACTGTACTCGGACAAAGACCAGTAATAATCTTTGCCGTTTCGGGCTGCTTTAAGACATGTCTTTGGCGGTCCGGCGTTATGATAATAAAAATCCCGGAAGTTTTAATAAAATTTCCGGGATTTTTTGCGGACTAAATTTCTTTGACGCAGATACAGGTCCCCTCAATCCAATCTTCGTCATAATGACCCACAATACCATTAGCACATGCAAAGTATGAATATGAGTAACCAGTTCCCCCTACACCTAAATCATATACCCAAAATCCGACTACGACAGAACACAGCGCCATATGATTCGGAAATCCGGGAATATGCATTCCTTTTGAACGACATTTGGTGTCGCACTCGCTTTCCGTTAAATCTCCCATTTTTTCATATAAAAACCAATGTCCGCTTTGTTTAACACAGTTTCCGTTACATTCGGCGGGCATTGATGAAGATGATGACCCGCCAGCACCACCGGAAGAGGCGGTTCCGGCACAGAAGACCGCGGAGGCGTCAAACGGACAGACCAATGTCGGTTGTCCCGAACAGTC
>CALXLC010000018.1 GCA_944389095.1 uncultured Alphaproteobacteria bacterium
AAGCCGGCTGGCAGGAAACGCCGTGTTCGGATCCGGATTTGCAAAGCGGCAAAGAAGACAACGGCTGCGGAGGGTATTACTACCAGTGTATGAGCACGGGGGAATACTGTGAAAGCAAAGGGTTCAAGAAACAGGAATGCGAGGCCGGGGAAGAAGCCACGGTCTGTGATAAGGACAGCAGTTACAAGACATGCGCCTGTGTTCCGCTGAGTGACGAGAGCAACTGCAGCTGGGGCACCAAGAACTGCGACAATGCCTGCGGCGGCACGCGAAGCTGTTGCAAGACGGCGGCGGAATACTGCACCGAAAAAGGCTTTAAGCAGCAAACCTGCTCATCCACGGATATTGTCACGAAATGCGAGGCTGACAGCAGTTATGTTCAGTGCGGCAACAATCCGGATTGTCAGGTGACGCCGGTTACGGTTCCTGCCAACGGTTATTGTTCCAGTACCAACAGCTGTGACATCTGTACGGATTGGAAATGTAATACTAATTACTATCAGGACGGCAGCAGCTGTAAACACAATGATTGTAAGGCCACGCCGGTCAGCATCCCTGCCAACGCCTCCTGCTCAAGCACCAACAGCTGCGACATTTGCACGGCTTGGACCTGCAATACCAATTACTACCAGGACGGCAGCAGTTGTAAACACAACGATTGCAAGGCCACACCGGTCAGCGTACCGGCCAACGCCTCCTGCTCAAGCACCAACAGCTGCGACATTTGCACCGCCTGGGCCTGTAATGACGGCTATAAAAAAGACGGTAACAGTTGTGTTTCCTCTTGTACGGAAACTTGCGAAGATACGTATACCGGAACATTGCCTGCCAATGCCAGCTATACGTATGAGACCTGTTCTGCCTGTGGACAGACCACGCAAATCAAAACCGGATGGACCTGCAAGAGTGGTTATAGAAAGAGCAGAACCGATTCCAATACTTGCGTGACAATGTGCGAATACGAATTGAGCGCCTGCAGTGGCTCAAAATGTAAAATCGTCACCAGTAAAAGCGAACTGGTCAGCGCAAACAGCTCCATGACCAATAGCGTAATCGTGATTGACGGAGACATTGATATGGGAACGACTTCGTTTGCAGCAAAAAATTCATACTATGTAGACATTGCCAGATATGCGCCGTCATGCAACAGAAGTTCATCGTTGAAGTTGGGAGACATAACCACTACAAGTAATGGACATGGTGCTCCGTCATTTGCAATCCCGACAACGGCAAACAAAGTAACCGTGTCAGGTACAGTATCTCTGGCATTCAGTGATGATTTCTCTGCAACTAATATCATTCTGGATGGAAATGGTTCTAATATAGACTTGGGGTTGAACGGAACTATTAACCGGATAACTTTAAATACCAATTCAACACATGAACTGTATACCGGAGGTTTGCTTAACGGAGATATGTGGTCGACAAGGTATGATCGCAGCCGTGGAAAAATTACTATCAACAATTTTTCTGCCTCCAGTAACAGCAATTTTAATTCACTCCAGTTTGAAGACACAGAGGTTTCAATGCCTGCCAGTCTGCTGAATGCTTACAGCAATAGTGGTGGTTCTGAAATTGAGCTTTATGGCGCCGATATTTCGTTTAGCGGTTCTTTGACCCAGAAGACTTATTTCAGGCCATATAATGGAACCTATACAAACACATCCTGCGTCAAAGGTTTCTGTTCTGAAAACGGAGACATGATACAGTGTAGCGGGACGACATGTTCTAGTTATTAAATAAATAGAGCGATTCGTTCTGTATACCAACACAAAACCCCGGGACCGGACATCCCGGGGTTTTCCTTGTTCATTGAGGGTATTAAAATTTTTGCACAGATAGGTATGGATTTTTTTACCTTTATCAATTATATTACAAACAAAGTTAATCAGGGCATGGAAAAGATGGATTCAAAACTGGGCTTTCTCAAAAAAATCAAAACGCTGGTTTCCCGCACCGGCAAAAGCATTTTATGGCGCGGCAGAACCAAGGACAATGAAATCTCCGAAAAGATTGCTCAGAAGATTCAAAAAAGCTCTTATGATTTCAGCATGCGGGTTGTCAAAGACAGCTTTGCGCCGCCGTATCTCAAACTGGCGGAACAGCTGCAGATTGAAGACAATCAGATTTTCCGCGCTGCTGCCTACAACATGGCCAATATCGCGGTTGCCCGCCCCAAATACCGCCGGGAAATCGTCACGATTTTTGAAAAACTGCTGAAAGATCCGCACCTTGATTATGAAAAGCAGGAATATCTCCGCAAAAAAGTCAATTTTATTAATGCCGCCCGCAAGTAACGAATAAGCAAAAATTAGCAAAAAGAAAAGCCCGGATTTTTCCGGGCTTTTCTAAAAAAACGCCGCAGCTTATTTCTTTAATGAAAGCTCTTTGCCGTTCAAATCATAAGCGGTAATTTTGGCATCTGCCGTCAGATTGTTAAAAATCTTGGCAACGGCGCCCTGAGCCATCATCGCCTTAATCTGCGGTTCGACTTTTTTCAGAGGCAGCGGCTTGGCATCGCGAATATCTTCAACTTTGATGACATGATATCCGAATTGCGTCTTAACCGGAGATTTTGAATATTCGCCTTTCTTCATGGCAAAAGCGGCCTCGCCGAATTCCGGCACCATCACTTCTTTGGTAAAGTAGCCCAAATCAGCCGGTTCTTTGGAATATTCTTTGGCCAGCTTGTCAAAATCGCCGCCTTTTTTCAGCTTGGCGATAACTTCTTTGGCTTTGCTTTCGCTGTCAACCAGAATATGTTTGGCTTTGATTTCCTTTTCGGATTTAAAGCTGTCGGTATATTCTTTGTAGGCCTTTTCGATTTCGGCCTTGGTAATCATCTTGTCAACCTGTTCTTCCATGTAGATTTTGCGGGCAAGCTCATCCTCGGCCAGTTTCAGTTGTTTTTTATAAGCCTCGGTATCCTGCACTTTTGCCTTATCGGCGGCCTGCAGCACCAGAGCGCCGTTGACAAAGACGTCCAGAGTCTTCTGATAAAAGTCTTTGAAAGAAACTCTGTCTTTGATTCCCGGGGTTCCGTTATAAGCATCGCGGATTTCGGCAACGGTAATTTTCTGTCCGTTGACCACGGCGGCGACACCGTCTTTCCCTTCGGCCCGGGCCTGTGCGGCGCCGAACATGACGACTCCCATCATGGCCAATGCAATATATTTTTTCTGCATAGAGTATCCTCCTTAAAGTAAATTGAATATCTGGTGACAGTTATATAATAAATTTGCGGATATTTCCAACTTTATTTTTAAGAGCGTTCATAACTTTGTATCTATGTATTGACTTCTCGGGCCGAAAACACTAAATGTAGACTAATGTTTATATTTAAATAAGGAAAACCAAGACAATGATAGGCCAGCTCGCACGCAAAATTTTCGGAAGCGCCAATGACAGATACGTCAAAAGAATGTACAAAACCGTTCAGCAGATTAATGCTCTCGAACCGTCAATTTCTCCTCTCTCCGATGAAGAATTAAAGAATAAAACCGTTGAGTTCCGTCAGCGTCTCAAAGACGGCGAAACTCTCGACGAGCTGTTGCCCGAGGCGTTTGCCGTTGTTCGCGAGGCGGCAAAACGCACGCTGGGACAGCGCCATTATGACGTGCAGCTTATCGGCGGCATTGTCCTGCACCGCGGGCAGATTGCCGAAATGAAAACCGGCGAGGGAAAAACCCTGGTCGCCACGCTGGCCGCATATCTGAATGCTTTGGAAGGAAAGGGTGTGCACATTGTGACCGTCAACGACTATCTGGCCAGGCGCGATGCCGAATGGATGGGGCAGGTATATCGTTTTTTGGGGCTGACCGTAGACTATATTATTCATGAAAAATCGGATGACGAGCGCCGCGCCGCCTACAACAGCGACATTATTTATGCCACCAACAACGAGTTGGGGTTTGATTATCTGCGCGACAATATGAAGTTCCGGCTGCAGGATATGGTTCAGCGGCCGTTTAATTATGCCATCGTCGATGAGGTCGACTCAATTTTGATTGATGAGGCCAGAACCCCGCTGATTATTTCCGGCGCCGCCGAAGACAGTTCGGAAAAATACATTCTGGTCAACAAAATCATTCCTCACCTGACCGACGAAGATTATGAAAAAGATGAAAAAGCCCGCACCGTCACCCTGACGGAGGCCGGCATGACACATGTCGAGGCGCTGCTCAAAGAGGTTGGGCTGATTAAAGAGGGCGGTCTGTATGATATTGGCAACGTCAATCTTGTCCACCATGTCAATCAGGCTTTGCGCGCTCACAAAATGCATATTAAAGATGTTGATTACATCGTCAAAAACGGCAAAGTCGTCATTATTGACGAGTTTACCGGCCGCATGATGGAGGGCCGGCGCTATTCCGATGGTCTGCATCAGGCGATTGAGGCCAAGGAAGGCGTGCCGATTCAGTCCGAAAACCAGACTTTGGCTTCCATCACCTTCCAAAATTATTTCCGCCTTTATCCCAAACTGGCCGGCATGACCGGTACTGCCATGACCGAAGAAGCCGAGTTTGGCGATATTTACAACCTGACCTGTGTCGAGATTCCGACCAATCGGCCGGTTCAGCGTCAGGATTTGCATGATGAAATTTACCGGACCGAAAAAGAAAAATACAACGCCATCATCAAAACGATTTTGGAATGTCATGCAAAAGGACAGCCGGTCCTGGTCGGCACCACGTCAATTGAAAAATCTGAGCTGGTTGCAGATTTGCTGCGGGCCAAGTCCAACGTTAAGTTCGAGGTCTTAAACGCCCGTCATCATGAGCGCGAGGCGGCCATTGTCGCCCAGGCCGGTGTACCGGGAGCCATTACCATCGCCACCAACATGGCCGGCCGCGGTACCGATATTCAGCTCGGCGGCAATCTGGAAATGCGCCTCAAAGAGGTGTTGAAAGGGGATGAAACGCCGGAGCAGGTTGCCAAAATCACCGAAGAGCTCAAGCAGAAAATTGCCGAAGATAAGCAAAAGGTTATTGAGAGCGGCGGCCTATACATCATCGGCACCGAGCGTCACGAAAGCCGCCGGATAGACAATCAGCTGCGCGGCCGTTCCGGCCGTCAGGGCGACCCGGGAACATCCAAATTTTATCTGTCGCTGGAAGATGACCTGATGCGTATTTTCGGCTCCGAGCGGATGTCCGTCATGCTGCAGCGTCTGGGCCTGCCGGAAGGCGAAGCGTTGGTCCATCCCTGGATTAGCAAGGCCTTGGAAAAAGCTCAGCAGAAGGTTGAAGAACGCAACTTTGACATTCGTAAAAACCTGCTGAAATATGACAACGTCATGAACGATCAGCGCAAAGTGATTTATGAGCAGCGCAAAGAACTTATGGAAACCGATGATGTCTCCGAAACCATTCGCGACATGCGCGCCGAGCAGCTCAAGCTGTTGATTGCCCGCCATATTGAATACGGTTCTTCACCGCGCGACTGGCCGGTTGAAGACATCAAGCAGGATTTGGCGCGGATGACCGGCGTTGTCCTGCCGATAGAAGAGTGGGCCAAAGAGCCGGAAATGGATTTTGACAAGCTGGAGGAGAAAGTAACCGAAGCGGTAGAAGCCCAGGTTGCCGAAAAAAACCGCAATGTCCCGGCCGAAATTGTCCGCCTGGTCGAAAAATCCGTTTTGCTGCAGGAGCTGGATTCACTGTGGAAAGACCATATTGCCACGTTGGATTATATGCGCCATACCATTGTTTTGCGTGCCTATGGCCAAAAAGATCCTCTGAACGAATATAAAAAAGAGGCGTTCAACCTGTTTTCGGACATGTTAAATCAGCTGAGCGAAAAGGTAACCTTTATTCTGCTGCGCACGGTTATTCAGAGCAATTCTGCCGACACGCTTGAAAATCAGGCGCCGCGTCACACCAATATGCAGGAGATTCACGAAAGCCCGGCAGCTATGGGCGGCGGCAACGCTCCGGCGGAAGAAAAAGCCGCGCCGTTCCAATATAACAAGGGGGCGGTCGATCCGAACAATCCGGCCACCTGGGGCAAGGTTGCCCGCAACGATCCCTGTCCTTGCGGCAGCGGCAAAAAATATAAACATTGCCACGGCCAGGTTTAAGATAAATTTAAAGCCCGTTCAATATCGAACGGGCTTTAATTTTTCCGTTTTTCTAAAACGCAAGGACACAACGAACGCGGCCAGCGTAGCCCTTATAGCTGTAGCCCATATCGCCGTCGGACGGTCGCACATCCCACGCGCTGCCGTTACCGTACTCGGACGAAGACCAGTAGTAAGCATTCTGAAGTTGCGTCTTCGACAATTTTTGAAGCCCTAAGTTAATAGCTCCATAACTGAAGTTCATCACATACAGTTCTCCGGCTGCCGGTAAATACCATCCGCTGCTGCCTTTACCGCTTGAAACCGGTTTATAAGTATTACAGTATTCTGCCGCCGGATAGCTATTGCTACTGCTATAATTTATGATACATGAAGTATTTGTTGATCCGTTAAAGTCTGTTTGTGCCGATGAACTATCACCATAATTAGTTAAACATGGTACATCGTAACCATAACCGCCCCATTCGGCTGTCGTTTCAGCTAACGCTACCGCAAATCTCATCGCACCGGCGACATAGGCAACAATACCGACAGGCGTCTTGCTCGGGATAACACTGTCCGAAACTGTTCCGTCAGAATACAGAATCGAGCCGGGAGCCGCTCCGGCCGCAGAATCTCCGGCCTCCACGCAAAAGTATTTGCTGCTGTCAAACGGACAAATAAGTGACCGAATACCCTTGCAGTCCTCGGCAGAAAATGTATACCCCAATTCATCGCATCTGGTCGGGCTGGTGCAGTCCTGTGCCAGAGCCGGTTTCAGGGCTGTTCCACTCAGCAGCAATGCCGCTATTGCCGTCTTCATCATCTTTCTCATCGTTTTTCTCCTCATCTTCTATAAGCCGCTCCAATACGCTTCTTCATCAAAGCTGCCTTCCGCGCACCCGGTCGCGCAATATAATCCCGAACAGTCCTCATAACTGCACACCGTATATGCCGGACAACTGCTCAACGTGCACTCGTACAGACACTTCTTGCAATTGTCATACAAAACCTTACTGCCGCTCTGACAGCTCTTCGACCCTATCTCCGCGCCGTACCGGCATTCGCTGAACCCGTCGCACGGGTTTATCTCTATCTTATACTTCGTGCCCGTACAGCTCTCGCAACGTCCAGTTTCGACATACCCTTCCGGGATTTCTCCGTAATCATACCCTGCGCACAAATTACAACAGGTTCCGTAACTGTCGTCATATTCACAGCGGCCGTCCAATCTCAGCTGCCACCCTTCCGAACAGCTTTTGACATAACCGTCGCAGGCTTCTTCGATATTCAGTTCGCATTTCTCATATTTGCCGCCGCAGCTGTTGCCGCTTCCGTAATATGGCGGTTGGCAGTTGCTATCATCATACTGATAAATATCCGCGCAACGGCAATTGGCATAACAGCGCAATTCCGGAACCGGACGCTGCAATTCGCCGCTCATGCCGCTGCCGCATGCCGATACCAAGCCGTAATCTTCGCACCGGCGTTCGCCGTCCCCGCCGTCGGACGGACCGGAAACATCCGGGTCGTTAATATTGGTGTTGTACATGTTTTGATAGTCGGGAAGCCAGTATGTCTTGGCCAGTTGATATCCGTCACCGGAAATGAGAGATGCCGGTTCCAACAATGGTGTGTGTGTTGTG
>CALXLC010000019.1 GCA_944389095.1 uncultured Alphaproteobacteria bacterium
CACATTTGAGGAAACAATATAAATAAAAATAAAATCAATTTACTCATTTATCACATCCTGTTTAATAGACTACATATTTTTTTACTTCAATAATTTATAAAATACAATAATTTAAAGCAAATCTGTAGCAAGTTCATGAAATTTCTCAAATACGCATTTTTTTTTAAATGTAACATCCAAACTCGTATAAACTAAAAAAAACAGCAGACTTTTTAGTCTGCTGTTTGAATTGGTGATGATTAACTCACAGTTTCCAAGCTATCTAGATAATGAACTAGTTTGTTTCAATTTTTGATTAACGATAATATTTAAAACATATTGTTTTCCTTCTTTTTGCAAGGTCAATTCATTCATAATTTCATCTTTAGGCATTTTAACAATATCTGCAATAGCTGTAGTTTTATCATCCCAATTAAAATTATCAATTTTTGAAAACTTGTTAAGTACAAAACTTGTAGCTTCAAATTTATCAAGTTCATATATATTTTCTATTCGTTTAATATAAGCTAACATCCATAAATAAGCAGACATATAAGATTTTAACTGCTGTGTTTCTCGCCCATTAATTTCATCAACAGCAAACATTCCTTTTTGATTAAGAAAGTCCATATTTAACATATCTTTCTCTTGAAAAGAAACAATAGCTTTTTGATGTTTTAAATTTCTCTCATCATAACCCATTAAATAGTGAGGAAGCATTTCAGCAAATCCTTCACTTATTTGCCCTAAATTACGAAAATATCCACCATGAACAATATGAGCAAGTTCATGAGTTAATCCAACTCTAGATTTGAAATCAGGATTTTTAAATCCATTTGCAAACCAATTATAATCAACACACAAACTTAATGGGTAATTTTCATCAAGTTGAACAGGAGCTTCACACATACCATCTTCAATTGGCAGTCCAACAGCAGAAGAAAACTCTTTTCCCGTAGGGAGAACTAAAAAACTAAATCTTAATGGCTGTTTGAAATTAATAGGTAATGATACAATATTATTTGCCAATGTCCCCATCGTTTTTACAAAATTTTTTCCAGCCGAATTTGTGTAATATTGCTCCAACATATCATCTTTTAAGGCTATTCTCAGATTATCCGTAACATCAAATATTTTGTAATCTTTCATTTTAATCATAAAATAACACCATAAATAAAAATTATTTTGTTTTAAATAGACATAACATATTAAAAAAATATATAAATTTTCTTAAATTTCAATTAAATTAGCCATAATTTCCAAACTAAACAAACTTAATAATATATTGAAAAATAAAGACTTCTACATAAACGAGTTCGTAAAATCTTCCCAAAATGCAATTTTCAAAAAACAAACATTCGAACTCGGTTAAACGCTTGATTTATAAAAGAAAAACGGCAGGTTTTTATACCTACCGTTTGCATTGGTGCTCCCAACGGACGGCCGCAGAAAAAGCAGCCGGTGGCTGTTTTTTCAAGGAGACGCAATGAGACTTGTTGAGCCGGCAAGAGCAATCGAAGCAACGGCGAAACTTAGTCGGAATTGAACGAACCCAGGGTTCGACCCGTTTTGTTCGAACACCATCAAAATAAAAACCTCATCTAAAAAGATGAGGTTTTTATTTTGAATTGGTGATCCCAACGGGATTCGAACCCATATTACCACCGTGAAAGGGTGGTGTCCTAACCATTAGACGATGGGACCAACTGTCAGAACAACAGCATATATAAATGTAAAAAACTCTCAGGTCAAGAACTTTTTTCACAAAAAGTATTATTTTTCAACTTTTGCCGTTTGGGTTGCCGGAACAATTTGTTTTACTTCTGTCGGACGAGGAAGCAAAGCCGCAAATTCTCTTCCCGGATTCAAAATCGCCACAATCTCGCTAAGGTGAACAAGGCGGATATGCTTGTCTTTCAGTGAGGGCAGCCATTCCTGCAAGGCGGCAAAAGTCTGCGTCTTCGGATGACCGATGGCAATGGCATAACCGTTTTTCCGGGCCAGTTTTTCGGTTTTGCCCAGCTGCCCTAAAATATAAGCTTTGTCATTATTGTTATCCAAAAAAACATGACGGTGGGCATAGGGAATTCGGGTAGCCTTGGCCGCTTCTTCGGCCCTTGATTTTGCGGAAGTTTTTGAATCAAGAAAAAACAGCCGATTGGCGGCCAAAACCTCCATAACGGCGGTCATCCGTTCATAATCCTCGGTCAGTTTGCTTCCCATATGGTTGTTAATTCCCTTGATACCGGAAAATTTATCCAGCATTTTTTGCAGGTTAGTCTGAATTTCTCTCAGGCTCATGGTCGTCGTCAGAACATCGGGAGCGGCATCAACATCAGACTGCGCTTCCATCGGAACATGAATCATAATTTCATGTCCGGCCGCCGCCGAATTTGCAATCTGTTCCGGAAGATTTCTGCTGTATGTTAAAAAAGAAGCCGTCAGCGGAGCATTAATCGTTGCGATATCATGCGTCCGCTTGGGGCTAACGCCCATATCGTCAATCACGATTGCAATCACCGGCGTTTCGCCAAAATAAAAGGGCTTGCTGGATGGAATAATCTTCAGTTCAGAAGCCTTTTTGCGATAAAGGTGTTCATCAGGATTGTCCGGATTAACATCCAGAATATCGTCGGGAAGTTCTTCTTCATACAAGCGGTCCAGGATATCTTCGCTGCGGGCCTCCAACGTTCCGGCAAAAAAATCTTCGTGAGGCTGCATGTCAAAATTGATTTCCCGGGCAATCAACTCGGCGATTTGATCCTGACGTTCATCCGGTTTGTTCAGGGAGGCCTCTAGTTTTTGAGGATTAAATTCCTCGGTTTCAACAATCTCGACGGCCGGTTCCTCTTCATACAAAAAATCAGTAATTTCCGTCCCCGTAAAAAGATTTTCGGTACTGTTCAGATTAAACAGCGTCACCGGACCTTCCTGAGGCTGCGCATCATTTTCCGCAGTCGTCCGTTCATCGGCGGCAGGAGAAACCGTCCGGGCGTCATAAAAATAAAATAATCCGGCACATGCTGCCAAAAACAAGGCTCCAACCAACAGTTTGCCTTTGTTTTTCTGCAACAGATACCGGATTATTTTGAACACGCCGTCCTAGTCCTTTTTGCGCAGTGTCGGGAAAGCGATAACGTCGCGAATGGTTGCCGAATTGGTCAGCAGAATGGCCAGCCGGTCGATTCCCATACCCATGCCGCCGGTCGGAGGCAGACCGTTTTCCAAAGCGTTGATAAAATCTTCGTCAAGCATCTGAGCCTCATCATCTCCGGCCGCGCGCTCTGCCGCCTGAGCCTCAAAACGTTCGCGTTGCTCCAGCGGATTAGAGAGTTCGGAATAGGCGCAGCCCATTTCCATACCGCCGATATAAGTGTCAAAATGTTCTACCAGCCGCGGATTATGGCGATTGGTTTTAGCCAAAGGAGAAATATCCCGCGGCATATCCATCACATGAACCGGCTGAATCAGCAGGTGTTCAACCTTTTCGTCAAACACTTCCTGCACCACTTTTCCCCAACAGGAGCAATCGTCTGCATTAACGCCTGCGGAGCGTGCCATGGCCTTGGCTTCGTCCAGCGTCTCGGCCTGCAGCAAATCGATTCCGGCATGCTCTTTAATCAGGTCGATAATCGGTTTTTTGGGAAAAGGCTTGGAAAGATCGATTTCATGCTCGCCGAAAGTAATTTTCCGGGTGCCCAAAACTTTTTCGGCCACATAACCGACCATGTCCGAAATCAAATCCGCCATGTCATTATAGTCGGCATAGGCCATATAAGCCTCCAAAGCCGTAAATTCGGGATTATGATTCTTATCAATTCCCTCATTGCGGAAGTTGCGGCCGATTTCAAAAACTCGGTCAAAGCCGCCGACCACCAGCCGTTTCAAAAACAATTCCGGTGCCACTCTCAAATACAAATCCATATCCAGAGAGTTGTGGTGGGTAATAAAAGGTTTTGCGCTGGCTCCACCCATAATGGTATGCAGAATAGGGGTTTCAACCTCCAAAAATTTGTGGTCTTCAAAATAGCGGCGGATGGCGGAGGTAATTTCGCAGCGTTTTTTGAAAACTTCGCGGCTGTCGTCGTTCATGATAAAATCGACATAACGCTGACGATAACGGGCATCCACATCGGTCAGACCGTGAAATTTTTCAGGCAGAGGCTGCAGCGATTTTGAAATAATGTCAAACTTTTCCGCCGCAATGGACAACTCTCCGCGCGGCGTCCGGCGAATATAGCCGCTGATGCCGACAATATCGCCGACATCAAGATTCTTCAAAATTTCCATATCGTTTTCGGACAAATGGTTTTTGTGGCAGAAAGCCTGAATTTTGCCGCTGGCATCTTTGACGTCAATAAACATGCCGCTGTTGCGCACAGCCATGGCGCGGCCGGCTATCGTCACACGGTCTTCGGTATCGGTACCGGCCTCAAGATTTTTGTACTTTTCCTGCAAGTCGGCGGCAAAAGCGTCCGGTTGAAAACGATAGGGATAAGGATTATATCCGCGGTCCTGCAAAGCCTTAAGTTTTGCCAGCCGGGAGTCGCGGTGAATATTAGTCTCGTTGCTCATTGTATTTCCTGTTTTTTCACATTTAAATTCTTTTTTTGCCAACTATAAACGCAGCTAAAGATTTTTTCAACAATTTTCAATAAATAATTTGCAAAAGAGGCTGGACGCGGGCTTCAAAAAAGACTATATTAAAAGCATAAAGGAGGGAAGAATGTTGACATCGGAAGAGTTGAGAGAAAAAGCGCATCAGGCGGAGGAAAAAATCCGTAGCAGATCTTTATTGAAAAACAAAGTTACGGGGGCAATCCGTCCTCTGAAAAAGTTTATCGAGCGCAACGCCGTAAAAGCAGCGGCTGTTTCCGTATTGGGAACGGCACCGTTGGCTTATGCCTCTGCCGAGACCAAAAACGCTTCCGAAAATCATGCCGAGACCCACACCGTGACGGCGGATATTCACAAAACGCTGACATCTGTTCCGGCTTCCGGAATTTACAAGGGATTGAAAATTGACTACGCCTCGTTGCGCGCCCGCGATATCGGACATATTTACGAGTCCGGAATGAAGGCGACCATTACCGACGGCAACCGTCCGATTGAAACGGCCTCTTACATCGGGTTGTATCAAATGAGCCTTCGCAACGGCGACAGCATGAGCCGGTTTATTGCCGAATACGGTTCGGAGTTTCCCGAGCTGAAAGGGAAAAGCCTCCACAGCCGGGCTTTTTATGAGGCTTACAAAAAATATGCCGTCGGTCCGCAGGCCAAACATTTTGAACAGAGGCAGTTTGATTATATGTGGGAAAACCGTTACAAAGCTGTTTTTGACAAGCTGGCGGAACTTCCGGGGCTTCCCAAAATTACCAAAGAAAATTGCGACAACGACGAATATAAGGTTTTTGCCGGCGCGGTCATGTCCTGTGTCAACCAAAATCCCCGCCGTACTTATGGCATTTTTAATCAGGCTTATCAACAGGTAAAAAAGCAGTTCGGCACCATTAATGAAGAAAACCGCATAGATTTTCTGGCCGACGTTACGCTGGAAAGCTACAACGTCCGCAGCAAAATCTGGCCGTCCATTAAAAACAGGTATCTTGCCAAAGACGGCGAAAAAGAATTGTGCGAAAACGCTTATAATTATTGCAAGGCGCGTACCGCCATGTCCAGAATGCAACGACAGGCCGTCCTCAACAAAGTGTCGGCACAGCAGCCGAAAAAACAGGCCTGGTCCCTGACTTCACCGGAAATGCAGAAGTTTTTATCAACCAAAATGCTAAGGCGCTAAAATCTCCTGTTGACTTTAAAAAAGAACTAAAGTAGAACATTTGCAGAGATGTTCTGCTTTTTCTTTAGGGGATAAAATGCTGACCGAAAAACAATATAAGCTCCTGCTTTATATTAACAAAGTCATTAAAGAGACAGGATGTTCGCCCTCTTTTGACGAGATGAAAGCCGCAATCAACCTTAAGTCAAAGTCAAGCATTTATGCCCTGATAGAAGCATTGGTGGAACGTAATTTTTTGAAAAAAATGCCGCATAAGGCCCGTGCGCTGGAGGTCGTCCGCCTGCCGAAATTAAAGCCCAGCTCCATTATAGAAGAAGAACGCAAGCGAGAAGAAGCGCTCAAAAACGGGATGGTAGAAATCCCGCTGTACGGAAAAATTGCTGCCGGTACACCGATAGAGGCAATCGCCAATGAAAATGAAAAATTTTCCGTTCCGTACGAGATGGTCAGCCGCGGCCAGTACTACGCCCTGACGATTGAAGGCGATTCTATGGTCAACATCGGGATTATGGATGGAGATACCGTCATCATCAAAAAAGCCGAAACCGCCAACAACGGGGATATAGTCGTCGCTTTGGTCGATGATACGGAGGCCACTCTTAAGGAAATCCGCAAAGAGGGCGGAGAAGTTTTGTTGATACCTAAAAATGATGCTTATCAAACTCGCCGGCTGCCGGCTTCCCGGGTAAAAGTTCAGGGAATTCTGAGCGGCCTGATGCGGATGTATCATTAAGCCGCATCAGAGAAAGGTTTCTTTTCTGTACTACAGTGCCTACAGAAAAGAGGTGGAAGGCTCAAGCCGTTTTCGGTTTGGGTCTTTCATTTTTTTGTTGCAAAATCGTTTTCATCTTATATCATAATTCCGTCGTCCGGAGAGCGGACGGCGGAGTGTCACAGCTCCAAATGACAAAAAGAACAACTCCTTAAATGGGGAGCCGGGGGAATAAGCGTGCCTGCATGACGAAGAACCCGGACTGTTCTTGTGCAGTTTTGGACTCCCCGCCTTAACGTTGCTTAAGGCGGTTTTGTTTTAATCAAAACAAATAAGGAGTTACAAAATGTCAAATAATAAAGCAATGAAAGACTTATCCCGCGGCGGCCGCCGGTTGGGACAGCAGCTTCACGACCTGAGAATATTCAATCAGTTAAGCATTGAGGAAGTTCACGTCAAAACCGGCATACCCACCTGGTGGATAGACGCGATAGAACTCGGCAACCGCGAACTGAGACTGGAACATCTTTATGTTCTGGCCAAGTTGTATAACCGGAAGGTGGTTATTTCTTTGGAAGACAGAGAATAAATCAGAAGGCCGGGAAAACCCCGGCCTTTTAAATTCGCATCCAACACACAGTTCACAGAAAAGTAAAATTCTCGCCGCATCCGCTTAGGTTTCGCCACCGGCGGCTCGCCGGATGCACTTTGTTAGATAGACATCAGGCACGGAGGAACGGCAGACACGGAAAAGCACCGCGCGCCCGCTTAAAGATTATTTAGGCTGCCAGTCTTACCTTCAGGCGCCGCCTGACTCGCAGAAAAGTAAAATTCCTGCCATCGCCGCTTAAGTTATGCCCGTGCGGCACGCACCAGAAAAGTGGAAGCCTCTCCACATCCGCTTAGATTATGCCCGTGCGGCTCGCACCAGAAAAGTGGAATACCCACCACCGCCGCTTAAGTTACGCCCCCGCCCGCTGGGCGGTTTCGTCCAGTGTGCTCAAATGCATGTTGACACGCACCAAAGATTATGATAAAATTA
>CALXLC010000020.1 GCA_944389095.1 uncultured Alphaproteobacteria bacterium
CTTTATTTCTGATATAGAAGCGGCCGGCGTCGCATGCTGCACAGAACTTATTATTGAAGGAATAATCCTTTTAACCATTATTTCGGTAAAAAATAACAAACGACATAATTTATAATAAGACCCGAAATAAAAAATATTCCAAAGCTGCATAAAAAAAACGCAGCTTTTTTTACGCAAAGATATTTGCTAAGTTTACATTTTTCACAAAAATTAAACTTAAATTTTTATAAGTTTAGTTTCCCGAACTTAACATTCAGATACAAGCTAATGCTGTTTGTCGTATCCAGATAAAAGCAAAATTATGTCATTTTTTTAACTTGACAAGGCCTTTAAAACAGCCAGGAGAGGCGACAGAAAGAACCGCTGTAAACCGCACAAAACAGATCTTGTCAGGAAAAGAGTCTGAATTCAGACTCAAAAAGAGTCTGAAAATCTTAAATAAAAAGATGGAAATAAAAGAAAAAGCCTTGCGAAAACAAGGCCTTAGAATGGTGAGCGCGCCGGGATTCGAACCCGGGACCCTTTGATTAAAAGTCAAATGCTCTACCAGCTGAGCTACGCACCCTTAAACAATGAGGCATGTATAGAAGATAAATCCGGTGAAGTCAATAAAAAAAATTAAAAAAATAAAAAATTTTGAAATTGTAGTATATTTGTTAATAATTATGTGCTAACATCAACTCAAAATCGGACACGTTTATATCGTTAAGAGGTTGAAATGACTGGAATGAAATCCGAACACGAAGGCAGATATGACATTCTGCAAAACAGCGAAGGCGAAATTTTAATTATGATAAAACAACGCCGCGGCGGACCGGAAAATCCGCGTTTTGTATATGACGGCGGCAATCAGGCGCTGCTTTACCGGAGTCGGGAGAGTGCGGTTTTGCTGGGAGATATTGCCGAAGAGGCGCATAATCCGCTGAAAGCTGTTGATGAGGTATTGGTTGCCGAGCTTGACGGTGAGGAGGTTGCCCGCGAATATATAGTTCCTGTTCGCATCGTCCGGGATGTAAGCGCTCTGTTGTAGTATTTATGCACATTCTCTGATGCAATCTTTTAATAAGGGCTTTAAATGCCCTTATTTTTTGTTATATTGGCTCTGAACAAAACAGGAAATGACAGATGATTTCTCAATTGTTTTTCAGTCTGATAGCCATTGCTCTGCTGGCATTGCTTGTCGTACAGGGACGGCGGCGGCGAATATGGTCTTTTTTGCTGCTGGCGGCCTGCGGCTTTTTAATGTATGAATTGCTGCTTTCCTTTCGGGAAGATGCCTTTAGTTCCTTTGTTTATCAGTGGGGCGGGTTTCAAAACCTGCAATTCAGCCTTCATCTTTCCGGAACCCCGGAAATTGATAAGATTCTGCTGTCATTGTTGGGAAGCGCCGTCGGGCTGGTCTATCTTAATTCCGTTTACTGGGGCGAGAATCATAAGTTAACGGTCAATACCGCCGTTTTGCTGAATGTGGCGGCTTTTATACTTTTGCTGTGTTCTAAAGATTTTGTGCAGCTGATGGTTGGCAGCAGTTGCCTGGCCATTTTGGGCTTTTACCTGATTCCGGATATGGAGAGCAAACGCAAATTTATTTTTTATGGATTTTTATCCGAAATGGCGTTGTTTACGGCTCTGGCGGTGGTTTATGACGTAATTCCCTCAATGAATTTGCAGGAAGCGGAACGTTTTTCAACCATCGGCCGGCATAAGGATTTGGTTGCGCTGCTGGTTTTGCTGTGTGTCTTTTGCCAGGCCGGAATGCTGGGATTTCAAAATCATATTTTGGATTTGCAGACGCTGACATTTAACCGGATAATGATATTCTGTCTGACTTCGCTGCCGTTGTCGTCACTTGTCATTTTTACGAAGCTCCGGCCGCTTTTGGCTGCCTCGCAGTATACGGAACCGGTTTTGAGTATTTGGCTGTCCGCCACGGCCGTATGGTGTCTGGTAGCCATGCTGCTCACCGACAGTCTGAAAGCGGCGGCCATCTATTTGAATCTGCTTTTTTATGCATTTTCGTTGGCTTTTTTAGGCGTCTGCCCGGACGGATTAGACCGTGTAATAAACTTTTTCCCGGCAGCGATTCTGCTTAATGTTCTGTTAATGATGGTGAACAATGCCGCCTCCAATGAATTGTATGTTTCCCGTCTTGGCGGATTGGCGCGGCACATTCGGTTTACGTTTGTCTTGGCTCTGGCAGGAATTGCCGTTTTTATCGGAAGTTTTTTGAATGTCCCCGCCGCGGCGGAAAAAATTGCGTTTATATATTTGGCAGTCGTACTGACAGGGCTTTCTTCAATAATGTCCAGGGTTTTTCTGGGCAGAGCCAATGCCGATGACAAAGTGATGGCACTTTTAAAAAATCCGTCGCCGTTGTATTGGTTGCCTTTGATTGGCGTGTTTGTCTGGCTGGGATGGGCGTATTCTTTTTGGCAGAATAAAATGTTTTATGCCTTTTTCGGCGCATTTGTCCTGCTGCTCCTGATTGCGCCGTTTCGTTTTTGCGGCCGCTGGTCCGATGATGAAGATGTTCAGGAGGCGGACTGGTTTAATGATTTGTATCAGATTGTCATTTTGGCGCCGTTGAGGCTTTTGGGACGAGTTCTGTGGATTTTGGTCGATTTTATCGTGATTGAGCGCAGTATTATAGGCTCTGTCGCCCAAACATCGAATTTTCTGGTGTCCGGACTGCAAAAACTTCAGGAAAGTGTCCGGCTCAGCTATTTGTTGATGATTGCGCTGGGATTAGCCGTCCTGCTGCTGAATATGGGATATAAGTATTATGAATAGTCCGCTCGCACTTTTATCGCTGATTGTGGCACTGCCGTTATTTGGCGTGCTTTTTGCGTTGACCTCCAAAGACGATGCCGATAAACCTGGCCGCAACGCTTTTAATGTTTGCGTTTTCACGCTTTTGGCCAATATTGTGCTGATTTGGCGTATTTTTATGATTTTAGACGAAGAAAGCGGTTCTTTACAGCTGATAGAGAGGTATCGCTGGCTGTCCAACCCCGAAATTAACATCATGTTCGGGGTAGACACGTTTTCGCTGTTGTTGATACTGGCGGTGCATCTGTCCGTTTTGGCCGGTCTGGCAGGGGTGCGCCGCAATATTGTCAAACAAAAATCGCTGATGGTGTTTACGCTGTTGTTTTTAAGTATGGCAACCGGATTTTTTGTGGCGGCGGACATCTTTTCTTTTTATATTTTCTTTGAGGCGATGTTGATTCCTCTGTTTATGATTATCGGCGTTTTCGGCGAAGTCAAAAAACAGGGAACCGTTTATCGTTTTTTTCTGTATAATTTTTTGGGAGCAATCATTTTGTTTAGCGCCGTCATGCTGATTTATCACATGCACGGCAGTGTTACTCTTGAGGAAATCGCCGGACTGAAATGGACCCGCCGGTTGGATATTTATATCTGGGGGGCGGTCTTTCTGGCCTTTTTATCTCGTATCCCCGTTTGGCCGTTTCACTATTGGATATCATCGGTCTGCGCCGGGCTGCGCAATCCGCTGGCATTTATTGTCACGGCGCTGCTGCCGCTGACCGGCATATATGGTTTCATCCGCTTTTTGCCGGAGCCGGTTCCTTTTCCGTTGAATGTTTTTGTGGACTGGATTAGCATTATCGGTATCGTGACCATGCTGTTTATCGCGCTCATCGGCTTTATCAACAAAGATTCTCAATACAAGATTTTTTCTTACATCACGGTCTATTATATCTTATACTTGCTCGGGGCATTCAGCGGAGATGAGATGGTCTTGCTGAACATCGGTTTCTCCTTGTTTAGTTTTATGTTGATTTTCTCTTCGCTGGAAACGCTGTTGGCTCATATTCTCCGAAAAGAAGAGCAGGAAGATATCCGGTCGTCCGGTTTTTTGTGCAAAACGAAGCGGTTGTCTTTTGCCTGTTCTTATCTGACAATCGCGGCGGTAGGCATGCCGCTGTCAGCGATTTTCATCAACAATTTTTTCATCTTGTCCAAACTGCTGGCCTCAAATGTCAAAATGGGCATGGTTCTGATTTTTTCTCTGGTCATGGTCGGTTGTACGCTGCTTCAGGAGTTATTTCGGCTCAAGACGGACAATCCGGCTTGCCGGGCCGACCGCAATGACGACATCTCGTTTCCGGTTTTTGCCTTTTTTATATTCATCATGTTTATTTTGCTGATGTCGTTTATTAATCCGTTATGGTTTGTCATTGACGAGTAGGGGGCTCCATGCTGCAAAATTGGCTGTTTTTATTACCCGAAATATCTCTTCTGGCATTTTTGCCGGTAGCCGCCCTGGTTAACCGTTATCGTGCGGACAAAACGCCGAAAACGTTTTTTACGCTGAGTAAATACTGCCTGATTGCGGCCATGATTTCCACAATTGTATTTTATAATCAGAGTCCTCTGCCGAAATTATGGCAGAATACGGCATTTACGGCATTGTTTAAAATCGTGATTTATTTGGTCGGGCTGGCCTGGTTTTATTTATCCTCCAAGTGGTTTCTGGCCAAAAACAAAATGTCGCTTGTTTTTTATGTTTATGCCATGTTGGCGGTGTTGGGAATGGACTTGCTGCTTTCGGCGGCCACGTTTGCCCTGCCGGCAATAATTGTTCCCTGCCTGTGCTTTTTGATATGGCGGATGCTTCGCCTGATGACGGACGAAGAAGACATTGCGGAAGTTTCCCGGCTGTATGCCGTTGAGGCCTGCTTTTTCTGCCTGTTGCTCTGGGGAGGAATCTTTTTGTTTTGGAATCAACTGCATGATTTGTCTTTCGAGGGAATTAAGGCCTTCTTGAGCCGGCCACATGCGGTTGCGTTATGGGAATATGCCGCGGTGACGCTGATTATGGCGGCCCTTCTGTTTATGATGGCCGCGGCGCCGTTTCATTCCTGGCTGGTTGATGTGATAACTTTAGCGGTTCTGCCTGTCGGCGGTCTGCTGACATTGCTGCTTCCGTTTGTTTGTCTGGCTTGTTTGATAAGCCTGATGAGCGGCGTATTTTTGTCCTTGGCAGATTTTATGCGGCCGGTTTTGCTGTTTTTCGGCGTTGTTTCTTTGGTTGTCGGAGCTCTGTCCGCCAACGGAGAGAACAACCTGCGCCGGCTGTTTGCTTTCAGTACGGTTTATAATCTGGGCTTCATGCTGTTCGGCATAGTCAGCTTCCAAACCGTGGCGTTACTGAGCGCTTTTGCCTATACCGTCATTTATGTTTTGTCCATGGCCGGAATTTATACGGTGTTTCTCGGGTTAAAAAGCCGGGGAAATTACCTGGTCTGCGTGGACGACATCGGAGGCCTGTCCGAAGTAAAGCCGTATTTGTCTGCAGCGTTGCTTATTTTTATGTTTTCGTTGATAGGCGTGCCGCCGTTGTTGGGTTTTGTCGGCCGTCTGTCGGTAATTAATAATCTGATTGTGGACGAGCGCTGGCTGCATGTCGTTTTGCTGATGCTGTCATTGTTGTTTATGGCCAATGCCTATTTGCAGGTTATCCGCAAAATTTACTTTTCGCCGCTGAAAAACAGTTTTGACCGGACGGATAAATCTATTTACATCTGCCTGTTTATCAATTTGGTTTTGGTGGTTATTTCATTGCTGAATCCCGGTTATCTTCTGCATGACGCCGAGTTGATTTTATCGGGAGCGTTTTAATGCCTTGGGCCAAAGAGTGGAAAATATTTGAGTTTGAAGAACTTGGCAGTACAAATGACAAAGCTGTCGAGTTGTCGGCCCGGCCTCCGGCAGAAAAATTTGTCGTGATAGCGCGGCGTCAGACTGCGGGAAGGGGGCGACGCGGCCGTCGCTGGGAAAGTCCGGAAGGCAACCTTTATATGTCTTTGGCTTTTCCGCTTGAAGAGACCGGATGGGGACAGCTGGTTTTTGTGGTTTCGCTGAGTTTGCTGGAGACGGTAAAAAAATTCGCACCGGCCGCCGATTTAAAATTAAAATGGCCGAATGACGTTTTGCTGAATAATGCCAAAATTTCCGGAATTTTACTTGAAAAAGGAAGCGGAATGTATATAATCGTCGGCATTGGCGTCAATCTGGCCGTGGCGCCGGAAAACCGGACGGATATGCTATACCGTGCGGCAAGCCTCCGTCAAAACGGGATCAGTGTTGAACGAAAAGATTTTTTTGCGGCGTTTCTGTCTTGTTTTGATTATAATCTGAAACAGTGGCGGAAAAGCGGCTTTGCGGGCATAAGAGAAAAGTGGCTGCGGCATGCCCGGGGACTGAATGAAAAAGTGCAGGTTAATCTTCCGAAAGAAAGCAAAAGCGGAATTTTTCGCGGAATTGACGAGAACGGCCTGCTGTTGTTGGAACATTTAACACAAATAGAAAAAATAAGCGCGGGAGACGTTTTTTTTGAAAAAGACCTTCCGCCGGATGAAACGAAGCATGAATAAATTGGATAAAACCGAAGAAAATCAATTGGAACTGGATTTGCCGGCCCCGTCCGGAAAAACGATTCTGCCCGGATTTGAAAAGCCCGGACTGTATTTTATTCCGCTGGGCGGCGCCGAAAAAGTCGGGATGAACATGTACGCCTATATCGCGGACGGAAAAATTATCGTGGTCGATTGCGGATATGATTTTTTGAACGATGATTTCCCGGGTATGGAACTGGGATTGGCGGATGCTTCTTTTTTGGAAAATTATCAGGACTGCATTGAAGCGTTGTTCATCACCCATACCCACGAAGACCATTTTGGCGCCATAGCTCATATTTGGCCCAAATTGCGCTGCCCGGTCTATGCAACGGATTTTACGTTGGGACATATTGTACCGAGGTTGAGAGAATACGGGCTGGACGAAGATGTGCCGCTGCATTCGGCGACGGAAAATCCGGTCATTAAGTTGCCCGGTTTTGAAGTGGAATATGTCCCGGTAGTCCATTCCACGCCCGAAAATTCGGCTCTGGTCATCCGGACGCCGTACGGAACGGTTTTCCATGCCACGGACTGGCGTTTTGACAACGGTGAAATCGGTTTTATGAAAACCGATATGAAAAGGTTGGAAGAAATCGGCCGGGAAGGCGTCGATTTGTATGTCGGCGATTCTATTCATATGAGTCACGACGGTGAGCAGTTGTCCGAAAGCGAAATCCGGAAAAATCTGCTGGAACTGGTTCCAAAATACAAAAATACGCTGGTTGCCACTTGCTTTGCGTCTAACATTGCCAGAATGGAAAGTCTGATTCTGGCCGCTCATGCGGCCGGCCGAACCCCGGTCATTGCCGGCATGAGTCTGATAGAAAACATGCGCATTGCCAAAGAATGCGGATATCTGGCAGACTTGCCGTCTTATTCCGAGGCCAAACAGGCCATGGATATTCCGTTGGATAAAATGCTTTATATCTGTGCCGGGTCTCAGGGAAATTACCGCAGCGGCCTGACCCGGATTGTCAACGGCGAAAACAAAGACATCAAATTGGGCAAGGGGGATGCCATCATCTTTTCCTCGCAGATAATCCCCGGCAATGAAGAAAAAATTGAACGAATGCAGGAAAAACTCCGGGATGCCGGTGTTGAAGTCATTTCCGCCGAAGAATATAATGTTCACACTTCCGGACACGGAACCCGCGCGGATATTGTCAGAATGCTTTCGATTATCCGGCCGCGCGTCGTAATTCCGGTTCACGGCGACAAACGCTGTATCCGCCATGAAAAACGCTATGTGGCCGAAAAATGTCCCTGGGTCTCTGAAGTCCTGATTGCCAGAGACGGGGAAGTTGTTAATCTGTATGAGGGGCACGCCTCCGTTGTGGCCGAAGTCCCGGCCGGAGAATTGGGAGTCGACCGCCGCCGGGTTATCAGCCTGGGATCCCAGGTTGTCAAAAACCGCCGTCGCATTGCTTATAACTGCAGCCTGTTTATCAGCGCGTTTCTTGGTGAAAACTGGGAGGTAAAGGATTTGCAGATTTCGTCGATTGATATTTTGGATGAGGCCGATTTTGCAGAGCTTGCCGCAAAAATAAAGGCTGAAATGCTGGAACTGATTCCGTCCGAAGTTGTCAAACTCAATTACCGCCCGCGCCAGATAAAAGATTTTATTCAGGCAAAAATCAGAAAAATGGTTTACAAAGCCACGGATATAAAACCGGTGACCTTCATGCATTTTTACAAAGAAGGGTTGATTGACGAAGCCGACAGCGGCGAGGCTTAAACCTCAAAAACATCGCCGGCTCTGGCAACGCCCTTAAAGCCGTATTCCCTGGCAGCTTCCGCCATTTTTTTGTAATTTTGCGGCAGATAATGCGTCAAAATGGTTTTTGCTTTGATTTCTGCCGGTGCATTAGCCATGTCTTTAAGATAAGCATGGGGAATGCCGCAGTGCAGCGTAGCGTCATGAACAATCAGCGAAGCCTTTTGCGCCTGAGGTGTATCCAGCAGGGAAATTGCCGTGTCCCCGCTGTAAAGAATCTTTCCGCCGATAAAAAGAGCCCGGCAGTCCATTCCCTTACCATGCGGAACGGAGAACGTTTCCAGATCAAAAGGATAATTGTCCGTCATCAGCTGCGAAATAAATCCGGGTTCTTCGCAGGCATGCAGTAAGGGCGTCCAATCCGTTCCGCCGATATAAACAGAGCGTTTTTGCGTCAGGACAATGTCTTCCAGCAGAGTAACCGCCGATCCGCAATGATCCTGATGCAGATGCGAGAGCAAAACCGCCGTAATATCCTCGACATAGTCCAACAGCTGCAGCCGAGGGTAAATGTTGTAGCCGCAGTCAGCCAAAATAACGTGGTCTCCGCCTCGTATCAAAAGAGAAGAATTAAGCCCTTCTTCGGCCAAAGCCGAATTCGCCCCGATAATTTCTACCTGCACTTCAAACTCCTTTTGTTTTAATCCTGCGCAACCGGAAGATAAATGGTAAATGTCGTGCCGTTATATCCGTTTGAATTGACGGTCAGGTTGCCGCCGTGACGGATAATAATGTGCTTGGCAATAGCCAAACCTAATCCGGTTCCTTTAATATTCAAGTCTTTGTGTTCCTGCATCCTGTAAAAGCGTTCGGTCAGCCGGGACAGATTTTCGGGACTGATTTTCGGGCCCTTGTTGTTGACGGAAATCGCCACGCCGGCCCCGGCCGAGGTTTTAAAACTTTTTGAAGAAGGAATCTTTTCGCAATTTTTAATCCGAATGGTCACATCGGTTTTTGCCAGACCGTATTTAATGGCATTATCGGTCAGATTTTGAATAATCTGCTTGACCTGTGCCCGGTCTGCCGTGATTTCGGGAATATTGTCCTCACTCAAAACTTTTATGGACATTTCTCTTTCTTCGGCTTTCAGGGCCAAAGCCTGCGAAACTTCCTGAACAATCTCGCCGATGTTTGCCTTGCCGTCCGGTTTTTGGTCCTGATTCATTTCTATTTTTGACAAGGAAAGCAGATTTTCAATCAAAGATGACATATATTCGGCCTGTTCGGCCATGATTTTCAAAAATTTTTCCCGGGCGGCGGCATCATCTTTGGCCGAAGTCTGCAGTGTTTCGATAAAACCGGAAATCACCGACAAGGGAGTTCGGAGTTCATGACTGGCATTGGCCACAAAATCAGACTGCATTTTTTCTATTTTCATGGACTTTGTCAGATCATAAATAGACAGCACGGCCACGGCCCGCCCTTTGGAGAGCCAGGGCAGTTGCTTAATATGGGCATAAAGTTTCTGAGCCACAGGTTTTTCGGCGTAAAAAATCAAGTTTTCCGATTTGCTTTCTTTATTGAGAACCCGCAGGACCGCATTAATAAAATTGTTGGAATTAAAAAGCTTGTCGATGTTTTTGTCCGTGATGTTTTTGCCAAAGGCGTTGCGGGCGGAAAGATTGGCGCCGAGAATGTTGCCGGAACGGTCAAGCATCATAATCGGATCCGGCAGACTGTCGAGCACCGCCGTATCGGAAATGGTCTGCGCCTCAAGCATGTCTGTTTTTTGAGCCCAAAAGCGATGCATGGCATTGACGGCATCCACGATTTCCTTGGCATCTTTTTCGGACAGGGTCATTTTTGATTCGTCAAAACTGCCGCCGGTGGTCAGACTGGTAATATAGCGCTTTATTTGCTGCAGTTCAAAAGTCAGCGGAAACAGCAAAACGATATTGAACATGGTTACCGCGCCGAGTGAAATAACCGCCAGCATCGGGTCGACCAGCCGGAAGGCCGCCAGCGTAATAAACACCAGAGCGGTCGGGAAAGTCAAAAACAGCACTCGTTCGGCAAATTTTGAGTTTTTTTCAATTCCCAGAGCTTTTCTTGCGCGCTCAAACATCAATGTTTTCCCATATTTTACAAATTAATCCTAGACTAGAATTTTAATTATTGTATGATGAAACAAGTTTAAAATTAATAAATATTTACAAGTTTTATAAGAAAATGGACGACCTTGAAAATATCAGCAAAATGACGCCGATGATGGCGCAGTATCTGCAGATTAAAAACGAGCACAAAGATTATCTGCTGTTTTATCGCATGGGCGATTTTTATGAATTGTTTTTGGATGACGCGATTGTGGCCTCAAAAGCTCTGGACATCACCCTGACCAAGCGAGGCAAGCTTGATAATCAGGAAGTTCCGATGTGCGGCGTGCCTTTTCATGCGTATGAAAGTTATCTGGCAAAACTGATACGTCAGGGATATAAGGTTGCCATTTGCGAACAGGTGGAAGATCCCAAAGAGGCCAAAAAGCGCGGCTACAAAGCCGTGGTCAAACGTGAGGTCATCAGGCTGGTAACAGCGGGAACTCTGACCGAAGAACCGCTGCTTGATGCCAAAAAGAACAATTTTCTGCTGACGGTGGCAAAACTGTCGGACAATCTGGGACTGGCTTGGCTTGATGTTTCCACCGGAGATTTCTGTCTGCAGGAGATAAATTTGCGCGGCAGGGATGAAGCAGCGGTTTTAAGCGGTGTCCTTTCCCGGCTCAATCCGGTCGAAACGGTAGTGGCGGATACTTATTTGCAAAATCCGGCATTGTTTAATGTTTTTAACGACTATCGTGATCAGCTTTCGGTTTTGCCGCAGGCCAGATTTAACAGCGAAAACGCCAGACATCGTCTGGAGGAGGCGTTTCAGGTCAAAACGCTGGATGCCTTTGGCAGTTTTGACCGTGCGGAAATTACCGCTGCCGGCGTTCTGCTCGACTATGTCGAAACCACGCAAAAAGGCAAAATTCCCTTAATATCCAAACCCGTCAAAGTTACCGAAAGCCAGATTATGGAAATTGACGGCGCAACCCGCCGGTCACTGGAGCTTGTCGAGTCGCTCACCGGAGACAAAAATTCCTGCCTGCTGGGCGTTATTGACCGGACAGTTACCGGCGCCGGCGGCCGGTTGCTGGCTTCCCGGGTGGCCAATCCGCTCAAAGATGTTGCGGCAATCAACCGCCGGCTGGATATGGTGGAGTTTTTTACGTCATATGCGCGGATAAGGGAGGATTTACGAGCCGTGTTAAAGGCCTGTCCGGACATTGAGCGGGCCGTATCACGGCTCAGTTTGGGCCGCGGCGGTCCCCGCGATTTGGACAACATCAGACAAGCGCTCGCGGTAGTGCCGAAACTGCGTAATCTGTTGGGCGGCATTTCTTCCGAACCGGGAGAAACCGTTCCCGCCAGTTTGCCTGAGGCCCTGCAGAAAGTGGCCGCCGGGTTTGGACGACATGAAGGCATGGTCGACACTCTGACCAATGCCCTGGCCGATGACTTGCCTCTTTTGGCCAGAGACGGAGGTTTTATCCGTGACGGCTATTATCCGCCGCTTGATGAAGTCAAGCTGCTAAAAACCGACAGCCATAAAATGATTGTCGATTTGCAGGCCAAATATGCCGAAGCGGCCGGGATTCCGAACCTTAAGATAAAATATAATAATGTCATCGGTTATTTTATCGAAGTACAGAGTAAGTTTGCCGCAACCATGCTGGAAAACAAAAACTTCATTCACCGCCAATCGGTTTTGAACGCCGCGCGCTTTACAACCGTCGAACTGAGCGAACTGGAGGACAAAATTCGCGGTGCGGCAGATAAAGCCTTGGCCATGGAGTTGGAAATTTTCAACAATCTGGTCCACGATATTCAATTGGCATCGGAGGATATTCTGCGTACGGCCAAAGCCATGGCAGAGCTGGATGTCGCTTCGGCATTGGCGGATCTGGCCGTAGAAAAAAATTATTGTCGGCCGCTGGTCGATGACAGCCTGATTTTTGATGTCAGGGAAGGGCGGCACCCGGTTGTGGAAAATTCTATCAGCAAAGATAACGCCGGGGCCTTTGTGGGCAATGACTGTCGGCTGGATGAAGAAAAGGGCTGCCTCTGGCTTTTAACCGGTCCCAATATGGCCGGTAAGTCGACCTTCCTCCGTCAAAATGCCATTATAGCGGTCATGGCGCAAATGGGCTCTTATGTTCCCTGTGCATCGGCACACATCGGCGTGGTTGACAAGATTTTTTCCCGGGTCGGGGCTTCGGATGATTTGGCGCGGGGGCGGTCAACGTTTATGGTCGAAATGGTGGAAACCGCCAGTATTTTGAATCAGGCCGACGAGCGCTCATTTGTTATTCTGGATGAAATCGGAAGGGGAACCGCCACCTTTGACGGTTTATCAATAGCCTGGGCGGTGGTCGAGCATCTGCACGAGGTCAATAAATGCCGGGCATTGTTTGCCACGCATTATCATGAACTGACGGCACTGACCTCGCGTTTGCCGAACATGACATTGCATTGTATGAAAATCAAAGAGTTTAATGATGATGTTATCTTTTTGCACGAAGTAATTGACGGCGCCGCCGACCGTTCTTACGGCATTCATGTTGCCAAATTGGCCGGTTTACCGAAAAGTGTTGTCAAACGGGCAGAGCAGGTCCTGACGTCTTTGGAACAGGACGGCAAGAGTCGTTCAATGGCCAAACTGGCTGACGACTTGCCGTTATTTGCCGTCATGCGGGAAAAAGAGGAGGAAAAAGCCATGGCGCATTCTCCTGCCTTGGAGGCTTTGGAAAAACTTAATCCCGATGAGTTGACGCCGCGTGACGCTCTGGAAAAGCTTTATGAATTAAAAGCGCTGCTTTAGAAAAAAAGGCATTTCCCGAAAATGGAAATGCCTTTTTTAGGGATAAAACGATTATTTGCTCTTGGCGAGCTTTTCATAGAGTTTTTTATCTCTCATCGCCTTAAGAACTTTTCCGGCATTTTCTTTGCGGAGCTTTTTGCCGCTTTTGCCGTCGTCTTCCAGATCCGGTTTGGCATAAACACCGCGGTCACCCATTTCTTCTTTGACGGCGTTTTTCAGACGTTTTTTCATTTCTTCGGCTTTTTCTTTATAAGCCTTGTGGACGGCCTCTTTCTGATTTTCAAAAATAGACTCTCCGGTAAACTCTTGTCCCTTGAAAGCAAAAGAAAGATTTTCCCGGGCTTTTTGTTTCAGCTCTTTGGTGCGGCTGTCCAGATTTCCGGCCAGCTGAGCCAGCTTTTCGTCCGGCTTCCTTGTCTCATAATCATTAATGGCTTCTTGCAGAGAAGGCAAAGAAAACGGAGATGCTGCCTGATATTCAGCGTCAGCCTTTTGTTGTCTTCTATCAGCTTCGGCATATAGTGTGTTGAATACCCTGAAACTTTCCTGAGAAACAAGCGCCGGTTCAATTTTATCAAAAATATCTTTGTGTTTTGCCAGATTGGGCAGAAAAGCGTTGAGTTCCTGCACCAGTTTTTCGGTTTTTTGCTGACGTCCTTTTTCTTGTTTCCCGCTGAAAATTGAAGATAGACCGCTTTGTTTTGCATATTCAACCGTTTGCGGTGATTTTCCGGCTATGGCATTGCGGACAATCTTTTCAAGAGAGGCATCGGAAAGCTGTGTTTCTTTATCTGTCCGCAGACCGGCAATTTCCCGGGACAAACTGATGAGGCGGTTTAAATCGGATTGTGTTTCCGTATATTCCCGGATTTCCGCGTCAACTTTCTCTTTTTGTTTCTGTTTTTGCAAAATAAGCGCGGCTTTTTCCTTGTTTTGCTGATGCCAAACGCTTTGTTTTTCTACAAAAGGAGTCAGCTCGTGAATAAATTTTTTCATTTCGGGCGAGACGGTTTTCATTTGCAAAGCCTTATCCAGCAAAAAGTTGACATCTCTGTCGGCAATATAAGGATGCTCTCCTTTTTTGACGGAGGAAATGTATCGCGTCATCAGTTTCAGACGTTGACTTTCCGGGAGGTTGAAATCTGACTGCGACAACAGGGACAGCTGAGTTTCCGGAGAAAAATTTTTATAACCGGCCAGTTCTTGCGGACGATGGCGGATAAGCAGCTGCATTTCACTCAGAGACAGTCCCGAGCGCTTGTATTTATTAATATCGTCCCAAAGACGCTGAGCCCTGACTTCTTCCACGGCATTCCGATATGCCTGTGCATTTAAGGAGTTTTGAGGAAAATTCCGCGTTTCGGGAAGTTTCATTTTATATAAACAGGTGTAAAAGAATTTTTGTGCCCCATCGCCGGACGGGAGCATTTCAGCCCAGTTTGCAGGAATAAGTCTTCCCTCGCTGTTGACAAAGTTATGTTTAAAATTAAAGCTTTCCGAAATTTTTTCGGCCAGTTCGGTCAGTTTTGCCATGCGGGCGGAACGGGAAAAAGAACCGTGGTCATGGGCATCGGCAGTTTTAAGAAGATTGAAAAAAGTCGGCAGCATAAGACCGTTTTCTCCGTTAGTCTGCGCATAAACATTAAGTGCTTCGGCCTTGACCTCCCAGGGAAGGGAAAGCTGACGGTTCGCCGCGTCGGCTTTAGAGGCGGTGGAAAGCAGATGTTCGCTCAGCTTGGAGACCAGATTATAATTGATATTATAATCGGAAGAGTCCTTTTCCGGCAGCTTAAGATGCGCATCCGGCAGCAGCCTTACCCAATAAGGATCTTTTTCCAGGCCAATATCCAGCAGGGTCATTTTTGCCATGTCGTCAAGACTGTTCAGCCAGGAACTGTCGGAGGAAAAGTTTTTGACGGCATTAAGAACAATGTTGCGGTAGGCTTCCTGATTTTGCCAAGCGCTGCTATTGACGTTATGAGGTATTCCCAGCATGCTGATTAGCCGGCTGTTCAACGCTGAATCGCCTTTGGCAAAAGTTGTTTCAAGAGTCTTTTGCATAATATACTGAAAGGCTTCCGATTGGTACCGATCGTTATAGGTACCGGTAAGGTCTAAACTGCCGATAACACTGAAATCGACATCTTTTCCGATAGGCAGAAAAGTCATATCATAACGATTTTTTTGATAAGCCGCGAGTGCCTGATTTAAATAAGTGTTTCGTTCGCTGAAGTCTGTTCCCGATAATTCTGTTAGTTCTTTTCCCTGATATGAATATTCTGTCATCGACAAATCCTAAAATGGTTAAAAAGTTGAATATGCATTCATTATATATCACGCGGCATCAGAAGTCAATTGCTTTTTGCGAAAATTTAGACAAATAAAGAAAGAAGGGTTATAGACAAAACAAAATTAAGCAAAAACATAGGGTTATTAAATGGTATTGTAATACCATTTAATAACATATTGAAAAAAATAATAATTTTTATGTTGACATTAGAATTTAATCCTGTATAGTCACAACCGAAATTTATAACCTTCTTTAATAAAGAGAGAAAATATGAACACTTACGCAACAAAACCCTCTGATATTGAGAGAAAATGGTATGTCGTTGACGCCAGCGGTGTTGTATTGGGTCGTCTTTCTGCTGAAATTGCCAAGATTCTGCGCGGCAAACATAAGCCGAATTTTGTTCCCAATATTGACTGCGGAGACTATGTCATCGTCATCAATGCCGAAAAAGTCAAACTGACCGGTAAAAAACTGACTGATAAAAAATATTTCAAGCACACCGGTTGGATTGGCGGCATCAAAGAAACCACTCCGGCCAAAATTCTTGCCGGCAAGTTTCCGGAGCGCGTGATTATCAAAGCCGTAGAGCGCATGATTAGCCGTAATCCGATGGGCCGTCGTCAGATGACCAAATTAAAAGTTTATGCTGGTGAAAATCATCCTCACGCAGCTCAGAATCCCGAAGTTCTGGATATTGCTTCCAAGAATGACAAGAATAAAAGGAGCGCATAATAATGGCTGAAAAAATCGAATCTTTAAAAGATATTAAAAGTGCGTCTGCTAAAGCTGCCGCTTCTGAGGCTGAGGTTGTTGTCCGCAAGGCCAAACGCGACAAATTCGGCCGCTCTTATGCCACCGGTAAAAGAAAAGACGCCGTTGCCCGCGTATGGATTAAACCCGGCAAAGGCAATATTACCATCAATGACAAATCCATTGATCAGTATTTTGCCCGTCCGGTTTTGAAAATGATTATCAATCAGCCGTTCCAGATTACCAATCGTGAAAACGAATTTGACGTAATCTGCACTGTTAAAGGCGGCGGTTTGTCCGGTCAGGCCGGTGCTATTACGCACGGTATTTCTAAGGCTTTGAATGAATATGAACCCGAATTGCGTTCTATTTTGAAAAAAGCCGGTTTCCTGACGCGTGATGACCGTACGGTTGAACGTAAGAAATACGGCAAAGCCAAAGCTCGTCGTTCTTACCAGTTCTCCAAACGTTAATTGGTATCAAGAAAATATAAAATATTTTCAATGGGTTGCAATCTCTTGCAACCCATTTTTCATCTTCACATTGTATTTAAAAACAGCGCGTAAATTAAATATACTGATTTGACATATGAAGCTCTGTTGAACGGTTTATAGTGAACAAAGCTGAAAAAATAAAGATTCCATATGTTCCTCAAAATCAAAAAACAAGTTAAGACAATTGGTACAAGCAAATGCCGGAGAATTAAAATCCTGCTCTGGCAATTATTGATAAAAATTCAATAGTTAAAATATCAAAATAATTATTTTCTGAAAATAGACACAAATTGTATTTGATTCCTACAACAAAATGATTTAACATCAAAGCCATGATAAAAGTCATTATGTCTAATTAAAATATATATATTATGAAACTTAAATGTTTTTATGAAACGATCATTGAACCTTCTGCCGGTTCTGACCTAACTGACATCTTGAAAGAAATGAAGGCGTTAAGTGGAAGCATCGAAATGCGGTATTTGCTGAATTTAACGGAAAAAAGTTGCAGGTTACATCTGAAACTGATGTTGATGACATTCTTAAATGTTTTTAGAGAGGTCCCGACACGGATAGTGTAAATTAATAACCTTTAAAACTTTATATCATGGACCACTATTTTCAAGTTTTAATTGAGGTTTATTCCTCATTTGGATGGAAAGAATACCTATGTATAATAGGAATGGGCATCTTGTTTTCCGCTTCTGGAATGCCGGTTCATATTGCCGTAAAAGAATTAAAAGAGGGCAGTCCTCTAATTCTTTCATTTTTTTTCTTGATATTAGCATTGGTTATGTTTGCGTTGGGTTGTTGGGTAGCTTCTCCATTGTGGAACTATCCGGCAATAGAAATGCGAATAACGATAATTCTTTGGGGTCTTATTTGGTTCTTAATAGGTTTGTTCGAGCCTTTTCCCCAAAATGATTAATCGTTATATTTTGTCAAAAACCCTCACAATTTTAGTATTGTGAGGGTTTTAAGTTGTCTGAAAGTATATTTAATCTCAATATTTGCCGGAGCTTCCGAATTTTTGAAACCACTGGCGCATTACCGCAACGGCGTCTTCTCTGCATTCGGGAAGCGGTGTGGCATAAACCCCGGGTTTCAGAAGCTGATAAAGATCGTCGTCTTTAAATCCGATATCGGCGGCGTCTTTGCGTGTTGCGGCAAAATAAATTTTTTCAATGTTGGCCCACTTGCAGGTCATCAGGCACATCGGACAAGGTTCGCAGCTGGTATAGAGTACACAGCCGGACAAATCCCAGGTCCCGAGCTTTTGGCAGGCTTCGCGAATGGCCTGAACTTCGCCGTGGGCAGACGGATCATGATTCGCCAGTACATGGTTATAACCCCCGGCCACAAGGTTTCCGTTTTTATAAATCACCGAACCGAAAGGTCCGCCGACCGGAACGGCATCATCCCTCAGCGAGGCGGCGGAAAGTTCAATGGCTTGTTTCATGGCCTGAATATCCGGATTATTTTGCAGCATTTCTTTTCCTTAAATTTTATTGCGATAACTCAAATTATAGTAATTTTAGCGCTTTTGTAAACAAAAAACTCTTGAACCGGAAAAGTTTTGCGCTTACAATCTCCTCAATAAATAATTATTAACACAAAAATTTCTGGTTTATGGAATGGATTATTATCGGTCTGTTAATCTTTTTTGCCGTCAGATGGGTCAATATGCTGATGTCTTTGCAAAACGGAGAAAACCCAAATTCCGCAAGGCCTCGTGACTTAGCCGGCCGCCAGTTTCCTTCTTGGATGGATGAACAAAAATTCAAAGAATTTCTGGAAGGGAAAAGCGAGGATGATTTATGGAAGCTGCGTAACGAGGTTCATGCTGAAATGGTAAATACCAAAGATGAGGCGCTGCGAGATTTTTATCTCAGCTGCATAGGCCTGATTGATAAAAAAATTTATGAGCTGCGTCACTCTTAAAAAAAAGAGGAAGTTTTCGAACTTCCTCTTTTTGCATATCAGGCCACCAGATTTTGCAGGCTGTCCGGCACAATTAAATGCGCGCCGGTAGAAGCAATAACTTCGTCCAGTGAAAACAATGGGTTGATTTCTTTTAGCAAAAGTCCCTGCGGAGTAACCTCGATAACCGCTCTTTCCGTCACAATCAAATCAACTTCTCCGGCAGCGGTCAGCGGCAGGGTACAGCGTTTGACAATCCTCGGCTCTCCTTTGTTGGTATGCTCCATGGAAATAATAACTCGTTTTGCTCCGACAACCAAATCCATGGCACCGCCCATGCCGGGAACAAATTTTCCCGGAATAATCCAGTTGGCCAGATTGCCCTGTTCGTCAACCTGCAGGGCCCCGAGTACGGTTGCATCGATATGTCCGCCCCGAATCATGGTAAATGACATCAGCGAATCAAAAAAAGCCGCGCCCGGTTTGGTCGTAACCGCCACCCCGCCGGCATTGGTGATTTTAGAGGCGCCGTCAGTGCTCAAATCACGATGTCCGACGCCGAGCAGTCCGTTTTCGGATTGAAAAATAACATGCAGATTGTGCGGAATATAATTGGCAACTTCCGTCGGCAGGCCGATACCGAGCGTAATAACATCACCCTCTTTAAATTCTTTGGCGACGCGTTTGGCAATAATTTCACGGCATTGTTCTTTAGTAAGTTCCATTTTGTGCTCCTTATACGGCAACATAGTCTACAAAAATGCCCGGAATGGTAATTTCATCGGGATGCAGCGGCTCATCGCAAAGCTCTTCGGCCTCAACAATAACGGTTTCGGCCGCGGTAGCCATGACGGTATTGAAATTGCGTGTCGTTCCGCTCAAAAAAACATTGCCGAATTTATCGGCCTTGGTGCCGTAAATAAGGGCAAAATCAGCCTTGAGCGGTTTTTCAAACAAAAACTTTCGTCCGTCTATTTCAACAACCTTTTTGTTTTCGGCAACGCTTGTTCCGATACCGGTCGGCGTCAAAACACCGCCCAAACCGGCACCGCCGGCGCGGATGCGTTCCACCAGCGTGCCCATCGGCACCAGCTCCACGTCCAGTTCTCCGGCGTTAAATTGTTTCCCCGTTTCCGGATTGGTTCCGATATGTGCGGCAATCACTTTTTTGACGCGCTTATTGACAATCAGTTTCCCCCGGTCATGTTCCGGAACACAGGTATCATTTGCAATCAGGGTCAGATTGCTGGCCGTATTTTTTAGAATTTCATCAATAAGGCGGGCAGGGGTGCCGCAGCGCAAAAAACCGCCGACCATAATTGAAGAACTGTCGGTAATAAGCCTTCCGGCCTCGGCAAGAGAGATAATTTTTTTCACTGATTTTACGTTCGCTGTTAATCCAAAACTAAGCCACTATAACCCAAAATTTCAAAAAAGTCATCATTTTTATTTTGTGAGTCAGAAAAAAAACGTACAAAAAAGTCTTTTTTGTCTAGACATGAGCCTGAAATTAAGCTATGATAATTATATCAAAACAAATAATTATCACTATATATTATGAAAAAATTTTTTATCCTGGCACTGATGTCGACATTGTTGTCATCGTGCATGCTGACACACTATATGCCGTATGATAAATTGCGGTCTGTCATAAACCGCAATTCCGGGGCATTGGTCAATTATTCCGAGACCACCGGTTATACCTATAACCTAAAAACCGGTAATCTCAGGCTGGTTAACGGTCCGCAGTATATAACCGTTTCGCGTTATGACGGGCGGGGCTGGAAGGTAATCGACCGGGTCAGCAAAATAGAAAGAAATGTCAGAAGCTACCCGACGTCCACAAACGGCAAGGCTCAGCGCCTGGTGATTGATGTGACGCCGACGGCGGCTTTTGTCAGAATTTACGAGGGCCATTTGATTGTCGGCCGCCATAAGTTCTGAAATCTGAAAAAATCAAAAAGAGTGCCGGTATGGGCGCTCTTTTTTTTTGATTTATTAACTTTATTTTTTTATAATCCGATTAAACAATAAAGAGGCCGGCTTATGAAATGTGATGAATTTGATATCAATGTGGCGGAAAATCTCCGTCTTTTTAATGACATAAAACTTGGCGGAATGGTCTATCCGCGCGGTCATGCGCTGACCAAAGAAGACATCATTGTCTTCAAAATGCACGGTATCCGGCGGATTTTCGGAGCTTTTATGGAAGAAGGAGACATCAGCGCCGCGCCGGCATTGGGAATTGTGGCTGCCAAACTATGCGGGGAAGGAACGGCCTATGGTGTCGGAGAAGACGGAATCTGCCGGATTGTCGCGGTAGAAGACGGTATTTTTATCAACAACGAATATCGTGACGGCAAATTTAACCGCCTGCATCCGCATTTGTTTCTGAACACGGTGGCGCCGTATTCTTTGATTAAGGAAGGGGAGGTTATCGCCTCGTTGGAGCTGACGGTTCCGGTTATCAGCCAAAATGAAATTGATGAGGTGATTTTCAAACTTTCCGGAAACACCGAATTGTTGTCCGTCTCGCCGCTCAAGCCGTTGAAAGCGGGCCTGGTATATGCCAGACTGCAGGACAATGCCGCCGAAACCAGACATTTCACGGCGGTCGTCAAAAAGCTGGTCAGAGATTTTGCCGCACTGCAAATAGATTTTTCAAACGAATACAATGCCGGTTACACCAGAGAACAGACCGCCGATGCCGTTGAAGATGCCCTGCGGGCGGAAAACGACGTGATTTTTGTGCTCGGCGCCCTGCCGACGGCTTGTCTGGAGGATGTAATTCCCTCTGCAATGAATAAAATTGTCGATGAAATTGTCTGCCGTTCGATTCCTCAGGTAAATGCTTCCGATTTAATCATTGCCCGCAAACGCGGAAAAACGGTCATCGCCCTGCCGTATAATTATGACAGCGCGGAAACTTCATTGATTAATCGTTGCATTAAACTGGCCTTATTCAGCGAAAAGCCCACCGCGGCGGATTTTGAACATCGTCAGCTGCCGGAGCAAAAAGCAGGCGTTGTTTTGGATGCGGAGCAGCGTTCCGGTTTCATCGCCTCTCAGGGACACGGCCGCCGCAAAAAGAAAGCGTCCATCGGAGCAATCGTGCTGGCCGCCGGTATCGGCAGCCGCACCGGCCGCAATAAATTAATGGTGGAAGTGGAGGAAGGGGTTCCTTTGTTTATGAAAGCCGTTAATGCCGCCATCGGTTCGGACGCCAGCCCGGTCTTTGTGATTACCGGATATCATGATGATGAAATGCAGGAATATCTGGAAAATGTCGACGTCAATGTCATTTACAATCCTGCATACCGTTCCGGCGTGCGCACCTCAATCGAGCTTGGCTTAAAGTCTGTTCCGTCATTTTGCGACGGCGCCATGATTATTCCGGCCGATATGCCGAATCTGACGGCGGAAGATTTAAACAAACTGATAGCCGTTTTTGATCCCAAAGCCGAAAAACAGCTCTGCATGTTTACGGCCAAAGGAGTTAAGTCCAATCCGGTTATTTGGAGCAGTTCGTTGTTTGATAAGGCGGATATCGTTCCCGAAAACGCTAATGTCCGCCCGGTATTTATGGAGCATGCCGATTATACGTCGACGGTTGAGCTCAAAGGCAAAAATAAACTGCTTGATGTCAATTATCCGAGCGATTTGGAGCAGGTCGCCCTCAAACGAAAAGACGAAGCCTGACGAGTTTTTCAAAGGCGTTGCGAAAAAGAAATCAGTTCAGACTGCCCCGGTTGGGAAGAGACAGACGGGTCAGATCTATGCCGATAGAGTCGAGCGCTTTTTGCCATTTTTCTTCGTCCTTGGTATGGAAAACCAAATCAGGGGAAGACGGAGCTACCAGCCAGTCGTTGTTAATAATTTCCTTTTCCAGCTGCTGAGGCGCCCAGCTGGCATATCCCAGCGCAATCAGGTTGTCTTTCGGGCCGTTGCCGAAGGCAATATCGGTCAGAATGTCGACAGAAGAAGAAACCGCAATACCCTCGCCGATAACAATGCTGTCTCCTTTCAGATAATCAGTGGAGTGCAGCACAAAACCGCGAACCTTGTCCAGCGGGCCGCCCTGATACAAATCAATCGGGGTCATCGGGCGCACGATGTTGATAGGAAGCTGGTTGGCCAGGTCTGCAAATGAAAATTCCTTTATTTTCTTGTTTACCACAAACCCCATGGCGCCGTCCCGGCTGTGGGAACAGACATATATCAGCGAGCCCGCAAAACGTTCGTCATTCATTCCGGGCATGGAAACCAGACATTTTCCTGTCAGATAATTTTCTTCTTTAATAATGCTCATGTTATCCCATATATACCTGTTTTTAGCTTACTCAATACTTGTATTCTAACATAAATTATCGTAACTTAAAAACATATTTTTTTGATGGTGTCAAAATAATGTTTCGGTTGCTGAAATTTACCTGTGCCCTAGGGATGCTGTTTTTTGCGGGTCTGGCTTCTGCTGCGGAAGAGGGCGGAAGGGTCGTTCTTGATTTGCAGGAGGATCCCGCGCCTCCGGCCACGATTGGAGATTATCAGGATCTGTGGCGGGGATATATGCGCGAAATCGATGAGTTCGACAAGGCCATGCCGGGACAGAACATTGAAGAGGATTTTTTTGACGACGTTGCCCTCCGTCACCCCGAAGAGGGCGACAATACCGTACAGCTTAGGGAAAGCGCCATTCGCTATGGTGTCCGGTTAAAACGGTTTTATCAGGCCGTTCGCGACAAATTTCAGGATTTTATTCTTAAAAATGATATTCCGATAAGACTTGATGACGAAGAATATGCCGATTCGAAACCGGAAATCTACCATCCCTCCGAAAACGGGGAACCGCTGATTATTACGGATTTCAAAAAAATAGTATCTTATGCGGATTCGGAGCGTGACCGGCTGGCCGCCGCCGAAAAAAGCGCTGCCGATGCGGGACTGCCGTCTCCCGCGCAAAAAAGAGAGGAGCTGAAAAGGGCCTTTTTGCGCGGAGATTGGAAGAGCGTGTTTTCATACGGACTGTTCGACGGCAAGCCTTTGGAAGACAACCGGGGCATCGGGGAATGGAGCGACGGCGGATTTGTGAGGGCCAGACTGCTTCTTTCCGGCAAAACCGTCGGAGACGGGGCTCCTATAAAGGGCGCGTTGCATGTGGCGGTCGAGCCGGGAAAATTGCTGTTGAGCCGTCCGCTTAAAAAATATGCGGGGACTTCGGTCCGTTTTGCGCCTTGGGCCAGTTTGCGCCAGATAATTCCGCACTGGCCGCTGCCGCAACGGCGGATTTTGCCGGACGGCAGCGAATTAACGGGCTATGTCGGAAATATTTTTATTCCGCTGGAAATAGAAATTAACAATCCGTTTGGAGATTTGGTGCTGAATGCCGAAGTCCGGGCGGTTGTTTGCGGCGAGGAGGACTGCGCCGAAGTTTTGCTTCAGCCTCAGGTATCCATTCATCCCGGAAAATTTGAGGAATCCGACGCCGCGGCATTTCTGCGCCAGAAATGGCTGGAAATCCCCGTCCGTGAAAGCGATAAATTGAAGTTGATTCGCGTTGTTGCGGAAACATCACCCGATCCGTCCCAACCGCAGGTTATCAGAGTAGAACTGGAAGCCGATGATAATCCGGCCGGAACGGAAGTTTTTATAGAAGGAGGGGAAGAAACGGCTTTTGCGCCGCCTCTGATGACTATAGACGGCAATACGGTCTCGGCCCGTTTCCGTGCTCTTGAGAGCTGTCGGAATTTCACCGGAAAAAACTTGACAATTGCGGCGCATATGGCGCCGACGGTTTCAATCCGCACGGTTGCCAAAGTTGAAAATGCCTCTCTGTTTGATTTACAGAGCCGCCGATTGACCTGGGGAATGGTCGGCATTGCGCTGCTTGGCGGTTTCCTGCTGAATTTGATGCCTTGTGTTTTTCCGGTTTTATCGCTCAAAATTCTGTCTTTTCTTGAATTCGGTGCGCTTAATACGACCAGAATAAGGCGGGGATTTTTATTCAACCTCTTGGGAATCACCGTCTCTTTTACGCTGATTATTTTCGGATTGCTGATTATGAAGGCTGCCGGACATTCTCTCGGCTGGGGTATGCAGTTTCAAAGCATCGGCTTTTTGATTTTTGTGATTTTTGTCATTGTTTTATTTTTGGCTCAGGTTCACGGACTTATTAATCTCAAGTCACCGCAGTTTGTTGAGACGATTCTGCAAAAGCCGGAAAAAGACAGCCGTTTGCTGCATTTTCTGACCGGCGTGTTTCTGGTTTTGTTGTCGACGCCCTGTACGGCGCCGTATCTGGGAACGGCGCTTGGATTTGCATTGTCCGGCACGCCTTGTGACATTATCATCACCGTTGCGGCGGTCGGATTGGGATTATCTTTGCCGTATATTGTGTTTGCCGTTTTCCCCGGATTGGTTTATTTCGTTCCCCGGCCGGGGCCGTGGATGCGCCGGCTGGAAAGACTGATGAGCTTCCTGCTGTTGGTGACGCTGGGATGGCTGTTGATGATTCTTGCGGCGCAGACCGGAAACGGAGTTTTGGGATGGCTGATTGTTTGCATTGTCTGTTTTTGGGGCGTGTTGTGGATGCGCAAGATTCTGTTTGAAGCGGCAGACGGCAGAAAAGATCTTGATGATGTCAGAAAGAAGCTTAAAATTATCCTCAATCTGATAAGCGGAATGCTTCTGGCACTGATAATTGCGGCTGCCTGCTGGAGAGCCTTTACCGTGTCCGAGAACCGAAAATCGGAACAGAATGCCGCCCGGACGGAGGAATTAATTGCCCCGGAAAACATCAAACGACTGGTTGATGCTGGCAACATCGTGCTGGTTAAAATCGGGGCGGATTGGTGCCTGACCTGCGGCTACAATGATGTCAGCGTTTTCAATACGGTTGCTGCCCAAGATATGTTTGAACGTTACGGCGTTGTCGTCATAGAGGTCGATTGGACAGGGTATAACCGGGTGGTTCTTGAGTTTATGGAAAAATACGGACGACGCGGGTTGCCCTTTTATATCGTTTTCAGTCCGAAAATACCGCAAGGTCTGGTTTTGCCGGAAATCATGAGTGACGAAAGTTTCAAACGGATTCTGGAAAATATTCGCTATTGAGCGGAAAAATTGTCTTTTCCCGGCAGCAAGGCCGACCGCAGCTTTTGAAAGACGCCGGGCTGCCGCGCTTTCAGGGCTTTAAATGTTTCACGGGAGAATCCTTTGGCCTTGGCAAGTTTCATACAGTCATGAGATTTTGTGATAAGGCGCTCTGCCGGCAGTCCGAAAAATCCTTCCTTGCCGTAGGGGAGTTTTTCCAATTCCAGTTTGCCGCTGTGATAGCAAAGAACTTTATCGGCGGATACCGGACTCAAATCGGGGAGAACACCGATATCCGGTATTCTGAAAATTCCTTTGACATAATAACGATTGCCGTTTTTTTCGGCTTCGCAGGCATTGTGCCTCATAAATTTATCAAGGCTGGAAGTTGTCAGAGATGTTTTAACGCCGTTTTTGGTCAGCGGCAGGTATTGGTATTTGGAAATCAGTCCGTCGACGACGATTGCCGAATCGACAACAACGTCGCTCCAATCCAAACCGCTTTTGACCGTGTTGTCAATAATCAGACAGCCGGAAAGATAAATTTTGTCTTTGTCAGAAGGATTGGAGGCTTTGCGGATTTTGTGCTGTTCAATCAGATGGGCAATATATTCTTCTTTTGTTTCAAATTGCGACTCTGAAAATTTGTCCGTTATTTTGTCGCGGACGCTTTGGGTCGTCAGATTCCTTGCGGAGCTCTGAAAGTCAGGATTCTCAATAACTTCTGTTGGAAGAATCCTTGTTTTTTCGTTAGCCATTCTTACCACCGTAAATAGTTACTGTTTCCCCAGAAACTAGACAAACTATATCATATTATGTCTATTTAGGCAAGAATTTTTTTCTAAATTTTTTCTGATGCTCTTTTTTTGGCTTCTCCGCGCGCCAATTCATCGGCTCTTTCATTTTCCGGATGTCCGTTGTGTCCCTTGACCCAGGTCCATTTGACGCTGTATTTCCCCAACAGAGCGTCCAGCTCCAGCCACAGATCGAGATTTTTGACGGGAGATTTTTTATTGGCGGTTTTCCAACCGTTTTTTTTCCAGTTCGGCATCCATTCCAAAACGCCGTCCATCACATATTTGCTGTCGGTGCAGATAATAATCTCGCAGCTTTTTTTCAAAGCTTTAAGGGACTCAATAACTGCAGTCAGTTCCATGCGGTTGTTGGTTGTATTGCTCTCTCCGCCGGAGAGTTCTTTTTCAACGCTTCCGTAGCGCAAAACGGCACCCCAGCCTCCTGCGCCGGGATTTCCGGAGCAGGCGCCGTCCGTAAAAATTTCAAGTACAGGCATTAAAGTTCACCCTGAAAATAATCGTTAAAAAATTCATTAAGAAGAACGGATTCCTCTTCTTCGCCCCGGATGACCCTTGCCACAAAAGAACGCAGTTTATTTTTGGGGATGCATATCCTAAAATCTTTGGGCATGGACATTTCCGCGCCGATAACACCCTCAAGCTCAAAGTCGCTGTCAATGTAAGGCGAAAAGATGATTTCCACGTTGCAAAACCGGATAATTCCCCTGGGCGGCAATCGCAGCTCCGGCCGGGTAATCAGATTCAACTGCCCTTCCGCGCCGGTAATGGATTCCATCTGATTATAGTTCAGAAAGCGGACTTTGTTGTACTCGCCGCCGGTATCTTTTGTTGTGCAGGAAACATAAAGTTCCCTGGCAATGACATTGCTGGTATTGGATGCTTTCAGGGCAAAACTGAGTTTAACGTATTGTTCGGGCGGGTTGTCTATGCTCTTAGGATAAAGCATATCCTCCTCGGCATTTTCCAAAGCGCCGATTTTACGGTTGTCAACCAGAAGTTCCACGTTAGGTTGGGGTTTTCTCCCAAACATTCCGGCAATAACCGAGTAGGGCGCCGGAACATTGTTTGAACCCGAGCGAATATATATGGAGGCATTGGTTGTTGTCATCAATGGTCCGATGTCGCATTTGGGAATATAAGTTGCCAAAAAGCCGTCTCCGTTCTCATCGCAGCTGACGATGTGATTGCGCACTTTGTTGTGGCTGGGAATGGTGCAGCCGGAAATCGCGTTTTCAATCCAGCTCAAAAAACGGTGCACGTTTTTGACTTTGACCTTTGCCCGGGCCACGTCGCCGATTTCAACATCTCTGGAGCATTCCACGCCCCAGAGGATGACACCGCCTTCCGAGTTGCCGAAACCGGAAATGGCTTTAGCCAGATTTTTGCGGTCGTCCCGGTGTAATGTTGTAAAGTTTTTGCCTGTGGACACGGCCTGTTTAAAATCCAGAAATAACTCTTCGGTCTGCTGATTAATGATAAATTCGTCAATCGCGTCTTCGCCGAAATAAATCAGCTTCTGAAAAATATCTTCGGCTCTGGACATGGCCGCCTCCGTCTAAGATTTGAATTCAATATGCTCTTCAGCTACTATAATATCATGAATCTTAAGATTTGCATAATGTTTTTGCAGAGCGGACACCAGTTCCTGCACCAGGTGTTCAGGAGCCGAAGCACCGGCGCTGATACCCAGTTTCTGAACATTTTCAAGTTCTGCAAACGGCAGTTCGGAGGCATCATCAATCAGCCAGACGTTTTTTACGCCGTTTTTCAGAGCCGTTTCTTTCAGGTGTCTGGAGTTGGAAGAGTTTTGCGAGCCGATGATGACAACCGCATCGCAGCGTCCGGCAATTTCCCGAACGGCCGATTGACGATGTGTCGTGGCATAACAAATATCGCTGACCGTCTGGGTTTCCAGCTGCGGCATTTTGTTTTTCAGAATAGCGATAACATCGTTCACGGCGCCGGTTTCAAGAGTCGTCTGGGTCACGACGCCGGTCTTGCCGTCAAAAGGCGGCAAATTTTCGGCCTCCGTTCGTGAGCCGATAACAAGGGCTCGGTCCGGATGATTCAGCTGTCCTGTCGTTCCGATAATTTCGGGATGCTCTTTTTTGCCGATAACGATAATCCTTCGGCCTTCCTCTTCAAATTTTCTGATTTGTCGGTGCACTCGCGCCACCAAGGGGCATGTGGCATCCAAAACTTTAAGTCCCAAAGCCGCCGCCTGTTCATAAACTTCCCGGGCCGCACCATGTGCGGAAAACACCAGCGGACGGGTTTTGTCTTTAATCTCTTCCAGATTTTCAATAAAGACCGCCCCCTTTCGGCGGAGATTTTCCACGACATGACGGTTATGCACGATTTCATGCCGGACAAAAACCGGCGCCCCGTAATCGCGCAAAGCATTTTCCACAATATCAACAGCCCGCTTTACCCCGGCGCAAAAACCGCGCGGCGCTGCCAGATAAATATCAGTTGGTCCGTTCATGGTTACGCCGAAAGCAGCTGTTGCACTTCGTCATAATCAGTCCGGTTTTTAACCGCGCCCAACAGTGTGTAAGTCGGATTGCTGGCAAAAACCGTCTGAGCCGCTCTCTGAATATCTTCAACAGAGACGGATTCGATTTGGGCAACCATTTCCTCTATCGGAATCAATCTGCCGTAAATCAGACTTTGCCGGGCCAGAATTTCAACCGTTGCCGAAGAACTTTCCAGCGACATCAGAATACTGGCCTTCAACTGGATTTTGGCGCGATCAAGTTCCTGTTGGGTAACTTTTTCATTGCAGATTTTCTTGATTTCCGTAATTGCCAGCGGCATCAGTTTTTTGAGATCGTCCGGATCCGTTCCGACATAAACGCCGACAGTTCCCGTTTCGCTTTGCGAAGTTGAGAAGCTGTATACGGAATAAGCCAGACCGTGCTTTTCCCTGATTTCCTGAAACAGGCGCGAAGACATACCGCCGCCCAAAACCGTCGACATCAGAATACACGGATAATAATCCTTCGAAGTGTAATTCATCCCTCGAAAACCGAGAATGGCGTGAGCCTGTTCAATATGACGTTCTTCGCAATAAAAACCGCCTTGGTAAATCTGCTTATCCTTGGCAAAATTCGTTTGAGGCTGATAACCTGACATACGGCTTTCCACCATTTTGACAAACTGCTCGTGGGTAACGTTGCCCACGGCACAGACAACGGTATTTTCGGCCGCGTAGTTGCTTTTTTTATAAGTCTGCAGCGTATCGCGGGAAAAAAGCCGCACATTCTGCTGCGATCCGAGAATGGTCCGCCCCAGAGCCTGATCGGGATAAGCCTTTTCCTGAAAATAATCAAAAATAATATCATCGGGCGTATCAAGAGTTTGCTTAATCTCCTGAATAACGACATCCCGTTCCTTAACAAGTTCTTCTTCCGGAAAAGTTGAGTTCAGCAAAATATCTGTCAAAACATCAACGGCAAGCTCTGTATCATTTTTGAGCATTTTGGCATAAAAAGACGTAATTTCTCTGGAGGTATAAGCATTAGACTGCCCGCCCGCATTTTCAATTTCATCGGAAATCTGCCGGGCAGTGCGCCGTTGAGTTCCTTTAAAGGCCATGTGTTCCAGAAAATGTGATATTCCGTTTACTTCCGGCTTCTCGCAAGCCGAACCGGTCCTAACCCAGATTCCCAGAGAAACGCTCTCGATTTCCGGGCGTGTTGAGGTTATGATCCGCAGTCCGTTTTTCAAAGTAGTGACATCAACGTGCATAATTTTTCTCTTCAAATTAAAAATATTATTGTTATAACTACTTTATAAACTATAAAAACAAAGAAGGGAAGGTATAAATGAATAATTACACGCCAAAGTTTGCCGTCATCCTTTCCGGGTGCGGAGTTTTTGACGGTTCGGAGATTCACGAGGCTGTGTGTACAATGCTTGCCGTTGAGCAAAGCGGCTGTACCTACGAGTGCTTTGCCCCCAACACCTGGCAGGCCAGAACCATTGATCACTATACGGGACACGCCGTTGCCATTGCCGGAGATGAAGACAATCGCAATGTTTTGGCTGAGTCTGCGCGCATCGCCCGCGGCAACATCAAAGACTTATCCGAATTTAAACCGCAGGATTTTTCCGCCGTTGTTTTTCCGGGAGGATTCGGAGCGGCGCTCAACTGGAGCGATTTTGCGGTCAAAGGTGCCGAATGTGATGTTAATGTCGAAGTGCGCCGCGTTATAGAAGAAAGTTATCGCGAAGGGCTGGTCATCGGCGCCATGTGCATAGCTCCGACTGTAATTGCCCGTGTTCTCGGAAAATATGGCGTTACGGTCACCATCGGTAATGATGACAAGCTTGCCGCCGGTCTTGAAAAAATGGGGGCGCATCATCAAAAATGTCTGGCAACGGAAGTTTGCGCGGATAAAGAACATAAGATAGTGACGACACCGTGTTACATGCTTGCCGGATCATTGCGGGAAATCGGCGATGCCACCCGAAATCTGATAGACGAAATGCTTGAGCTTATGGATTATTAGCTTTCAGAGCTGTTTTAACGGCGCGTCTGGCCGACAAAGCCGAAGTTTCCATGCAGCAGGGATAGTCTTTCATGGTCCAGTCTCCGGCAATAAAAACATTGGGATATTTTGTTCCGGCGTTATCGGGGCGTTTGGCGTTATTGGCGCTGTCCTGGCGGATTGTCGCCGTTTTATGGTGAAAAACTTTAAACGGCGGCACAAAAGCCGAACTGACGCCGCGTAAAATATCAAGTTCTTTCCAAACATCCCGCGCCAGTTGCTCTAAATCTGAAATTTCGGAATTCGCCGCGGAAATCGTAACGGCCAGAATGTTTCCGCAAACAAAAAACCAGTCGGCTTTACCGTTAACGGCGGCAATCAGGGCATTTCCGCGGGGAAGGGATAAGGGCTGCGACGTACGGAAAAAAATATTGATAATACCGCTATAATCAAAAACGGGTCCGCCCATCAACGGATAATAAGCACGGGAACCCAGCGCCAGAATAACCGTGTCATCGGCGCCGATATCAATGGTGGTATTGCCGAAAACCAATGCCGCGGCCCGGCCGAATTGACTTTCTATTTTCATCAGCCGTGAGTTAAGTCTGAGTTCGTCCGCATAACCGCAAAGAGGGTTAATCAGCCGCTGACTTAAATCGTTTTGTGAAAAATAGATTTTTCGCATGCCGGGTGTCCAGGGAAAGGTCATTTTCAACATTTGTTTGACAATGGCGGGAGCCGTGTCTTCCGGCGGCGTGTTGCAGGCAGATTTTATGATGTGCGGTATAAAAGGACGAATTTTATCGCTCAACGTGTCTTGTTTGACATCCCAGAAAAAACACTTTTTATGCCATTCTCCGGCTTGAACAAAGGGACGAAGATATTTATTGGCGCCGATAATAACGTGAGTCGCATTGTCCAGCCGGCAGTTCAAATCCTTGTCGTCATACGAAAATACCCGCCCGCCGGGCTTGTCCGACGCTTCATAAACCACGGTTTTTAGGCCGTTTCGGCTTTCTTTGATAAATTTTGCGCAAAACAAACCGCTGATACCGCCGCCGACGATATGGCAGGTGCCGCTCATTGTTTATTTCCCCATAAATGCCTTAAGCGCCAGCCCCATCTTGGTCAGCTTGTGGACTCTCGGCTTGGGAGAAATGATTTCCCAGCCGCGCTTTTGCATAATGTCAAAATAGCGCTTATAAATGTAAGCAATGGCTCTGACCGGCCGCGCAGATTTTTTATCAAGTTTTTTTATCAGTTCAAAAGCGCGGGTATATTCGGCTTGGGCAACTTTTGCCAGTTCTTCGCGGGCAATGGCCAAATTCTTGTCCACCAGCACGGTAAGCGGATCACGGCTTTTGATGCCGGCCTTTTGCAAAAATTCTTCCGGAATATAAAGGCGCTGTGCCATGGCGTCTTCTTTGACATCTCGGAGAATATTGGTAATTTGCAGGGCTTTTCCAAGAGAATTGGCAAGCTCGTCAATCAAAACTTCATCCTTGCACCCGAAAATTCTCAGCGACAGATTACCCGGAACACCGGCAACGCCGCGGCAGTATTGATTGAATTTTTGCAGATTCGGCGCCTGAAGCGGTTCCGGCACATCCATAGAGATGCTTTCCAGAAGTTTGACGAATTCTTCTTTGGGCAGTTTAAAACGCATGCAGTTTTTATAAATCCGGCGGCCGATATCTGTCTGCGGCAGTTTTTTATCATAAATGTTATCAAGTTCTTCACGCCAGGCGCCGAGCAGTTCGACTTTCTCTTCGACCGGAGCGTCACCGTCGACAATATCGTCAACATGCCGGAAAAAAGCATAAATCGTATACATGGCATTTCGTTTGGCAGAAGGCAGCAACCTCATGCTCCAAAAAAACGAAGTCCCTGATTTTTTTACCATTTTCTTGATATTATTCATTACTTGGTCCTAAATTTTCTGCGGGGCAGCCACATCGTCCTCAAACCATGGCCGAAAGCCCTCAGCCAATCCCGCCGCGACAGTTTGACATGCCGGCGCAAAACATCACTCTCTTCAATCTTTTTTAACATAGAATTGGTTAAAGAAAAGATAATGCCTGTCTCCGCCCGCAGCCGCCGGTCCTTTATCAATGCCGGCAAAACCAGAGCATCTTTCAGCAGTCCGCGGCAGCGTCCGCAGATGTCGAGTTTCAGGGCCGTCAATCCCGGCGTTTCTTTATCCAGACAGACGTCTCGACGGTAAACGCCGTATTTTTCAAGCAAATCGTCCGGCAGATAAGAGCGCCGCAGATTAACGGCGTCGCTTTTCATATCCTGCAGGTGATTGACAATCTGCAGCACGGTGCACAAGGCCGCGGCCGGCAGATATGTGGAAGGGCTTTCGTCATGAATGGCCAGCATAAAACGTCCGACAGGCACGGCCGAATAAGTGCAGTAATCCGTCAGCTGAGCCCATATCTGCAAAGGCGCATTAAGGGCATCCCGGCGAAAAGCTTCCAACAAATCAAGATACAGAGAAGCGTCCAGCCGTTCTTGCCGAAACAGGCGCCCCAGAACCGCTGCTTCCGAAAAACCGGCTTCGTTGTCCTGTTTCAAAAAGGTCTGTCTGGCCAGTTCCAGCCGGTCGTTTTTTTCCTGAGGTGACAAAAACGGTGAATCGGCAATATCGTCGGCAGCCCGGGCGGCGGCATAATAAGCGGCAACCAGCGGGCGCAGTTCTTTTCTGACAACCCGCCCGACCGGAAAATTTTCGTTTCCGGCATTTTTGCTCTGTTCCTGTTTTATAGAAGATTCAGCCATTGTTGCACATCCTCCAGAGCCCGCCTGCAATATGCTTCTTTGCGTTCGGCTCCCTTTATTTTGCGAAATTTCCCGTTAGCTGTTCTTTCGCCGCTGATTGTCGGGAAAATACCGAAATTAATATTCATCGGCTGAAAGTTTTCAATGTTTGTTTGGTCCTGCAGATGTCCAAGCATTGCGCCGAACGCCGTCGTTTCCGGAGGCGGAAGAGCCTCTTTCCCGAGAGCCTCGCAAGCGCAGAAATAACCGGCCAGCCAGCCGACGGCGGCGCTTTCGATATATCCTTCGCAACCGGTAATTTGTCCGGCAAACCGCAGATTCGGGCGGCTCTTCAGACGCAAAAACGCGTCCAGCAGCAGCGGACTTTTGATAAAAGTATTTTTGTGAATGCCGCCCAGCCGGGCAAATTGAGCATTTTCCAGTCCCGGAATCATTCTGAAAATCCGTTGCTGCTCACCGTATTTAAGCTTGGTTTGAAAACCGACCATGTTGCGCAGCGTATCTTCTTTGTTGTCCTGACGCAGCTGAACCACGGCATAAGGTTTTTGTCCCGGCGTATGCGGATTCGTCAGTCCGACGGGTTTCATGGGGCCGAAAAGCAGGGTGTCAGGCCCTCTTTCCGCCATCACTTCAATCGGCAGACAGCCGTCAAAATAAGCAGCTTTTTCAAAATCGTGAAATTCGACTTTGTCCCCTTTTAGCAGTTCTTCCGCAAAGCGGTAATATTCTTCTTTGGAGAGCGGACAGTTGATATAGTCGTATTTATCTCCCTTGTCATAGCGGGATTGATACCAGGCCTTGCTGAAATCGATGCTGTCTTTATAGACCACCGGCGCAATTGCGTCAAAAAAGTTAAGCGACTGATAATCAACCGCCTCCAAAATGGAGTTGGTAAGTTTTTCGGACGTCAGAGGCCCGGTGGCAATAATCCATAAACCGTCCTCGGGGCCGGGAAGCCCGGAAATTTCTTCTTCAACAAAAGAAATCAGCGGATGATTACGGAGGCGGCGGCTGACTTCCTGCGCAAATCCGTTTCTGTCAACGGCCAGAGCCCCGCCCGCCGGAACTTTGGTCTCGTCGGCGCATTCCATAATCAGAGAACCCGCCAGACGCATTTCCTGATGCATCAGTCCGACGGCATTATGGAGATAATCGTCGGAACGCAGCGAATTTGAACATACCAGTTCCGCGCAAAAAGCCGTTTTGTGCGCCGGAGATGCTTTTCTCGGACGCATTTCATGAATAACCGTCGGAATTCCGCGGCAGGCAAGCTGCCAGGCGGCTTCCGATCCTGCCAGCCCGGCGCCGGCAATATGTACGGGGTCAACCATAAAAAATCCTTTCGACAAGACAAGAGTTATAATGTTTTTTGCCGCGGTTGTAAATAAAAACTTCTTATGATAAGTTGCGGTTAATGTTTGCTATCCGCCATAAAAGCGAATATAGTAAAAAACAGCTGAAGGTATAAGAAGAAAATAATGCCGAATTTTTTAGTCATCGGGCTTTTTGCCGTTTTTTGCCTGCCGGTTTCCGCGCTTGCCAGCGAGGATGCCGATCCGTTTATTTTTGGCGGGGACGTCAATTATGAAGTCGGCAGTGTCAATGCTTTGAAAGTTCCTGATGCGCCGCCTCCGGCCGCAAATGCCGTCACCCCGGTTCAAACGCCTGATTTTACGCCGCCGCCGTCAAACGCGGTCAGTGCGCAGGCCGAAGTTCCCATGCTTCAAAAGCAGACGGAAACCTCTTCCGAAGATACGAAAGAAAGCCGGGACGAACAAACGCCGCTGCCGCTTGAGACCGATGTTGATAAAAATCAGACTCTGACGGATAACCTGAAAAATGATTCGCCTGCTGCCGACGGTAAAAATCCGTTGTTGCCGAACATTGAAGGCACCTGGGTTGACAAGCTGTCCGAAGCCAATCCTCTGGCGCTTATCGGCAGCAAAAAAGACGGTAAAACTTCGGATGAAGACGAAAGCGGAGAGGAAAAGGACAGCCTGGAAAGCATGGTTGACAGCGCCAGAAAATATCGTGGCCGGGGACGCTCCAACGCATCGGTTTTTGACATTTCGGGGATTATGCTGCGCATGTCGCTGAAACAGGTTGACCGCATTGCCGCAAACCGCGGTTTTCGTAAAATACATGAAAAACTGCAAATTCCCAATTTCATTAAATGGCGCAACGAAGAATACTGTCGAAACCGCGGTGTCGTCGGTTACGAAAGGGTCCAGGCCTGCGTTCATCAAAAAGCCAAAAAAGACAAGCATGAATATATTCAGGTGACCAAATACGTTAAGTATGATACCAAAGAAGAAATAGAAGTCACGTTTACCAGCAATTTTACGGACAACAAAGTTTATAAGATTGTCTACAAGAGCATGGCGGCGGCCGTCACCGGCAACAGTCCGAAGGCGGTTTATCTGCGCAACATCAAGGTTTATGATTTCTGGAAAAAGATTAATCAGAAGTACGGCAATCCGGATAATAAGGAAACCGTTACCTGGGGCCTGGGCGGCAACAAGCCGTTCCTCAAAGCGCAGACAGGCTACCTGCTTTTGGAAGACCCCATGCTTCAGGAGCTGGATTATACCAGAATGTCCAGAGAAGATGCCCGGTATATGAACACGGATTTATACAGTTTTTAGAAAAAGGCGGAACAAATGACAACAGAACTTTCGGAAACGGCATTGGCAGAGCTGGTTTGCACTCGTCTCAGCCATGATATCATCGGCAATATCGGGGCAGTGTCCAATGCGGTTGAACTGCTTGAAGAAGGGGACACGGATTTTATGGATGACATCCATTCAATTCTCAAAACCGGATCAGAGGTTTTGTCTGCCCGTCTGAAATTTTTCCGTCTGACTTTCGGGTTGAGCAACGCCAACCTTGAAAAAATTGAGTTGCTGCAAAAAACGGCGGCAGATTATCTGGCCACGCTCGGCAGCCGCAATTATCCCATAAAGCTTGATTTTGCCCTGACCGATGTCAAATATGCACGATGCGCGTTGCTTGCAATAATGGTTTTGGCCGACACCATGATACGCGGCGGCAGCATAAAGGTTACGCTGGTCCAGGGCCGCTGGGCGGTCGTTTCGGAGCCGGCGGTTTCCGCTCCGGAAGAAAAAATCAGCCGGATAAAAAACATTTTGGACGGCAAGATTGAATTGGACGCTCAGTTTGCACCGCTGTTATACCTTTTAAAATACTTGAAGCAATCAAATATTAATCTTTATGTTTTAAAATCCCCGGCTTTGGGATTTGTGTTTGAGTAGGGGGCGCTATGCTTGATTGTATTATTGCTGACGATTCCAAAATCATGCGGATGCTGTTGTCCAAGATCATGACGAATTTTGGTTTCCGTGTGTCGGAAGCGGAAGACGGGGAAGAATTATTGGAGCTTTGCGCGAAGGCGACGCCGGATTTGATTATCAGCGATATCACGCTTCCGGCCATAGACGGTTTGGACGTATTGTTCAAGATTCGGGAAGATCGCAAAATCAAACAACCGAAGTTTATCTTTTGTGCGTCAACGTCTGATATTTCGGTTATTCGTCAGGCATTGGAAGGCGGCGCCGATGATTTTATCATTCGTCCTTTTGACGAAGAAATCATAGCCTCAAAACTGGCTATTTTAGGAGTTTTGTGAGGATGAGAAAACAGGATTTTGAATTTTTGGTAAATCTTCTGAGGGAGAATGCCGGCTGGAATTTTGACGAGGAACAATATTTTGTCATAGATAAAAAAATGTCAAGTTTTATCCGGGAAAAAGGCTTTGCCAGCGTAGAAGATCTGGTGGAAGAGCTCAAACTCGGTTCCCGGCCGCTGATTGCGCAGGTGGTGGAAAGTCTGGCGTTGTCTGATACTTCTTTTTATCGTGATTACGATGTTTTTTCCCGTTTTGAAAACTCCATGCTGCCGTTGCTGAGGGAGAATAACCGTGCCACAAAAAAGTTGCGCTTCTGGAGTTTGGGATGTTCTACCGGACAAGAAACTTATTCCATGGCCATGTGCATCAAAAACAAATTTTTGGGATTGGACGAATGGGATATAGACATTCTCGGCACGGATATTTCCGGAGTAGCGATAGCCAAAGCGCAACGTGGCATTTATAATAATTTTGAAACGCAAATGGGGCTGAACATTAAAACCATCTTGCAGTATTTCCACAAAGACGGCGACAATTGGCAGGTAAACGACGATATTCGTTCCATGGTGGAATTTCGGCGTTACAACATGTTGGACGACATTACTTTCACAGACAAATTTGAGGTTATTTTCTGCCGCAACGTGCTGCGCTTTTTTACGGAAGACAATCAGAGGAAAATTCTGGCAAAATTAAGCCTGCATCAGCCTTTCGGCGGAATTTTGTACCTTGGAAAAAACGAGCAAATTCCCTGTATCGGTGAATTTTATCAAAAAGTTTCCGGTTACAATTGTGTTTATGAATCGCGCGGGTTGGAAGATGCCAAACCCAAACCGGGCATCAAACCGGAAGAACTTTTGCATTATGATGAAGATGACGATTTGCCGAGTTTCAGCCGTCCGAAGGGATTGTTTGGACATCGGCCTTTTGCTTCCGAAGCGTTCAAGAGATAAAATACATTAGTTTAAAAACGATACTTCCGCTCAGGTTATGCCTGTGCGGCTCGCACCAGAAAAGTGGAATACCCACCACCGCCGCTTAAGTTACGCCCCCGCCCGCTGGGCGGTTTCGTCCAGTGTGCTCAAATGCATGTTGACACGCACCAAAGATTATGATAAAATTA
>CALXLC010000021.1 GCA_944389095.1 uncultured Alphaproteobacteria bacterium
AACCGCATTTATCCGTCCGCAGACGCGGACAGATTGTTTTTTGCTGAGGCAATCCATAGACTTGAAGGGCACAACTCCTTCAAATATTCACCAACACACTATAGATTATGTTTTTACTTTAACATAACTGAGGGAAAGTGTCAAACTATATTTACAAGGATTAGACAAAACCGCACGCACGGCGTGGGCGGTGGCAGCGCCTGGAGGCACGCACGGCGTGAGCGGAGACTGGCTGCCTAAATAATTTTTAAGCAGGCGCGCGGTGCTTTTTCTTGTCTGCCTCTTCTTCGTGCCTGATGTCTGCCCGCGGATATAAAAAATCCCGGATAAAATCCGGGATTTTTGTGTTCCGCATTGGCGTTTTAAAACATTTTTATAATCGCTTTTATCTTTTTCAAAGAAAGCCGATTGTTGACAATCAGAATGTTTTGCCACTGGTTTTCTTTGACATTGCGATAATCCACTTCTATTTTTTCCATTTTAGGATTGGATACAGGTGTGGCATTTTGAAGGCTGTACTCCAAAATTTTGCGATAAATGCTTGATTTGCGGCGGTTTTGCATCAGAGTGATTCTGAAATTTCCAAGATTTTCCTTGAAAAAGAAACATCTGTCATCAAAATAACCGAAACGCGTTTTGTAGCCGATTTCAATGAAGAAGTTTTGATAAACCCAGCAGTTTCCGTTAAGACGGTTTTCTTCGGTGTTGATATCATGAATCGTTCCAAAACGCAATTGCTCGGGGGCAATCTTTTGTCGCAGGAGACGACTGAAAACGGCCGCGGCATTTTCACGATAAAAAACCGTGTGCCGGCAGGTTCCCAAAATCAGCAGGTGATACCGAACCGGATGTTCAAGAAATTTGCGGTTGTGTCCGCATTCATTTAAATCTTTTTGGGTTTTGATTGTTTCCGCATTTAAAAACCGGTTGAATTTAATCTGCCATTCAATCAGGCATAACGGAACGAATTTTAATAATTTCATATCACTATAATTTAAGCGTTAATAATATGTTGACTAATGGGGCGAGTATTGTTTTTTTCTTTACAAAAGTCAAGGAAGTTTTTTATTCTCGATGGTACGGATGTCCGCTGATGATGGTTTGAAGCCGGTAAATCTGTTCGCAGAGAACGGCGCGCATCAGCATGTGCGGCAAAGTCAGCTTTCCGAAAGAAAGGAGTAAATCGGCTTTGTCGCGTGTTGACTGCAGGTGTCCGTCGGCGCCGCCGATTAAAAAACAAATTTCCGAACAGCCGTTTAACTGCCAGTTTTCTATTTTATGCGCCAGTTCCGTCGATTTGAGGTTTTCGCCGCGCTCGTCCAAAACAATGATTTTGGCACCATGCGGAATGGCGTTTTGCAGAAAAGCGGCTTCTTCTTCCTGAGATGAGTTGTCTTTTTCTTTAATAATGATTTCCCAGCTGCAGCGTTTGACGTACTCGGCAATTATCTGCGCTTCGGGAGAATTTTTTTTGCATTTGCCGATGGCAAGAACGTAAATCTTCATCTTTTGCTCCGGTCAGGACAGAAAAACAGTTTGATTAAACACATTTTGCAGGAAGAAAAGCGAAATATAGCAAACCAGAGCCGCAATTATCGGCGTGGCAATCCAGCTGAGGCCGATGCGTCCGAGGATGCCCCAGTTTAATTCCCGGCCGCCTTTGGCAATGCCGATGCCCATAACCGCTCCGATGACTGCCTGCGAGCTGGAAACCGGCACCAGCGGCAAAGCCGGAAGATTATGCGAAAGCAAGAAATGCTGTAATGACTGCGAAGCAAAAAGAAACAGTACCAAACTTTGCGAAATGACCACGACCAAAGCCATTACCGGAGACATTTTCATAATGCCGTTGCCGACAGTGTTAATAACCCGGTGCGAGTAAGTCGCGACTCCGATGCTGATGGCAATGCCGCCGATTAAAAACAGGACCTGAACGGCACTGAGAGAGAAACCGCCCGGCAATATAACGCCGTGCAGCGGGCTGGATGTGACAAAAACGCCCATGACATTGGCAATGTTATTGGCACCCAGGGCATAGGCTCCGAACGCGCCGGCCAGAATTAGCCCGATGCGGGTGTAACAGTCCTGCCGGATAAGATGCAGGTGCGAATGGCGAATCGCCGCTTTGACACCTTGATAAAGCAGAATCGCCAGAATTCCGGACAGAAGCGGGCAAACAACCCAGGTGCTGACAATTTTGCCGAGTACGGCAATGTCGGTTTCTTTGCCGGCAAAAAAGTTCCAGCCGATGATGGCGCCGACAATGGCCTGAGAAGTGGAAATCGGCATGGACAATTTGACCATCCAATAAATGGTAAGCGCTGCAGCCAGAGCCGTCATAAAGGCGCCGGGAAGAGTGTTGACCGCGCCCAAGGTTCCCAGTGTCTGCGATGCACCGCTGCCGGCAAACACCGCGCCCAGAATGACAAATATTGAAGAAATGATTGCCGCCGTGCGGAATTTGACCATTTTGGTTCCGACCGCGGTTCCAAAGACATTCGAGGCATCACTGGCTCCCAGCGACCATCCCAAAAACAAGCCGGAGCTTAAAAACAAGAAGAAACTTAAATCCATTAAATGTCCCTCTTGATGGTGAAAATCAGCAGTTCGTCAATAAAGTCTTCGGCGATGTCCGCAATGTCGGCAATATCGTTGATGAAATTGCTGAGCTGGAGTTTGTTGGCCAGCGGAATGTCCGAATCGAAAATTGCGGTGCGCAGACGTCCGGAGCTCAAATCCGACTCGTGTTCGATAAAGTAGACTTTTTGAGAATAGTCTCTTACCGAACTTAAATCGCGGAAAAAAGCGCGCGAGGCTTTGGCCATGTTTTCGGCACATTCGGCGGTTTGATCGCAGAGCTCGTTGATGCGGCCGTGGTATTCTTCGGGAATATCGGGACGTTCAATAAAAAACTTGTAAGTGACTTCGTCAAAATGATTGATGACTTTGTCCAGATTTTCAACCAGATGCAGAACATCGGCGCGCAGGTCGGGCAGAAGGTTTTGGGAATACAGACGGTTTTCGATGTCGCGGCGCAGGTTGTCGGCATCGTGTTCTATCTGTTTAATTTGTTTGGAGAGTTTGCGGTATTCGTCGCTGCGCTGTTCGGTCAGATAAACCCGGACGGCCTTTTTGAACGTCATGGACGCGTCCAGCAGCTTGTCGTGAAACAGGTCTATTTTGTTTTCGAGTGATTTGGTTTTCGAAAACAGCGATACGGCAATGTGAAACATTCGGTCTTTTCCTCAAAAGTTTAAAGTTATCGGAATTATACCGCGGCATTTATGAAAAAAAGCTTTATCTTTCGATTTAAAAATGACAAATAATATTTATTTTAAGCTTGTAAATCGCAATCTTATTGGCTAAATTATATCTGTTTATTAGAATTTGTTTTTTTTAAGGATTTTACATATGAATAAAATTAATGCAGTTTATGTTTCGTTGGCTGCTTTGGTCGTGGCAATCGTTGCGCTGGTTATGTGCATCGTCTGCTGCAGCAAGGATTCAACGGTCAATGTTGAGGAAGTTATTAATGAAAAACCGGAAATCATTATTAACGCCATGCAGAATTATGAGCAGAAAGTGAGAGAAGAAGCTCAGAAGAAAGCTCAGGAAATGATTATGAGCAACATTGAAGATCTTAACAACAATCCGAACGACGGTGTTCTGGGTAATCCGGACGGCAAAGTTGTCGTTGTTGAGTTCTTTGATTTCTCCTGCGGCTACTGCCACAGAATTTATCCGGTTCTGAAAAACATCATTGCCAAAAACGACGATGTTAAAATGGTCGGCAAATCTTTGACCTTTGTTGCGCCGGTTTCCCAGTATGCGGCTAAGGCTGCGCTGGCTGCCAAAGAGCAGGGCAAGTATGCCGAAGTTTACAGCGCTCTGTTTGAAATCAAAGGTCCGTTGACCGAGGCCAAGATTGACGAAGCTGCCGTTTTGGCCGGTGTTGATCTTGAGAAGATGAAAACGGACATGAATTCCGAAAAAGTCAACAAGGCTTTGCAGGATATTGCCGATTTGGCCAGCAAGATTCAGGTTAACGGCGTTCCGACTCTGGTTGTGAACGGAAAAGTCGTTCAGACTCTTGACGAAACCGTTATTCAGCGTGAAATCGAAGCTGCCCGCAGCAAGTAATTTGATTGCCGACAGCAAAACGGCCGGACGTTTGGTCCGGTCGTTTTTTTTGTTCTTCGTGGAGAAGTGGGGATTATGGCTTGAGTTTTGTTGCCGATGTCCTTATATATAAAAAAAGCAGAAAATATTTGAGGAAACAGGTATGAGAACAGGAAGAAATATTATTGTCTGGCTGCTGGCCATCGTTTTGCTTTCGGGTGCCATGAATATGTTTAATGGCAATGCGGGACGCGCCAATGCCGAGAAAGTGGCTTTTTCCGACTTTATGAAACATGTCGAGAACAAGAAAATTGCGGAAGTTACGATTGAAGGGGCCAACATCAGCGGACGCTATACCGACGGCAAAAGTTTTTATACTTATGCGCCGTTTGATCCGAGTATGGTGGAGATGCTGCGCAAAAATGACGTGAAAGTTACGGCTCAGCCGGAAGATAATACTTCCAGCACTTTTTGGGGTGTGTTTATTTCCTGGTTTCCGATGCTGCTTTTGGTCGGCGTGTGGATTTTCTTTATGCGTCAGGCCAATTCGGGCAACAACAGGGCGATGAGTTTCGGAAAATCGCGCGCGCGTTTGATTGAAAATACCAAAAAAGTCACTTTTGCCGACGTGGCCGGTGCGGACGAGGCTAAAGAAGAACTTGAAGAAATTATCGACTTTTTGAAAGATCCCGAAAAATTTCAGCGTCTTGGCGGCAAAATTCCGAAAGGGGTTTTGATGGTCGGCCCTCCGGGAACGGGTAAAACTCTGTTGGCCAAAGCCGTGGCCGGAGAAGCCGATGTGCCGTTTTTCTCCATTTCGGGTTCAGATTTTGTGGAAATGTTTGTCGGCGTGGGTGCCAGCCGGGTGCGTGATATGTTTGCGCAGGCCAAAAAAAATGCGCCCTGTTTGCTGTTTATTGACGAGATTGATGCGGTCGGCCGTCACCGGGGGGCCGGTCTGGGCGGCGGAAATGACGAACGGGAACAGACCCTTAACCAGCTTTTGGTGGAGATGGATGGTTTTGAACCGAATGAAAACGTTATTCTGATTGCGGCAACGAATCGTCCCGATGTGCTGGATCCGGCTTTGTTGCGTCCGGGACGTTTCGACCGTCAGGTGACGGTGACGAATCCGGATATAAAAGGCCGGGAAGAAATTTTGAAAGTTCATGCCAAAAATGTTCCGCTGGCAAAAGATGTCAATCTGAGCGTGGTTGCCCGCGGCACACCGGGTTTTTCCGGTGCCGATTTGGCGAATCTGGTTAACGAAGCGGCGTTGCTTGCGGCCCGCAAAAATAAAACCAAAGTGACGTCCAAAGATTTTGATGATGCCAAAGACAAGGTGCTGATGGGCAGCGAACGGCGGTCCATGGCCATGGACGATCAGGAAAAACAACTGACGGCGTATCATGAGGCCGGGCATGCCATTTGTTCTTTGTTTGTGGAGAGTACGGATCCGATACACAAGGCGACGATTATTCCCCGCGGTCGGGCTCTGGGCATGGTTCAGCAGCTTCCGGAAAAAGACCAGTATTCTTATTCGCGGATTAAAATGTTGTCGCGTCTGGTTATCATGATGGGCGGACGGGTTGCCGAGGAATTGAAGTTCGGTGCCAAAAATGTGACTTCCGGCGCCTCGTCGGATATTGCGGCGGCAACGAATCTGGCCCGGTCTATGGTTACCGAATGGGGAATGAGCGAGAAGCTTGGTCCGGTTTTGTATGCCGAAAATTCCGGCGAGGTCTTTTTGGGCAAGTCTGTTACTCAAAATAAAAACATGAGTGAGGATACCGCCCGTCTGGTTGATGCCGAAATCAAAAATTTGGTGGTTAATGCGCATGCCGAGGCGACCAAACTTTTGCAGGAACATCAAAAAGAGTGGGAACTGCTGGCGCAGGCTTTAATTGAATACGAGACCCTTACCGGAGACGAGATTAAGCAAGTTATCAAAGGCGAAAAAATTGATAAATCAGCTGAATCTCCTGTTCCGGAAGAGAGAAAGACTCAGTCGTCGGTTCCTGAAGTTTAAAGAAAAAGGCCGTCTGGCTGGTGTCTAAAGCAATTTTACGCAGTCGAAGAAAATTCATGTACTTTTGTGTACACTAAAATTTTCTTCGCTGCTGGAAATCACTTTATCCACCAGCCAGACGGCCTTTTTTTGTGCCCTGTGGCGGAGAGTATAATTTTTTCGACCGCCCTTCTAAAAAGTGCGGACACAACGAACGTGGCTATTGCCGTTATACGTATAGTCGTAGTCTATGAGGCCGTAGTACGGGTTGACCCGCCACGCGCGGTTGCCGTAAGCGTACTCGGACGAAGACCAGTAATAAGCACTCTGAAGTTGCGTCTTCGACAATTTTTGAAGCCCTAAGTTAATAGCCTCATAGCTGAAGTTCATCATATACAGCTCTCCGGCTGCCGGTAAATACCATCCGCTGCTGCCTGTACCGCTGGAGACAGGCTTATAAGAGTTATTGCAATATTCTGCTGCCGGATAACTGTTATTGCTTCTGTAATTTACGATACATGAGGTGTTTGTTGCTCCTCTAAAGTCTGTTTGTGCCTCTGCCGTGCTGCTATAATCAGCCAAACATGATAAGTTTTCATACTCATAACTCTGCGTAGACCATTGAATGTTCGAACTAATCTCTTCCAGTGCTACGGCAAGCCTCGTCGAACCGTCGACATAAGCCACCACACCAACGGGAGTTTTGCCGGAAATGACATTTTCAGACACCGTTCCGTCGGAATACAGAATCATGCCCGGTGTGGCATTGGCCAGTGATCCGGCGACATCCACGCAGTAATATTTGGACTTGTCAAACGGACAGACCAGACTTTCCATGCCGTCACAATCCGCCGCCGATTTCTTATACCCCAATTCCGCACATCTGGTCGAACTCGTACAGTTCTGTGCCAGAGCCGGTTTCATGGCTGTTCCGCTCAGCAGCAATGCCGCTATTGCCGTCTTCATCATCTTTCTCATTGTTCTTCTCCTCATCTTCTATAAGCCGCTCCAATACGCTTCTTCGTCAAAACTGCCTTCCGCGCACCCGGTCGCGCAATACAATCCCGAACAGTCCTCATAACTGCATACCGTATATGCCGGACAACTGCTCACCGTGCCCTCGTACAGCCCATTCTTGCCATTGTCACACAAAACCTTGCTGCCGCTCTGACAGCTCTTCGCCCCTATCTCCGCGCCGTACCGGCATTCGCTGAATCCGTCGCACGGGTTTATCTCTATCTTATACTTCGTGCCCGTACAGCTCTCGCAACGTCCCGTTTCGACATACCCTTCCGGGATTTCTCCGTAGTCGTACCCTTCGCACAAATTGCAACAGGTTCCGTAACTGTCATCATATTCACAGCGGCCGTCCGATCTCAGCTGCCACCCTTCCGAACAGCTTTTGACATAACCGTCGCAGGCTTCTTCGATATTCAGTTCGCATTTCTCATATTTGCCGCCGCAGCTGTTGCCGCTTCCGTAATACGGCGGTTGACAGTTGCTGTCATCATACTGATAAATATCCGCACAGCGGCAATTGGCATAACAGCGCAATTCCGGAACCGGACGCCGTAACTCGCCGCTCATGCCGCTGCCGCATGCCGATACCAGGCCGTAATCTTCGCACCGGCGTTCGCCGTCCCCGCCGTCAGGCGGGCCGGAAACATCCGGGTCGTTAATATTGCTGTTGTAAATGTTTTGGTAATCCGGAAGCCAATAGACTTTCGCTATCCGGTACGACTCCCCCGTTTCTGAAATTTCGGGGATATCCGGAGCTAATCCTAGTGGTGTGTGTTGGTGTGTGCAGTAGGCCGGATGACTATATAAACCGAACAACACTGCCGTAAATGCTGCCA
>CALXLC010000022.1 GCA_944389095.1 uncultured Alphaproteobacteria bacterium
AAGGCACGTTAAAAGGTTGGAGAACGAGACGATTAATAAGAAATAAGGATGAAAGTACCGCAGCGTACTTTAAAGGTACGTGAGGAAACTTTCAGCCCGCAATTTCTGTATTAAGCGTCCGTTATACAACCTTTTTTCCGTCCCGCGTAAAACTGCTTTAGACACCAACCAAACGGCCTTTTGATGTTACATGGGCATTTGCATAATAGTATTATACGCCCTGATGGCCGTATCACGAACGGCAACAACCGTTTCAAGAGCAACTTCTGCATTGGAAACGGCAAGAACGACATCCTGAATATCTGCTTTGCCCTGAATTCCCATAAGAGTTGTCGCTTCAGCCTGCTTGTGAAGATTTTCTGTGTCCTCTATGGCAGACTTAACCATATCGCCGAAAGCTGACTGGGATTCGGCTGCGGAAATCTCCGCCTCAGTCTTTTGCTCCTGAGCCGAAATCCGCCCCAAGGCCTGCTGATAAGCGTTTAATGCGTTAGAAATACCACTACTAATCACAATCGTTTCCTTTCATTATTCCAAAAGATCCAGCACGTTGGAACTCATTTCACGCGCGGTCCTCATCATATTCATATTGGCATCATAAGCTCTCTGAGCCTCTTTCATATCCATAATTTCCACCAGGGGATCAACATTCGGCAAAGAAACATACCCCTGGGCATCGGCACCGGGCGCATTCGGCGCATATTTTTTGTTAAACGGCGACATATCCTTAACAACACGGTCCACCCGCACCATTTCGCCGCCGGTTTCCTTATCGACATAATTTTGAAAAGTCACCACCTGACGCCGATAAGGTTCGCCGCCGGCCTCGGTTGAAATGGAGTCGGCATTGGCCATGTTCTGGGCAATAACCTTAAGGCGCTCGGCCTGAACTTTCATCCCCGAGACGGCAATATCCGCACTAACTGAAAGATTTCCTGCCATAACTCATATCCCTTTATGTGGTGATTTTGGTAGCTGCCGTTGTCAGCATGGTTTTATATTTGTTGTAAATGCGAATCATTTTACGATATTCGCTGCTGGCTTTGCTGGCCTGATTCATCTGATCTTCCAAAATCACGCCGTTTCCGTCAATCGTCAAAGCCGCTGTCGGTCTGGGCGTATATATTTCCAGCGCCTGCCGCTGACGGGCACCGCTCAAATGCTTTGAATTAGTAAGCTTCATCGGCATATCGGCCACAAATTCGGAAGTATATTCGGGAGCTCTGACATCTTTTGCCAAATATCCGGGAGTGCTGGCATTGGCAATATTGGAGGCAATCACCTCCTGCTTGGCCGTTAAATATTGCATATTACGGCCTGCCATATCAAAAACGGACAGATTCTTCAAATCCATAAACAAACTCCCCAAAAGTTATATGCCCTTTGCATACAACAGACATGCAAGTTTTATGCCACACAAAGCTCTTGCCAAATTTTCCGTTATGTTTTAGGCTGTTCCCCAACAGCACATAAAGGAACCCCATGTCTATGCAGGATGATACTCCAAACGAGTCAAAAAACAACCGGCAATCCGAGTTTTCCCCAGATTACGCGGTTGCACTCGGATACGACAAAGATAAACACAACGCGCCGACCGTTTTGGCAAAGGGACAAGGACCGATTGCCGAAAAAATCATTCAGATTGCACTGGACAACAATATTGAGATTCATCAGGATGCCGATTTGCTGCAAATATTAAAAGCCGTGGATATCAACGAAGAAATCCCGGTGGAAGCCTTTGCCGCCGTCGCCGAAATCATCTCTTATATTTACCGCCAAAACGGAAAAAACACAGACTAAGCCTTTTTTTCAAGCACGGCGACAAAAAAGCCGTCCGTTCCGGTTGTCAAAGGAGACAACCGGCAATAACGTCCGGATGTTCCCGGATATGAGCAACCGGTCAGGCGCCGCCACAATCCGGCAATATCCGCCGGAACAAAATCTTTATGACGCGTCAAAAAAGCCTCAATGGCCAATTCGTCTTCCTCCGGCAGCACCGAACAGGTGATATAAATCAAACGACCGCCCTTTCTTGTTTTGGCCGCGCCGATTTCCAAAAGCTCCGCCTGTGTTTTGACCAAGCCTTTCAACAATCCGGGCGACAACCGGTATTTGCCGTCGGGAGCCCGCCGCCAGGTTCCCGTTCCGGAGCAAGGCGCATCAATGATAAAACGATCAAAATCACGGTCATTGTCCGCCACGATTTCCGTCAGCTCAATATTTTTAACGCCCAAACGAGCCAGACGAGGCCTAATCGCCTCCAACCGCCGGGAATTGACATCATGTGCCAGAATATGCCCCCGGTTTTGCAACAAATGAGACAATGTCAGACTTTTGCCGCCCGCACCGCAACAATAATCCATAATCTTATGTCCGGGACGAACATCGCACAGAAGCGCCGCCAACTGTGACGCCTCATCCTGAACTTCAATCAGCCCGTCCTGATAAGTCATACAGGCCCCCAAATTAAGACGCCCGTCGACACGAATTCCGAGCGGAGAGTACGGCGTCGGCGCGGCATCAATTCCCTCGTTTTCCAGACGGCGCAAAGCCTCTTCCCGAGATGTAAAATTAACGCGAAAATCAGCAGGAGCCGGCTGATTCAAAGCCTTGCACAATGCAACATCCCCTATTTTTTCAAACAGCCACTGTGGACATTCCGCCTCGACATAAGCGGGATAAGCCTCTTCCCGGAAACAGGCCAAAAATTTCTTTTCTTCTTCCGTCAACGGAGCCATGCCGTACCGGCTCCCGTCAAACACCTCGTTCAACCTGTCTTTGGCATACCACAACAAAATCCGCCGCGGTTCACGGCTTTGCGCGTCAAACTCCAGCTTCATCCGATTGCGGAGAATGGTCCATACCGTATCGGTAATAAACCGCCTGTCTTTGGAACCGATATATTTGCGTGCCCGCAGATAGTCGTTGATAAGCCCGTCCGCCGGCTTTTCATCTTTAAAAATTTCGCTGATCAGGTCCAAAACCGCCTGATATCTGGCGCCGCTCTGCATAACCGCCTACCCTTCGTCAACCGCCTGCCTGCCACCGCGAAACCCCTGTGCCACCAAATATGTTTCAGGGCTGGCCTTGCGGCTGGCATCCGGTTTAAAATGACCGACCTTGGCAAAATTCTTTTTTACGTCCGCCAGCAAATCACCTTCCGCGCCGCCCTGAAAAACCTTCGCAATAAAGATGCCGCCCGGAGCCAACACCTCTTTGGCAAACTCATAAGCGGTTTCCACCAACGCAATGGTCCGCAGATGGTCCGTCTGCTGGTGCCCCGTGGTATTTGCTGCCATATCGCTCATCACAATATCCGCCTCGCCGTTCAACAAAGATTTCAACTTGTCCGCAGCCTCCGGCTGTGTAAAATCCTGACAAACGAGCACGGCACCGGGCACCGGCTCTGTCTCAAGAATATCTATACCGACAACCTGCCCGCTCCCCTTATTGCGCTGCACTGCCACTTGAGTCCAACCGCCCGGCGCACAGCCTAAATCCACAATCGTCTTTCCTTTTCCCAAAAAATGATATTTCTCATCCAGCTGAATCAACTTAAAGGCCGCACGGGAACGATACCCCAGTCTTTTGGATTCCGCAACGTAAGGATCATTCAGTTGACGCGCCAGCCACTGATTGGATGATTTTTTTTTGAATTTTGAAGTTTTAACCCGTACGGTCAGATTATGCCGTCCGGTAATTGCCTTCGCCGACTGCGTTAACTTGCCCATTTTTTCTGTCACTTTCAATCAATTCTGCCACAATGCCGTCTTTGGCGCTTTTCAGCGAGGCGGTAATCTCCGGCACGCCCAAACCGTCATAAACCGCCTTAAAAATTTCACAACCGGCAATAAAAATATAAGAACGCTTGTCACCGATAAACGGATCGTCGGCCATTTCGGCCCGGCTCATATGAAAAATCCGGTTAATCGCCGCATCAGCTTCCGCCGTGCTGAACCTGAGGCCGTCAGCCTTGTCCCGGTCATAAGCGGGAAAATGATGTATCATCGACGCCAAACGCAGCGGCGTGCTTGAAGTTGCCACCAGACAAACCTGATCCCGATAATTATCCAACGCGGATTTTCTGACAAAATCGGCAACATATGCGCCTATTTCCTGACGCAACCGGGCAGCATTCTCGTCTTTGTACTCAACCAGCCCAAAAGCCTCGGAAGCATTGCGTGCGCCCCAGGGAATGGAAACCGTATGCAAAATCTGCGGATTTTGAGTGTTGCCGGCCAGCGTAATTTCTGTCGAACCGCCGCCCAAATCATAAACAATCACATACGGCGTCCGACCTTCGACATGAGTCAAAGCGCCCTTTAAATTCAGCCGGGCCTCCTCATAAGCGTCAATAACCTCCAGCCGTATCCGCGATTCGTCATAAACCTTTTTCAAAAAATCGGCGCTGTTCTTCGCCATCCGGCAACCGGCCGTCGCTATGGCACGCAGCTTGACGATATTATACTTATCCATAATCTGGCGAAACTCAAAAAAACACTTCAAAGCACGCTCCATCGCCTCGGGCGTAAACTTCATATCCTTATAAAGCCCCTCGCCCAGCCTGGTAGAAACGCTTTGCTTGCAAAGCTCTCTGCCCTCCTGATTGCAAATCAGCAACCGGCAGGAATTCGTCCCCAAATCAATAGCGGCATAACATTTATCTGTCATTGGCAGCCTCCTTAAAAGTTTCGTGCGATTTTCGGGAACCGCGGTTATACGGATGACGGAAACGACGTTTTTTCCGAAACGGACGTTTTTGAGAATGCATCATATCCAGCAGAATCCCTTCGCGGATTCCTCTGTCCGCCACCGTAATTTCCGAAATCGGCCAAAACGAACACAACGCCTCAATAATCGCGCAACCGGCCATAGTCAAATCTGCTTTTTGGGCGCCGATACAGGGATGCTTCTTGCGGCCTTCGTCCCCCAGACGTTTAATTTTGGCAATTGTCCGGTCAATATCCTGCCGGGTAATTGAAATCCCGTCCACCGCCGAGCGATTATAACGCGGCAGATTCAAATGGACGGCGCCCAAAACAGTCACCGTCCCCGATGTTCCGATAATCTGGATTTCCTGCGCGGCGATGGCCTCCCGGATATGGTGTTTTTCTTCAAACTCGGCAAGGATTTTATGCGTCCGTTCAATAATCGTATCATAAGCCAAATCCGTCATATCCTGTTCGGGAAAAGCTTCCGAAATCGTCACAACCCCGTACGGCAGGGAGATATACCCTTCAATAAAGGTCTTGCCGCTGTTGGTCGTCCGTGCCAGAGAAATTTCCGTCGAACCGCCGCCGATATCAAACACCAGCGCCCGTTTAATACTGCGGCTCAAAAGCGGAATACAACCGACCACGGCCAAACGAGATTCTTCCTGCGGAGAAATAATCTCAAGCGTCAGCCCGGTTTCTTTTTTTACCAAATCCAAAAACTGCCGACAATTAACCGCCCTGCGGCATGCCGCCGTCGCCACATAACGGGAACGGACAATCGGCGCATATTCAGCCAGCACACCGGCGCAAACCTTCAAAGCGCCGAGCGTACGTTTAATTGCAACCCGGGAAAGCTCATTATTGTTAATAATCCCTTCCCCCAAACGGGTAATACGGGAAAAAGTCTCCACAATCCGAAACGACGTGGGCGTAGGCGTTGCAATCACGAGACGACACGAATTCGTCCCTAAATCAATCGCCGCATAATTAGGATGTTGAGCCTTATCAACCAGCTTTACAGAAGACTTTTCCGGCAATTTATTATTTGTTTTTTTATGCCACTTTTGCATCAGTGTCTATTCTGTCATTCATAAAATTTACCTTAATTGAAACAGTTATAACTCATAAAAAGTTTTGAGACAATCATTTTTATGGCTATCCGCAAAAAAAGATTATTCCCTCAACGTAGACCATCCCCGCAGAAAAGTAAAATTCCTGCCACCGCCGCTTAGGTTATGCCTGTGCGGCTCGCACCCAACTCACAGAAAAGTGGAATACCCTCCGCCGCCGCTTAGGTTATGCCACCGGCGGCTCGCCGGCAGCCGCTTAGGTTATGCCCCACCCGCCGGGTAGTAGACATCAGGCACGGAAGAGCGGCAGTCCCGAAAAAGCATCGCGCGCCCACTTAAAGATTATTTCGGCAGCCAGTTATGCCTCCAGGCGCTGCCTGGCATAAGATGTTATGATGAAGAGATTGGAGAGGGAAAAGTCGGATAAAACATAAGTTTTAAGGGCGTTTTTAAAGCCGCTGAGAGAGGGAATCCACATAAAATGAGTTTTCCGTCCAGAGATGTTAATTAATAATTGACATGAGTCCGGAAACGTGTTAAATTGAAAGCTAGGATATCCGGACTAACAGAAGAAGGACGACGAAGATGAGCAGAATGAGCACGAAGTACATGGCAGCATTTACGGCAGTGTTGTTCGGTTTATATAGT
>CALXLC010000023.1 GCA_944389095.1 uncultured Alphaproteobacteria bacterium
ATCCCAAACCTTCCGGTCATTTGACGGCACGGTTCGGGTATGATGAAGCCTAATCTACAAATTTGAAGGTTATCGCACCCCCAAACACTCACCACACTATAGATTATAAAGTAATTTTATCATAATCTTTGGTGCGTGTCAACATGCATTTGAGCACACTGGACGAAACCGCCCAGCGGGCGGGGGCATGACTGGCTGCCTACATAATCTTTAAGTGGGCACGCGGTGCTTTTTCGTATCTGCCGTTCCTCCGTGCCTGATGTCTATTTGACAGAGTGCGAGCCGCACGGGCATAACTTAAGCGGATGTGGAGGGAATTTTACTTTTCTGCGGGGGTGGAATGTGTTGCAAGAATAATCTTTAAATCGGTGCGCGGACTTTTTTGTGTCCGTATGTTTTGGTGTTGGGTATGGAACCAGAAAACCCGGGAATTTTATTCCCGGGTTTCAAATCTTGTTTCTTAAATTATTTTTTTGTTGCTTTGCTCTTTTTGGCCGTCGTTTTTTTGGCTTTGGAAGCTTTTTTCGGTTTCTCCGATTTGGCCGCAGCTTTTTGTGCCGCCAAAACGGCTTTTTCAATATCCTGCTCCGAACACAGGCCAATTGTTACCGGATTTTTGGGACGGATTATTGCCATGTCACGGTGTGTTCCGTTGCGAATGGCTTCAATCGTCGGTTTGGTCGTGCCAATCAGCTTGCAAATCTGACTGTCTTTCAAATCGGGATAATTTTTGATAATCCAGGCAATTCCGTTCGGCTTGTCCTGACGCTGAGATGGCGACAGAACCTTTTTGGCCTTCAGATTGCGGGCCTTGACGTTTCTTTCCATTTCATTGAGCGTCAGGTTGGCCTTGGGATCGGCTTCGCAGCGATGAATCTCTTCCATGGTCAGCTGATCGTTGTCTATCGGCGAAAGGCCCATGATGTTTCCAGATACGTCACCATCGGCAATCGCCTGAATTTCCAATTCATGAAGTTCGCAAAAATTGGCTATTTGCCGAAATGTCAATGTGGTATTTTCCACCAGCCACACTGCCGTTGCGCGGGGCATTAAAGGTGCAGTCATTATTTTTATCCTTTCTGTGCAATATACTCGTCTTTAAAACTATCTTTAACATAATTTTTATTTGCACAATATACAAGCATTTTTTGCAGAGATACCGGGATTTTTAACAATGTCAATCAATCAGTTTGTAAAGAGCAACGCTCCGGCCGTCTGAAGAAAATACTTTTTCGCCAAGGAAGTCAAATTTGAAGCCGCTGTTTTCGGGCAGAGCCTCCACAACTTCCCGGGTGGCAATGATTTCTCCGTTGTAAATATGCTCAAACATGTCTTTGAGATAGGCATCAACTCCCGGCTCGCCTTCTTCAAAATAATCCGTTACGGCGCAGCAATTGCGCAGCAGCAAATTTTCATTGTTGGTTTCTTCCTGATAAGTGGCGATGTCTTTCAGACACTCGTCCGCAAATTTAAGCGCATTATTAATTTTGCGAAAACGAATGCGGGTAATGCCTTCGGCCTCCAAAACATTGTCTCCCTTGTATTTTCCGAGGAGATTTGATATCAGATTGCGGATGGAAGCACTGGTCTGTTCCGCAACTTTGTCCTTGTTGGGAACGGCCTCGTCCATAAACTTCAAATCGCTTTTGATATTGACCAAAACCGTTTTGACAACTTCCTGATTTACCGGAAGCTCATCCATAATCGTCGGAGTATTGTCATTGATTTCGGTACGATTGAGGCGCTCCCACTTGCCGAATGTGATGTTGAGCAGTTCGGACGGCATCGGCTGCCCCTTGATGACGTGCGCCATCAAATAGGCCCCAACTCCGGTTAAAAAAACGGCAACCTTGCTGTCTTTATACGATCTTTTGGCCTCGTAAAAAGCCTCTAAATCCGCACGTTCTCCGTCAATAATCCGAAAGGCCTCATACAACACCGAGTTGGCTTCCGAAATGGATAAACCGCTGTAACGCGCCAGTTCCAGACAGCCTCCGTAGACAATCAGCTTGACACCGAGTTTTGAAAAATTGTTGCTCATGGAAGTATGAGACTGAATGTTTGACAGAAGCTCCGTCAGAAAAGAGATGACATACTGCTTATATTCCAGAGGCGCCTCGGGATATGCCGGCGTCATAATCGGTTCGATTTCATCATTTAAGTTATAAAGATGAATCAAGTCCTCCGCCTTGTCATAAAAATTTTTTTCGGCAACCTGACGCGGTTTGTTTTTGTTGTAGGAAAAAACATACCACGGCACCGTCTTGATAACCAAAGGAATGGCCAAAGACAAAAATACGACCAGAAAAACGCTGAACAATACCGGTTTGGCACTGTCCTCGGAAATAAAGTTTTCAATAACAGGAAATACCAAGCTGACAATTACGTTTGCCAGAACCAAGCTTATCAAAATAACCGCCAGCAGGCGGGCAACCGCACCGGCAACGCTGTGGCGGGGTATTCCGCCGGAAATAACTATTTCTTCGACTTCTTCGCCGCCGGCCGAATGAATTTGCGGATATCCGGAGAGATTTCCCTGCCCCGGCACGACTGCTACAGTCTTCTTTTTATTCAGATTGCTGACGTATTCGACCGTTTCCTGATACGAGTTATCCTGAACGTCAAAGATTTCTTTGATGATTTTGACTTTAAGTTTATCCTGCTCCAGTTCTTTGGCAAGATTGAAGGCCTCCTGACGCTGATCAAGCGAAAAACGGTCTTCCAGCTGCCACCCCGAACCACGGTCGGTATAAACTTCAAAATGCGTTATTTTTATCATCTTCAGAAATACTTTCTTAAACAAAACCTGCGTCTGATAGTATCAGACGCAGGTTAATAAATAGCAAACGATTTACGCTTTTATTATTTATTGGATGATCCGGCAGCAGCGTCTTCACCGGTTTTGAGACCGAAAGCGCCAAACTTGTTTTTAAATTTAGACAGCTGTCCGCCCGTGTCTACCAAACGGCGAACGCCCGTCCATACCGGATGGGATTTGGGATCAACTTCCAAATTAATAACGTCACCGGCCTTGCCCAGCGTAGAGCGGGTGGTGAACTTTGAACCGTCAGTCATTACATAAGTAATTTCGTGATAGTCGGGATGAATTCCTTTTTTCATCGTAAAAACTCCTGAAACTTTCATTAACGTATAATTTTTATGCTCTTATACATTACTCAATTTAATAACGCAAGCATTATTTAAAGATTTTTTTAATTTTTACTTCAATTCTTCCAGCTCAACCTGATTGGCCTTGGTCGAACCCGGCTCAACATTAATGACTTTGATGCTGAAATTTTTATAGCCTTTTTGCAGAAGATAACTGCGAATCTCTATGGCCCGGTTCAGACAGGTCCGCTTTTTGCGGAAGGCGTCTTCTCCGTCGTCCAGATTATAAGAATGAATGGCTATTTTATTATTGACCGGATCGTCAAAACCGGCAATCAGCGCATCAAGCTGACGTTTTTGCTCGTCACTGAGTTCCGAAACATCTTCGTTAAATGTCAGCAGATTCGAAACATCAAGAGCCTGAGAAGCCGGTTCGGCGTTGTCAGTGGCGGACGGTTGGGCAGTTTGGTCCGGCTGCTGTGCCGTTTCTACCGGAAGCACGGACGGCGCGGTTACGGCTTGGGCTTCCGTTTTTTTATTCTGTTCGGCGCTTTTCTCCAAAGAAACGGGTTCAACATCCACAACCTCAACCGGTTCGGAAGACGTTACAAACGGAATTTTTGGAGCGTTTTCAGGCGTAAGCTCCTTATTTTGTTCCGAGGTTTCCGGCTTTTTTTCGTCAGGAACATTGACATTGTCGGCAACAATCACCTCTTTAACCGGAGCCGGAGAAACAACTTTTACCTCTTTTTCGGCCGGCTTTGGCTCTTCTTTCACGGCATTTTCCGTTTTTTCGGCTGTTTTTACGACCCGGGGTTCTTCCGCTTTTGCCGGTTGCTTAACCTTTACGGACACCTGATTTGAGGTCGTTTTTTTTCTGGCGGCCGGTTTGGCTTTGCGCGGAGCCGCCGGTGCGGGAACGGGTTTTACGACGGGAAACAACGGTTGGGGGCTGACGGCGGCAGATGTTTCGACATCAAGTCCGTCCAAGACAGAAAAGTCGACATAAACATCACTGCTTTGAGCCAGCGCCGCGCCGGATATTCCGAGTGCGGCAAGGCAGCTTAACGACAACAACCCAATCTGTTTGCGCATTGTTTCTCCCTTCCGACTAATTGTTAATCAAATCATGCATCCGGCGTCCAAGCTCAGCATTGACGGCAAGACATTTGCCACTGTCTAAAGCCGCTGCCAAATTCTCGGTGCGGATATCTTTCTGATTTGCGTCATACACATATCCGCCGGCCTCTTTAACCAGCAGCATGCCGGCCGCAAATTCCGCGGCGCTTCCCGATATAACAGCCGCATCAAGCTTTCCGGCGGCAACAAACGCCAAATCCAACACCGGAGAACCTTGCATGCGTACCGCTGCCAAAGCCGTATATGCCGGCATGTATTCCGAAACACCGATAACGGCATCCGCCGCCTCTTTGCGGGAGGAGACGCGCAGGCGTTCGTGACTCCGGCTGCCTTCCTTAAATGCGCCGTTGCCTTTTTCGGCAAAATACGTATCACCGGTCGCCGGATTATAAATTACGCCGGAAGTAACGACGCCTTTTTCCACGACGGCAACGGAAACGGCAAAGTGGGGGATTCCGTGCATAAAATTCAGACTGCCGTCCATCGGAGCAACCAGAAAATGCGATGCCGCGGGACGCTTGTCACCACTGAAAACAACGGCATAGTCCGGACGAGCCCTTTGCAATTCCGTTTTCAGCGCGCGTTTGATTTTTTCCACGGCTGCGGCCGTAAATTCCTTATGTCCGCGAACGGAAGACTGCAACAGCTCAATTTCGCTGAAATCGCGGCTAAGCGCCGTCGAAACTTTTTTAACCGTCGAGAGTAAAAAGTTGAGGTTGGCGGAAATATACGACATTATTTGGCTCTTTCTACATAAGATGCGTCTGAGGTGGAAACGACGATTTTATCGCCGACGCCGACAAACGGCGGAACCGTCGTGCGGACACCGTTATCCAACATTGCGGGTTTGTAGGACGAAGAAACGGTCTGGCCCTTGATGACGGGTTCGGTTTCCGTAACTTCGCAAATAACCTGCAGCGGCAGTTCGACGGAAATCGGCTTGCCGTCAATCACACTGACTTTGACCTGCATGCCGTCCGTCAAAAACGGGCGGGAATCGCCCAAAATGTCCGACGGCATGGCAAATTGTTCAAACGTTTCGTTTTCCATGAAAGTCAGGCCGCTGGCATCTTCAAACAAAAACTGACAATCTTTGGTTTCAACCATCATTTTTTCGACAATGTCCTCGGTTCTGAAACGTTCGTTGGTTTTGGTTCCTTCTTCAACGGATTTCATTTCGACCTGCATAAAGGCGCCGCCTTTTCCGGGCTTGACAAAGTTTGTTTTCAACACCGTCCAGGGTTTGTTTTTATATTCGATTACCCAGCCAATTCTGATTGATCCGGCTTGCTGTTTCATGGTTCTGTCTCCTAAAATTTATTTTTATTCTTATTTCTGTTTTATAGGCAAATTAATCTAAACTTTGATTTTTATCAACCAAAATCTTTATAATCACGCGAATTTATCATCAAAAAATCCGTCTCGGGAAAATCTTTGTCCCTGACTGCGGGATTAAAGACGACTGCCGACTGGATTAAAAAAAGCTCGTTATACCATTTGATGACATCGCGCGCCTGCCCGGCTTCTTCCGGACGAAAATCAAAAGCCACGAATTCTGGCTCGACCTCCGACGCCAGCATGGCCTCGTGCCGGCGCGGCGGAATAATTATCCCCAAAGCTTTACGGGGGCCGATAACTTCGCGAATCTTTTTCAACGGAGCTTTCAGCGGCTTTGAAACATCTGCTTCGGCAACGACGCCGTCAAAATCCAGACGCTTGCACAAAACGGCGGCATCTTTTCCGCAGAGCAGGCTCAGCCCCGGAAAATTCCGTCGGGCTTTCAGCAGAAATTCCTCCGGCAGAGACGCATCAAAAAGACAACAGCAAACCCGGCCGTCATTATAAACGACATCGTCCGGCGTTTCTATTTTGAGAATAATCTGGGACATGTTTTTCTTTTTGCTTGTAAAACCTTTACACTTGTTTATTATACCCTGAATATAAGTGAATATTTTCAATTTAGGAAGAGAAATTTATTATGGAAGCAAAAAAAATCGAGTTTACCGAAACCAACAATGCCCTGGCCGAACTGAGCGAGGCGTTGGTCAACCTGAACGTTTCCGTATCTGCAAAAAAAAATGAACTGAAGGCTCAAAACAAACAGCAGGAAAACATTTTGAAAGACAGGGAAAACCGTCTGCAGATTCTGACAACATCTTCCGAAAATATTCTTCACAATATTGACAATATCATCTCTCAACTTGACAAAGTATTAGAAAACGATGGCACAGGTAACAATAACGATTAATTCCAGAGAATATGCCGTTGCCTGCGAAGACGGACAAGAAGTCCGAATCATTCAGCTGGCGCGGGTGCTTGATGAAAAGGCGCGCATGATTACGGGCGGAACCGGGCAAATCAGCGAAAACATGCTGTTGGCCATGGTCGGCCTGCTGTTGGCAGACGAACTCAACGAACTCAAAAAAGGCGCTTCGGACAAATCTCCGGCTGCCGCGGACGACGGCGCATATCAACAGCAAATACTCGAAAAAGACCATTCTCTGGCCGAAAAAATAAAATCTGTGACTGAACAGATAAAATCTGTTGCATCTCATATAAATTTGTTGTAATGTAATGGCATAGAGAGAAAGCTGCCCGGTGCGTAGGTCCGCAGATCTTCCGAGCCAACATATATTTATAGGGAGCTGTCGCTGAATAAATCGTGGTTTATTTATATGGCGCCCACTTTGTGAAACGCGGTTCGACAAGAATGTTTTATACGGCAGGGCGGCTCTCTCTCACAATACTCCCCCTTTGCGGGGATTTTTTATATATAAAACCATTCAGAGGAATTTGTTTTGAGAATCGTTTATTGCGGCGACATTGTGGCCCGTCCCGGCAGGGAGGCCGTTTTGAACAACATCGGCCGCCTGCGCGAATTGTATAATTTTGACGTCTTGATTGTTAATACGGACAATGCTGCGCACGGTTTTGGCACCACGCCGGGAATCTGCAGAGATTTTTTGGAGCAAGGCGTTACGGCAATCGTTACCGGCGATCATGTCTGGAATCAGCGCGAAATTATTCCCTTTTTGGACGACTGCAAACAAATTGTCCGCCCGTTGAACTATCCCGAAAGTCTTCCCGGCAAAGGCGCCCGCGTTATTGAACTGCCCAACGGCAAAAAAATTCTGGTTGCCGAGGTTGTCGGCCGGCTGTTTATGGAAGCGGTTGATTGTCCGGTTCAGGTAATGGACAAGCTGCTGCAGTCTTACCGGCTGGGGGCTAATGTCGATGCGATTTTTGTAGACATCCATGCCGAGGCCACTGCCGAAAAAATATCTTTCGGACATTATCTGGACGGCAGAGTTTCTGCCGTTATCGGCAGTCATACGCATGTGCCGACTTCTGATTTTATGATTTTGCCCAAAGGCACCGCTTATCAGACTGATGCCGGAATGTGCGGTGACTATTCCGGCGTTATCGGCTTTGACAAAGAAGAACCTATGGCACGTCTGGCCCGGCGTTTTACCGGCGGGCGGCTGGTTCCGAATAAAGGCCCGGGAACCCTTTGGGGAACTTTTATTGAAACGGATGACAAAACCGGTCTGGCCGTCAAAATTGAACAAATTAAACTTTTGTCCTCTCCGTCAGAGGTGCCCGCCGCCCAGCGCGCGGTGGCAGCGCCACGGGCATAACCTAAGCGGCGGTGGAAAGAATTTTACTTTTCTGCCGGCGAGCCGCCGGTGGCATAACCTAAGCGGCTGTGGAGAGGCTTCCACTTTTCTGCCGGCGAGCCGCCGGGGGCAATATCTAAGCGGCTGTGGAGAGGCTTCCACTTTTCTACGGGGGTGGGATGTGTTGCAAGAATAATCCTTAAACAGGCGTGGTCTTTTTCGTATCTGCTGTTCCTCCGTGCCAGAAGGCAAGAAATTAAACTTCTAAATAAATCTTTATTTTTGTTTCGCCATATGTTAGTTTCCTTAAACATTACATTAAAGGGTTGTGTTATGGAATTGAGTTTTTGGGATACTTGGAGCAGGCAGGAAATTAACGCGTTATTTGAAAAGCTTTATCAGAAATCCGCCGCAAATATTCCGACTGCAAAAAATACACCGCAGGCAGTGTTTCTTGACGGATTAAAAGGTGTTGGAAAATCTTCTTTTGCACGCGCTTTTCTGAAAGATAATCCCGATTTTATTCTGCTCAGCGTTGATAATCTGCTTAAGGACAGTCCCGACTATCAACCGCAAAATCTTCGGCTTAATGACAAATATGCCCCGGATAATCTGTATTTTGCGGATTTAATGGATTTTGGCGTTTATGCATCCCGGCACATTGTTTTTCGCGCCATGCAGGAGCGGAAAAACATTTTAACGGACGGTTTGTCCGGCAATTTGTTGCATGATGCCGTTCAGACTTTGAAATCCGGCGGGTACGAGGTTCGGGGAAAAGTGTTGGCTGCACCCAAACGGCTGCTGGACCTGAATATTCTGACTCGTCTGATTGCCGCTCACGAGACATTTCCGGAAACCATGATTGCAACCAATTTGCGGCAATCGCGTTTTGCGGTTGATACCGTTTTACGCAATTTGGAAACTTTCAGCCGCTATGATGTTCCGGTGCAGATGCTTTCTGCCGGCGGCAAAAAAATTCTTTCAGAAAAAAATGTTTCCGCCAAAGAATTTGAACAAGAATTTTATCGCCCGCTGTCTTCTGAAGAGAATCAGGAACTTGTCCAGCGTCAAAAATTTTTGAAACAAAAAATTTCTCTTCTGCCGTTGACGGAAAAACAAAAACGTTTTTATATTCATGCCGTTAACGCTTGTGCGCAGCCGTTTCTGCCGGACGGAAGACATCGCTGATTTTTTTGCAAAAAAAGACTCCCGAAACGGGAGCCTTTTCTTTTAAGAACAATCGATTTGATTATTTTTTCAGAATCGACTTGCCGGCATAAACAGCCATATCGCCCAATTCTTCTTCAATACGAATCAGCTGGTTGTATTTAGCCATGCGGTCCGTACGGGACATTGAACCGGTTTTAATCTGACCGCAGTTGGTGGCAACCGCGATATCGGCGATTGTCGTATCTTCTGTTTCGCCGGAACGGTGAGACAAAACAGCGGTGTATCCGTGGCGGTGTGCCATATCAACGGCCTTCATGGTTTCGGTCAGGCTGCCAATCTGATTAACTTTTACCAAAATGGAGTTGGCCACGCCTTTTTCAATACCCATAGCCAAACGAGCCGGGTTGGTTACAAACAAGTCATCGCCGACAAGCTGAACCTTGCCGCCCAGCGTGTCCGTCAACATTTTCCAGCCTTCCCAATCGTCTTCGGCCATGCCGTCTTCAATGGAGAAAATCGGGAATCTGTTGCAAAGGTCGCTGTAAAACTCAACCATCTGTTTGTTGGTGTAAGATTTGCCTTCACCTTTCATTTCATATTTGCCGTTCTCATAAAATTCGGAAGAAGCCGCGTCAATCGCCAAAACAACATCTTCACCGGGTTTGTAACCGGCATCCTTAATGGAATTGACAATGAAGGTCAGAGCCTCTTCGGCAGATTTCAAATTCGGGGCGAAACCGCCTTCGTCGCCGACATTGGTGTTGTGACCGGCGGCCTTGAGGTTTTTCTTCAGTGTCTGGAAAATTTCAGCGCCCATGCGAATGGCTTCACGGATTGAATCTGCAGAAACCGGCATAATCATGAATTCCTGAATATCAATCGGATTGTCGGCATGCTTGCCCCCGTTCAGAATATTCATCATCGGAACCGGCAACGTGCGGGCCATGGTGCCGCCGAGATAACGATACAACGGCAGACCGGCTTCTTCTGCCTGTGCCTTGGCAACGGCCATAGAGACAGCCAAAATGGCGTTGGCGCCAAGTTTACCCTTGTTTTCGGTACCGTCGAGGTCAATCATTGTCTGGTCGATGGTAATCTGGTCTTCGGCGTCCAATCCGGCCAAAGCATCATAAATTTTGTCATTGACGTTTTCAACAGCTTTCAGCACGCCTTTGCCGCCAAAACGCTTTTTATCGCCGTCACGCAGTTCGACCGCTTCATGCACACCGGTAGACGCGCCCGACGGAACAGCCGCCCGTCCGAAAGCGCCGCTCTGCAAAACAACCTCGGCTTCAACCGTCGGGGTGCCGCGTGAGTCAAGAATCTCTCTGGCATGAATATCAATAATCGCACTCATTTTTTTCTCCTTATACATTATAAAAACAGTGTTGTTCTTAAAATCGTGCATAATTGTCTTAATGTCAAGAGTTACTGCAAAAAATCCGCAGATAAAAGGGCTTCTCGGAAAAATCTTGTAACTTTGCAAAAAGCTGCTACAATTTGTGTTGTTTATTAGCAAAGGACAAAGATAATGTTTTCGGACAAATGGCACAATCGCTTTATGGATGTGGCCGAGCTGGTGGCTACATGGTCTAAAGACCCGTCTACAAAAACCGGGGCTATCGTGGTCGGGCCGGACAGGGAAATTCGCGCAACGGGTTATAACGGGCTGGTGCGCGGTGTCAATGATGACGTGCCGGAGCGTTTGGAGCGTCCGACCAAATATGATTTTTTTGAGCATGCCGAACGCAATGCCATTTATAATGCCTGCCTGACCGGAACCTCTTTAAAAGGATGCGTGATGTATGCCACGCATGCGCCTTGTACCGACTGCTGCCGGGCAATTATCCAATCGGGAATAAAAATGGTGGTTACCCACGAAATTGTTATTGATAAAAACACCCCTCAGAATACCTGGCGCGACAAACTCGGTTTTTCAGAACAAATGTTTAAAGAAGCCGGGGTGGAAATCAAATATCTTCCCGCAAAAAAATAAATTTCGCCGAAGCAGCACCCTTTAAATCCATAAATCTGCTGTTTATATAACCCTGTAGCAGAAGGTTTAAGTTTATTTAAACATTTGGGTTTAGCCTAAAAACCGAACTAATGTATTCGGTTTAGACGCAGGGAGATTAAGATGAAGATTCTTATAGCGGACGACCATGCATTGTTTCGTGACGGTTTGAGCATGCATCTCGAACAAATTGCCCCGGAGGCAGTCATTTCGCAGGCCGGAAATTTTTCTCAGGCCGTTAAACTGCTGGATGACGATAACCGGTTTGATTTGATCCTTCTGGATTTGGATATGCCGGATATGAACTGGGAAGAAGGAATCTCTAAAATCAAACACAAGGCTCCTCAGGCCAGACTGGCTGTTATTTCGGCTTCGGATGACCTGCGTTGTGTGCGGAAAGCTCTGGCGGAGGGCATCAGCGGATATATTCCCAAAAGAGCGGATACCAAAGTTTTGAGGTCGGCTTTGAAACTTATTCTGGACGGTGGCACCTATCTTCCGCCTTCCGTTCTCAGTCAGGCTAACGCCGGATTATTCGGTGAACAGCCCGGAGAAACAAAATCCCGCAATAAAACACTGACACCGCGGCAAACGGAAGTTCTCGGTTTTGTGGCCGAGGGAATGTCCAACAAACAGATTGCTTATGAAATGGGCGTTTCGGAAGCAACCGTTAAACTGCACATCAATGCCCTGCTGCGTGCCGTCGGGGCCACCAATCGCACTCAGGCGGTTATTATTGCCCAGAAAACAGGGCTGATTTAATTTTTTTCTTTTGAAAAACCCCCGGAATAAAAATATTCCGGGGGTTTGTTTTTTGCCGGTTTCGTCCAGAGGATTTAATTGATGATTGATATATGCCTTTAATTTTGTTATAATGGAGGATAGAGAAGCGGTTTCAACAGCAAAGGACGAGGACCATGAGAAAGCCGGTGTTTAAGTTTATTCTGTTTTGTTTAACCTTAGGCGGCTTCTTATGGTCGGCCTCTGCTTTTTGCACAACACCAACACACACATCTTGGGAACCATCTTCTCTCATTTCCGGTAACGGATATCAATTAGCCAAGACATGGTTTCTGCCGGACTGGCAAAGCGACACCCGCTCTTATAACACCGACGTCGGCAACAATGACGACGGCGGCGGCGATGCTGAGAAAACCTGCGAAACTTATGGTTTTGCCTCGCCGGATTCGATTGATTTAAGTTTGTACGACTGTTCCGATTATGACATTAAGCCCCTATACGGTCTGGAATGTTACACAGGCTGTGTTTGCAAGTCGAAATTTCAATATGATGATGACAATTGCAGCGGCAATTACACGCCAAGCGGAACATCCTGAGGCGGAAAATATGACTCTTGTGTCTGCAAAAACGAGTTTTGGTATACAACTGCCAACTGTTCGGGGAATATGAACCAAGCGGTTCGTATTGCGGCGGAAAATACAATGATTGTACCATGCGTTCGGAATGTATGGTGACATCACGTTCCTGCCCCTACGGCTGTTCCTTTTACAATGATTGCGACAAATGTGTTGAATGTGCAGAAAATCCCGATTGCGACGTCTCTCCGGTCTCGTGTACTTACGGCTGCGCGTCAACCAATTCCTGCGATATATGTATCTCGTGCGCCTCAAATCCCGATTGCGACGTTGAATCAAAATACTGCAGTTACGGTTGTGCTTCCTATAACAGTTGTCAGAAATGCGTGGCTTGTGAAGAAGAACCTGCCTGTACGTACAGTTTGACGGCATCTGACTGCAGTGCCGAATGCAGGAGCGTCGGTTCAAGTTCCTGCGTCCAGGACGGCACGACTTATTATGCCTCCTGCGGCGCGTCCAAATGCGGCAGCGGGCAGAGCTGCAGCAACGGAACCTGCGTGGACGATTGTACACCGTTAAATGATGAAGAAAACTGCAGCTGGGGCAGCAAGAGTTGTTCTGACAACTGCGGCGGTTACCGCAGCTGCTGCAAAACGGCGGCGGAATACTGCACGGAGAGTGGTTACAGCTCCGGCGCGACTTGTGACAAAGGACAAACAACGGAAACTTGTCCGGCAGACAGCGGCTACAAGAAATGCAGCGGTGACGGATGTCCGAGTTCGCAAACCTGCACTTACGGATGCAAGACTTACAGCAGTCAGAGTGGCTGCAGTGACGTCTGTACGGCCTGTTACGATGACAACTGTCACAACCGGACGGCGGTCAGTATTCCGGCCAATGCCTCCTGCTCAAGTTACTTCAGCGACTGCCCGAGTAAATGTTCGGCCTGGGCTTGTAACTCGGGATACAATAAATCCGGCAACAGCTGCGTCTGCGCCACGACCTGCACGGATATTGTTACCAGCAAGCCGGCCAATTCGACTTATACAACAAGTTCCTGTACGGCCTGCGGTGTGACGACAACAATCAATACAGGTTGGACTTGTAATGACGGGTATATCCAAAGCGGCAACAGCTGCAAAGAAGATGTTTATGTAGTCAGCGGAGAAGGTTTTGTGGGCACTATAACTCCTGATCCCGATTATGACGGGGGCTTTTCAATCGTTGAGGGAAGCTGTGTGTGCGTTTATTCAGACGGAACCGAGGAATGGACTCAATTGACACTTCATGGAATGGATGAGGCGTTGGGTGTAGAAAGCGAATTTAATGCTTATTGCATTATGCAAGTCTGCGGCTTGTAAAAGATTCCTTAAATTGCCGTCCGACACAAAGCTCCTCGGGTCGGGGAGGAAATTGCAGATTTAATTTCCGGCGTTGTCGACATAGCTGCGAATGCTGGCGCCAAAAGTCTGGTGGATATAATTGGTGAGTTCAGACGGCTTTTCCTTAAACCGTTCCGCCTCGCTTTGCGCCTGAAGAACCTCGTCAATTTTCATTTTGCTTTCCAATGCATTGCGCTTTTCGGCGGCTCCTGCCGCGCCGCGCACCGCTGCAAGGTTAAACATGACATGCGCCGTATAAATATCCTGTGTGTATTTTTCTCCGCGCGCCAAAATATCGCCCAAGGTCATCATGGCCTGAATATGTCCCTGCGCAACTGCCTCTTTGAGATATTTTACACCGTTGCCGTAGTTTTGCGGAAAGCCCTGGCCGTTAATATACATCAGCGATAACACATATTGCGCGTCGTCATAACCGGCTTTGGCCGCGTCTCGCATCATTATTGCCGCGGCATTGTAATCGCGCTGCAAAAGTTTTCCGGTATATTTGGCATATCCCGTCATAAATTCGGCTGTGGGATTTTTCTTTTCGGCGGCCTGTTCAAAAAGCTGCATGGCCTGTCCGGGATTTTTGACCACCCCGTTGCCGGTCAGCAGAATAAAACCTAAATTTACCGCCGCTTCGGTATTGCCGAGTTTGGCCGCTTTTTCGAACAAAATTGCCGCTTTGGCAGTATTGCGGGGAATGCCGATGCCGCTGTAATAAAGGCTGCCGAGATTGTTGAGGCCGACATTGTCGTTTTGCATCGCGGCCTGCGCATAATATTCAAAAGCTTTGTCATAATTGACTTCGGCGCCGTTTTCACCGTAAAGATATGAATAACCGAGCGATAACTGGGCGTTGACATCGCCTTTTTCTGCCTGCAAAATCGTCTGCTGCAACGGCGACAACTGCTGTCCGGGGACCTGTTTGACCTCGCTTTTTTTGGGCGTTGACTTAAAATTCAAAAACGAAAAAATATTAAATCCATCATCTTTTTCCGATGCAGAACCGGCTTTTGCCGCCGCTTTGTCCGAACTTTCGTTTTCCGCTTCCGGCGTGCCGTCAAACAATGAAATATAAGCCTTGTCATCGGCAGCCCGCGCTACTGCTGTCCCCGCCATAAGCGCGGCAATAAAACAAACCAAACCTTTTTGCATGTGCATTATCCCTTTAAAATTTAGCACATTATAGCTTTAAAAGGTTTTTTTTCAATTAAGATAATCAGCGTGACGCGCTTTTTTTGAAAAACGGCTTGTATGAGCGGATGTCCGCCAAATATTTGCCGTCTATCTGCGGCTGATAGCGGCGATAAACATCTTTGACCCAGGCGGCGCTGTCATTAAAACTGTCTTTTTTGAGCGCAACGGAAGAGCGCACCAGCAGCGCTTTGTCCAACAAACGGCGGCACAGCGGCCAGGTTCCGTCGGCATCGGGTTTGACTCCCGCTGTGGAAAGCATGTCTTCCATATTGCGCATTTCCTGCAAAACAAACATATTATAATGACTGAACGTGCGGCGGTTAATCTGCTGAATATTCAGCAGGCGGCTGTAAATTTTGGCATTGTAAACCTTTTTATCACCTTCGGTCAGAAGGCCGTAAAACTCTTGCTGCAATTTGCGGACGCGCTCATATTCGCGATGAGTCAGCAAATCTCCTTCAAAAAACTGTATTTCGGTTTTATACTGAACTTCGGCCAAAAAATTATGATTTCGGCGGCCTTGTCCCCTTTTTTCATAACGATTATGGATTTCGTCGCTGATGCTGACATACAAATAATTTTTCATATCCCGGTAGTTTTTGCTGTTTTTGTAAAAAGCTTTGTAATTTTTGGGATTGTTATCAAGATACTTGCTCGGACGAGAACTCTTTTGCGCCAAGCCCCGCTGCAGGCTCAGTTTGAACAAGGCATCAATATCGTCATACCGCGGCGCCAAAACCGTGCAACGGATGGCATCTTTGAATTTTGCTATCGGCGTGCGCAATTTGGCCATGTCAAGTCCGGCCTCTTCCGGCGTCTGTCCCGGACGGAGTTTTGACAACTCTTTCCGGCGCTCCAGGTCATATTTTCCGCCGATTTTAACCTTCTCAATAGCGCGGCGGACATCTTTCATCATCGGCATAATCAATTTGATGTTTATATGCGCAGGTGATGCCCCCGGAATTTGATTTTCCAGCCGCCAGGGCGCTTCAACTTCGTATTCATAAACCATAGTGGTTTTGGGGCCGACATGTTCGTCAAAATATGCGGTCTTTTCATCTATGCGGCCGGTGAACAAATTGATGTAATGTTTCGATTTTGGCTGCGATCCGAGCAGATTGTTGACACTTTCTTTAAATGCGGCAAAGATTTCGGTGCCGTTCTGATAATAGTCATGCAAAAAATCGCGGGTTTCGGCGTCAATCTCTCCTTTTTGAAAACTCTCTTCTATAATACGGAGATTTTCATCGTCATCTTTGAGCTGATCAGCCTCAATCTCTTCTCTGGACAAGTCAAGCCGGGGCCTGCCGTATTCAACGATATCTTCCAGGCGGCCTTTTTCGACCAGTTCGTCACGATTGTCGACCGGATCTTTGGGAATTTTGATTTCTTCAACATCCACAATCAGCGGAACGGCTTGCGGATTGCTGTATTCTTCTTCAACTACTTTTTTATTATCCATTTTATTGTCCATGAGGCTCTTTTTTGTCCATTTGTCATATTACATGATTTCAAATAGTTTTTCAAGCCCCTTTTTCAAGGGTTAACGGACAAAAAAAAGCGGCCGTCCGGCCGCTTTTTGGAAAAAACTCCGTTTATTATCCGAACAGACTCAGAACAGACTGGGCAGCCTGAGAAGCCAAACTCAGAGAGTTAATGGCCAGCTGCTGTCTGGTCTGCAGAGCCAGCATGTTGGCGGACTCCTCGTTCATATCGGCCAAGGTCAGCTTGTCAGAGCCTTCCTCCAGAACGTTAATCAGGTTCTCGGTGAAGTCTTCGCGGTTTTGAACAATTGAATAGTTGTTACCAAAAGTCGACGCCATGCTGCGCAGTGTATTAATTGCGTCTTCCACGGATTGGATTGTTTGGTCGATTGCCTGATTATCCGCATTGCTCCAGTCTGCAGCAGGGAGCAGCTCCAAGCCTTCGGATGAAGCGTCAACACCTTCAATCAACAAATCGGAAGAGCGGTCTTCGTTGAAAACAACCGTCAAATCATTTTCCTGCAGCAGGTTGACGCCCTTGTATCCGGAATCTTTGGCAACCTGATCTATCTGGCGCAGAATTTCATTATACTGATCTTCATAAGCCAGACGCTCTTCGCTGCCCTGTTTGCCGCTGATGGTCAAGCCGTTGACGGTTCCGCTGATGGTCCATGTGGCGTTGGGATTATCTGCCAAAGCATCAATTGAGATAACCCCGTCGTTATTGGTTACGGTGAAAGTATCCGGGACGGCCGTATCCAAAGCACCCTGCAAATTGGTTACTAAATCATCTATGTCTTCTCCCGTGCCGGCATTATTAAATTTTAATTCAACATCTTCACCGTTAAACGTAAATTCAAAGGTCACCTCCGTTGCCGCGGCCGCACCGGCGGCAAAGGTTCCGGTTGACTCTACGGGATCTTTTTTAGGAGCGGTATCGCGGGCAGAATTAACAATTGCCTTGGCCTGCTGCGCAAAAGACGTAATCGTTTCAATTCCTTCGTTGGCGGCCTGAATGGTCTGAATCCCCTGGCCCATGCTGTCCAGCAGAGCATTTAAGTCACTGGCGCGGTTGGTCAGTGATTGCGCCGTGTAATAAGACGACGGATTATCAATTGCCGAATTGACTTTTTTGCCGGTGGACAAACGTTCTTGCGTCATATCCATCAAATCCTGCGTATTTTGCAGAGACAAAAGGTTTGAGCGCATGCTTGCGGTTAATGAAATTTCAGCCATAATATTCTCCCAACTGACGGGCGCAAATGCCCAAAATTATTGCTTTCGGAAATAGTTTTAACCAATTATTAACTTTTGTCAATTCTCAATACAGCCCCGTGCATAACTTTTGATTTTGCACAAAAAAGGCGGAACAAAACCCTCTTTTTTTTCAGAAAAATCTATATCCGCATTTACCTTGCGGATACCAAAAAAGGTGCCGAAGCACCCTTTTTTTGATAAAGAATCCGACAGCTTGCTTAAACCTGCGCCATTTTTAATGTTTCGCCAAAAAGCTCGTCTTCTTTTTCCATCAGTTTTTCGGCAACTTTAATGGCTCCGTAATAATCGCCTTTGAGAATTTTTTCGTTTACCGGAGCAATGTAGGGAATCAAACTCGGCGCGGCATTCTGTAAATCACGCACATAGGTTAAATACAAATCCTGCAACTCTTTGGCACCGCGGGACAAATACAGCTGCTGAACCACAAAATAAACTCTTTTGCTGGGGGTGTTGGCGTCTTTTTCGCGCAAAATAAACTTTTCACGCAAAATCGGAACGTTTCCTTCAATGTAAAAACGGGTGCGTTCGCCGTCGTTGGTTATCAGAGATTCCCCGATAATTATGCTCTCGTGGGGTTTCAGCTCTATTTTTAAAGGCATTGGTCTTCCTCCGCAGTCATTCATAAAACGTTTTATATATAATTGTTTTTTATTTTTTTTGCAAATCTTTATTTTTTTATGTATAAGTATTTTATCGTTAACGTCCGGAGATTTTACATGGATAATTTAAAAAAGCTGCTTTCTGCCAAAGAAAAAAGCATTTATATGCGCGCTTTGCTGTATGTGCTGACTTACGGAAAACGGCTGACAAAAGAAAATCAGGAGTATCTGCTCAAACAAGCCGAAGAAACCGGCGCAAAACCCGAAGTTATAAAAGAATTTCAGAAATTTAAATCTCCGGAAGAACTCGGACAGCTTATCTGTACGATTAAATCCATCCGCACCCGGCGTTTTATTTTGCGGGAAATGGTTATGCTGGCCGTGGCCGATCACGAAATCTCGGATAAGGAAATGACGGACATCTATATGGCGGGAACGACAGCCGGAATCAAGGAAGATAAAATCAACGACTTCTTCTTGTGGGCGGCCGAGGGAATCGACTGGCAAATCCGGGGCATGCACCTGATTACCGAAGATTTGTAATTTACGCAAGCCATGTTTGAACCTCCCGTTTATACACTCAAAAACGTCAGTCTGGCCTTTGGAACAAATCAGTTGTTCCGAAATGTGGAGCTGTATATCAACCGCGGTGACAAAATCTCGCTGGTCGGACGCAACGGCTGCGGAAAATCAACCCTGCTGAAAGTTATTGCCGGCGAAATTGAACCCGACGGCGGCGAAATTTTTATGCAGCCGGGAATTTCTGTTGCCTATATGCCTCAAGAACCAAATTTTGAGGGTTTTAAAACTTTGCGGGAAGTGGTGGAAGCCGGTTTGCCCAAAGACGAACACGGTTTGTTTTATCTGGCAGACATGTGGATTGAGAAGCTCAGAATCAACGCCGGACAAAATCCGGCAGAAGCTTCCGGCGGCGAACGACGCAAAGCGGCTTTGGCCCGGGCACTGGTCGGGAATCCGGATATTCTGCTGCTGGACGAACCGACCAATCATCTGGATATTGAAGCCATTGAAACTCTGGAACAGACAATAAACGACTTTAGCGGGGCGGTTGTGGTCATTTCGCATGACCGGATGTTTTTGAACCATGTTTCCCGAACGACTTTCTGGCTCGACCGCGGTATTATGCATCGCAACAACAAAGGGTTTCAGTTTTTTGAAGAATGGCAGGAACAAATCATTAATCAGGAACTGATTGAACAATACCATCTTAATAAAAGAATCGAAGAAGAGACCGAGTGGCTGCATAAGGGCGTCACGGCCAGACGGCGGCGCAACATGGGGCGGTTGAGGCGTCTGCAACAGCTGCGCCGGGAACGCCGGGAGCAAATCAAACAGGCGGGTTCGGTCAATCTGATGATTGAAGAAGGCGATTTTCGTTCCAAACTGGTCATTGAGGCCAAGCATATCTGCAAAAGTTTCGGAGACCGTCTTATTGTCAATGATTTTTCAACGCGAATCATCAAAGGCAACAAAATCGGCATCGTCGGACCGAACGGTGCCGGGAAAACGACCCTGGTCAAACTGCTGACCAAACGTCTGGAACCGGATTCCGGTTTTGTGAGAATCGGGAAAAATCTGGAAGAAGCTTATTTTGATCAAAACAGAATCGATCTTGACCCCAAAAAAACGCTCTGGCAGACTCTGTGCGACAAAGGCGACCATATTATGGTGCACGGGCAATACCGCCATGTGGTGGCCTACCTGAAAGATTTTTTGTTTAAGCCGGAGCAGGCCAACTGTCCCGTAGCGGCCTTGTCCGGCGGCGAGAAAAATCGACTGATGCTGGCGGTAACCCTGGCCAAACCGTCAAATTTTCTGGTTTTGGACGAGCCGACCAACGATCTGGACATGGACACGCTTGATTTGTTGCAGGAGGTGTTGTCCGATTACGCGGGAACAGTACTGATTGTCAGTCACGACCGGGATTTTTTGGACCGGGTGGTTTCTTCGGTTATTTATATGAAAGGCGACGGCAGTTTGTATGAGAACGCCGGAAGCTACAGCGAACTGCTTGAAAAAATTTCGACATTGCCGCAACCGGCCGCCGCTGCGGCGAAGGTCAAGGAATCGGTCAAACCGGCGGTTGCCAAAACGTCTTCGGGTACAAAAAAACTCAGCTATAACCAAAAACGTCTGCTGGAAGTGCTGCCCGGGGAAACCGAGGCGCTCGGCAGGGAAATCCGACAGATTGAAGAGGCCCTGTCAGACGCTTCGCTGTATACGGAAAATCCGCAACAGTTTGAAGCGCTTTCCTCCGCTTTGGCAGAGAAAAAGCAGACCCTTGAAGATAAAGAAAATCAATGGCTTGAACTGCAGCTTTTGAAAGAAGAACTAGAGGCGGCCGAATGATGATTTTTTTATAATCTGCCAGCCGGCGGCCGCCAGACGAGAGGTTTTCTGCAAAAAATTCGGTGTTTTTTCGGAAGCATACTGACGATAATAGCGTTGCAGCATTTTACGATATCCGGCATTAAGTTTTTTCAGTGCGGCCGGCAGTCTTTTTCCCCGGTTTTGTTCGGCATTAAATACCGAAGCATAGCGGCTCTCTTCCGAACCCAATGAAGTACTGGCAATCCGACCGTCCCACTGTTCGTGAGCCAGCAGGAAGGCTTTGCCAAGATACGAACTGGCGCCGAATTTGTCTTTGATACGGACACCGCAATTAAAACTGAAAAAATGCACCGGCTTGGTAAAAAACTTGTAATCTTCCGGCTTGATAACAACCCCGTGACGCCCGGAAAAAGAAACAAAGTGATTCCAAAGGCGTTTTCTGGTTTCGGCATCGGCAAAATCGAACCCCTGCCCGGCCCAGATATAACCGCCGCACCCGGCAATGCCGCTGCGGTCATTGTTGGACGTGGCCTCCAGCAGAATTTCTGACGGAAAGGTTTTTCTGTCTTTGCGCTGACGGTCCTGCGCCCGGATAAATTCGCGCAAATTATTCAGCAGGCGTACGGCGACGCGGCTGTGACCTTTCCCCTCCATGCGGTACAAATTGTCCCAGTGAACGCTGACCTGATCGTCGGTCATAAAAAAACTTGCCGTCATTTTCAGTTTTTCCCGGGAATCGGATAATTCCGCTTCAAGCCTGACGCCGTAAAAAGGATTAGCCGGGTCTTCGTTATAGGGGATTTTTTGAATTCCGGTATAAACCGTCCGGTATCCTTCCACCCGGAAAGGCCAATGTTCCACCGCTTCTGACGAAAGCTCTCCAAAATAGTCATTTAAATCCCCCGGTTGCAGCTTGCAACCGACACCTGCTGCCGAGGCGGATTTAATTTGCTGTTCCAAATCTGCGCTTTTCATTTGATTACGGACGGAAGACTTCCTTCCCCTCCAATATGGCGTTAATCCGGTACAAATTATTTTTAATCATGGCCAGTTCTTCATCGGTGATTTTTTCGGCATTAATCTGTTGCTCTTGCCGGGTGATGATTTTCTTCATATTTTCGAGTTCGGAATCCGACGCGTCATTCAGTCGCAACTGACGCAAAACCTTTTTGTTGGCCTCCAGATGTTCTGTCAGAGCCGCAGTTTTGACAGCCGCTTTAAGCCGTTGTTCTATAAAAAAGAACCGATCAACGTTCCAGCCCTGGCCATCAAGCCAACGTATCAACTGCGGAGAAAATTTCTCTCCGGGACGGCCGTCCGTCAGCGAAATCTGCTGGACACCGAAGCGACTGATATCCTTGCTCATAAACTCCGACCAGGTAAGCAAAAAGGCGTTGATTTTATCGGGTGTCAGAAGTTCTCCCGGCTGCGGCGGCAAAGCGCGCTCATCTTCTATGCGGCCGAGTTTGTTTAACGGCGTCAGCAATATCCACAGAACGGCTATAAAGGTGACAATTATGATTGCAAAATTGCGCCACATCTTACCACCGCAGATTGGATATGACATATGACGGCGACACGTCATATCCGTTGGACAATTCCCGGGTTTTGGCGACATCCGGAATATAACCCTCGCCCAAATAGTTAACATGCACGCCTTTTGAAACCAAAACGGCATCCGCCCCTATCAGACCGGCGCCTTTAATGTCCGTGGCCAGATTGTCCCCGATGACAAGCGTGGTTTCCGGCCGGGCAATTCCGTCCAGACAGTAGTTAAAAACTGCGGCATCGGGCTTGCCGACGGTGATAATCCGTCCGCCCATAACGGCATATTGCTCCGCCAACGCCCCGGGCGCCAGGCATATTTTGCCGTTTTTGAAACTGGACGTGTCATTGCCGGCACAAATAAACGGCAACCCCAGACTGGCTGCATGCTCCAGCGCGGGCAGGTATTTTTCAAGCACGTCATCGGCCGATGCCACTTCGCTCATATAAAGAAAATGTGCGTTTTCTATTCCTCCGGCCGGTTCGTAATCCAGTCCGGCAAATACGCCGTCATCCGCTACGGATCCCAGACGGTAATACCGGTTACCGACGGCGGAAAAATCGCCGCGGCGGGCTTTAAGCTTGTAGTGCAGAATTTCGCCGGCCGTCATAATGCAGTCAAAAACCGACAAATCGGCTCCGGCCGCAGCCAGTTCCGCCCCCAGAAGGGCTATCCGGCGCGACGTGTTGCTGATGACAATGATTTTTTTGCCGCTTTCGGACAAACGGCGCAAACAAACCGCGGCATCCGGCAGCAAACCGTTTCCTTCGCTCAAAACACCGCTGTACCCCAGTACGAAAGTCTCGTAGTTATCGGCTATTTTGGAAATATTTACAATCGGTTTTATCATTTTCATTGTTGGCATGTCCCGGCAAAAGGCGTCCGATATCTTCAATTTGAAGGCATAATAGACGATTCCCGCATAAAAAACAAGTAAATAAACATAGTTTTGGAAAATATTCGGCCATTCTTTCCGGTTTTTGATTTAACAGCGGAACTCTCCTCGCCGTGAAGTCTTTTTGTTTGACAAAAAATTGACGATATTGTATAATGGGAAATGCTTGAATACGGAGTATGTTTATTATTAGGTTGATTTTTTTGTCGTTGTCTGAGGTTTTGCGCTTTAAGATGATGATGGGAAGGTTTTGGCCGAAATTGAAGTAACTCTCAAGGCAGGCAGTTGTCCGGACGGTTTTGCCGTTGTCTCCCGGACAGCTTTTCAAAATTAACCCAATCGGAGACTTGGGCGCCATTAAAAATTTTCAGACTATGGCAACAAAAATCATTTCAAAAGAGAGCGTTAACACTATGTTTAATCTGACCGGCGATGCTTGGCGCTGGTGTGTTCGGGGAGCGGGAAAGATTGTGGAAGGAATCTACATTGCACTTGCCGTTGCGGTGCTATTGGTATTTATCTACAATCCTCTTGTTTTCATTCCTTACAGCTTATTGGCGCCGAAAGGAGCTGCCGGAATTCTGTATGCTGACCTTCCCGTCTTGGCGGAGTTTCTGCAAACATTTTACCGGCCATGGGTGGCCCTTCTGCCAATGCGGTGGAAAAGATACTTTATGGCTAAACGCGGTTTGGTGTTCTATTCCGCAAAACAGCAGGTAAAATATTATCGTTACAGCTCTGCGGAAGGAGACGATTGTAAAATCAAAATTTTGAAGAGTCTCAGCCGGGAAGCCTGCACACAGATTTGGCATGACGATGTCAGACCGGAGGACCTTATTTTATTAATAAAGTCCGGTTTTGCCCTGAATGACGAGCAATTTCTGTTCTTGCTAAACTATGCCGAGAACAAGTTTGGCAAACGCTGGGATATATCTCTGGTTCAGACATGCCTGGCCAAGAACACCCCGTCAGATATACAGAAACTTGAATTGCTAAAGACTGGCGATAAGACAGGCGATAAGGCTTTTCTGACTTTGTTTTTTGACTGCATCAAAAAATACGGTGCGAGCGCCGAACTGGTTAACCGGGTATTTGAAGAACATCCTCAGGCTACGGCAGAACTGAAATCCGCGCTGCAGGAATACAGCGAACGACAAATTGCCTTGTACGGCGAAGCCGAGATATGGGCACAGTTTCTGATCGAAAAAGCTCGGGAAACAATTACCGTTTCGGCACAAAAAGCTATGGCCGTCTGGCAGTATAAGGCTTTTCATGCTGCCGGTTTTAAGCTTTCCGAAGAGGCCATAAATTATTTTCTGAGCAAAGCTAACCGGGAAATGTGCCGCCTGATTATGGCATATGAACCGGCTGAGGCATTCAATGAAATTGCTCAGACGTTGATTACCGCCAATCCGGAATTGCGAAAAATGCAGCTTCTGACGAAAAAAGCCGCCTGATTACGCTCTAAAACAAAAAAAGCGTTTTCCTCCGAAACCGGGGAAAACGCTTTTTTTATTGAACTGGCTTAAAAGAACAAATCCCTTTCACCGGATTTTATCCGCGCCATTCGCCGACGCAAAATCTGTTTGCGAGAATCACCTTCGGGAATAGCAGCCGTTTCTCTTTCTATTGCGGCCAAAGCTTTGTCCCGGGTAGCCGGAGACGCGTAATCTTCCGCATATTCCAACAGCGTCAGAACCGCATTCGGCGTGCAAAACTTTTTGACAAAGCCGGGACGGGCAAATTCCATAAAGTGCTCGCCGGTGCGGCCGAGACGATAACAGCCGGTGCAAAATGACGGCAGATAGCCGGCTTCGCACAACTGACCGATGACCTCGTCAAGCGAACGGTTGTCACTCAAAATAAACTGGCTCTTTTTGCCGCTGGCAATTTCATCCTGTCCGGAATAAGCCCCGACCCCGATGTCCGAACCGGCGTCAATCTGACTGATTCCGTAAGCGATTGCCTCATTGCGTAGGTGAACCGGTTCTCGGGCCGTCAATATCATTCCGGTATACGGAACGGCCAGACGAATCACCGCAATCATCCGCATAAATTCTTCATCCGTCGGGGCATAAGGCGGATGATTGGCGTAATCGGTTCCGATGGCCGGTTCAATCCGCGGAAAAGAAATCGTATGCGGCCCGACGCCGAATTTCCGTTCCAGATGAATGGTGTGATACAACATGGCCAGCGCTTCGAATTTATGATTATACAACCCGATCAACGCCCCCATGCCGACGTCATCAATTCCGGCTTCCATGGCCCGGTCAAACGCAAACAAACGCCATAAATAATCGGCCTTCAGCCCGCTGGGATGAACCGAACGGTATGTCGGCTGATGGTAGGTTTCCTGAAAAATCTGGTATGTGCCGATACCGGCCGCTTTTACCGTTTTGAAACCTTCCACATCCAGCGGGGCGGCATTGATATTTACGCGCCTGATTGCCCCTCTGCCTTCTTTGACGGAATATACTTTGCGCACGGTGGCCGCAATATATTCCGGATCATAAAGCGGATGTTCGCCATAAACCATTATCAGACGTTTGTGCCCTTTGGCCTCCAGCGAGCGAACCTCGGTTTCGAGCTCATCCATGGTCAGCGTTTTGCGAACCAAAGCCTGATTACTCTTGCGAAAACCGCAATAAGTACAGTTGTTGATGCATTTGTTGCCGACGTAAAGCGGCGCAAACAAAACGATACGATTGCCGTAAATCATTTTTTTCAATATCCGGGCGCCCTCTTTGATTTCTTCAACCAAATCAGGATCATCCACATTGAGAAGCACAGCCATTTCTGCCGGATCAAGCCGGTTCTTGGCCAGGGACTTGGCAATAATTTCGCGAACGAGGATTTTGTCATTACTCTTGATTTTCAGCAAGTTTTCTATCTCTTCTTCGGGGATAAAACTTTGCAAACCCTTGGTGTCGACTTTAGGAAGTCCTTTTAATTTATTCATAAAGCATATAATTTAATAAATTAAACATCAAAATAAATTATCAGAGCTTACTTTAGTCTTTTTGCGTCAAGAGTCAATGATTAACCGCAAAGATTTACGCCGCCTTTACCCGGCGCCAGGCTTGCAAAGCCTCTGGAAACGGCGCCAAAACCCGTTCAAGAACGTCCTTGAGTTCGGAAATGCAGACGCCGTAATTGGTTATCGGCACCCCCGCACTTTCGCAGCGGTTAATGCGGGACAACATTTCCCGGCGGTTTTGCACGCAGCCGCCGCACTGAATGACCAGTTTGTACTCCTTCAGGTTTTGCGGAAAATCGTGTCCGGCAACGTGGTCGATTTGCAGTTCTTTCCCGGTTTTTTGCCGCAGCCAGCGCGGAATCTTGACCCGGCCGATGTCATCTTCCACCGCATGGTGCGTGCAGGATTCCGCTATCAGCACCTTGTCGCCGTTTTGCAGCGCTTTGACGGCGGCGGCTCCTTCCACCAGCCTGACGATATCACCTTTGAGCCGCGCCATTAATATCGAAAACGTGGTGCAGGGGACATCCTGCGGCGTGTGCGCCACCATAAAATCAACCACCTGCGAATCGCAAACGACCAAATCCGGCTTCTTTTTAAGATTATCCAGCGCGGCCTGATAATCCGTTTCTTTTACCACGGTAATTATCTGGTCATGATCCAGGCAGTCGCGGATGGCCTGAACTTGCGGCAAAATGATGCGGCCTTTGGGCGCTTCGTAATCTATCGGCACAATCATAATAACATGTCCGTGCTGCGGGCACAGATCGCCCAGCATGGCCGGCGGATTGATAAAATCTTCCGGGCAAACTTTCAGCAGTTCGGCCTTAAGACGGTTGAGCACATCGCTCCGGCTGCTTAAATCCGTTGAATTTACGGCTATACCGTCCCCTTCGTGCGGCAAAATATCGGCTTTGTTAAAAATTTTGATTAACGGCAGCCTGCGCGCGGCGGTTTCGTCAATAATCCGCTGTTCTTCTTCTCCGATTTGATTGCCTTCACATACCAGAACAATCACATCGGCCCGCTCCCAAACAGATTTCGTTTTGCCAAGGCGGGCAGCCGCCAAGCCGGTTTTATCCCCGTATCCGGCCGTATCCAGCCAAACAATCGGTCCAAGCGGCAGAAGCTCCTGCGCCTTTTCAACCACATCGGTCGTTGTTCCCTCCTGCGCGGAAGTAATTGAAACATTTTGCCCGGCAACCAGATTCAAAAAACTTGACTTGCCGGAATTGACCCGGCCCATCAGAGCCAGATGAAGACGCAATGCTTTGGGCGCTTTTTCCATCATGATTAATTGTCCTTTTGTTTTTGATATCCGGACAGACGGGTAATGACATAATTAGCGGCCGTCAGCCCGAAAATAGCAGTTATGGTCGGCAGAGAGCCCATCTTGCGGTGGCAGCGGCCGGCTTCGTCTCCCTCATCCGCCTCGCCCAGCGCGGTCGGCGGCAGATTAACAGGCTCATCGGAATAAACGCAGGTTATCCGGCTGATGTCAATGTCCCGCTTGCGCAGACGACGACGGACAAATTTGGCCAGGCCGCAGTTTTTGCTGGCGCTCAGCGGACCGCATTTGATAAACGAAGCGTCGGTTTTAAGCGCCGCCCCCATGGAAGAAATAAACGGAATGCCGCGTTTGTACAACGCCTCCATCAGGCAACATTTGGCATTGAGCGAATCGATGGCATCGACCACGAAATCGACGGAATAATCCAATAACTGAGGTATCGTCCCGGCATTGACAAAGACATCCGCCGTTTCGACCCGGCAGGCGGGATTAATATCCCAAACCCGGCGGCGCGCCGCTTCGGTTTTGGCCAGTCCGAGCGTGGAATGCAGCGCCAGAATCTGCCGGTTGAGGTTTGAAAGTTCAAACTTATCAAAATCAACCAGAATCAGACGACCGACACCGGCCCGCGCCAGCGCCTCCAGAACATAACCGCCGACCGCGCCAAGCCCCACGAGCATAACGGAGGCGTTTTGCAGGCGGGATATTCCTTCGTCGCCCAACAACATGCGGGTACGGGAAAAAGCGTCATCATTTTCCGACATTGATAAACTCCTCCGAATTCCGGTAAACGGTCGCGGCCAGTTCGGCGGCTTCCGACTTTCTGATGCCGGCAACGTATTGCAGCAAACCGGGCAGTTGCTCCGGTTCGCCCTGATAAGGCCCGTCGGTTTCCCAAAGCAGACGACCGGCGGGGACGGCAGCTATCATGTCCTCTTTGCCGGGCCGCCCCGAAATTGACGGCGCCAAAGAAACGTATCCGCCGGTTTTGACGATTTTTTGCAGCAGTTCTTTTTTGCCGTTGAAAGAATGGAAAACAAATTTCGGCGGCAGGCGGTCCCATAAATCTTCTAACCATTCCTGTGCCTTGACGGCATGAATCAGCAGCGGGCGGCCGTATTGCCGCGCCAAATCCGCCTGAGCGGCAAAAATTTCTTTCTGCGGCAGAGGCTGCGGATTTTTAAGCCGGTCCAGTCCGGCCTCACCCACCAAAGCCCGCGGATATTTTTCAAGCATTTGGGCCAGACGGGTTTCCCAGCCCGGACGACAATCGTCCAAATACCACGGATGAAGACCAAACGCGGGTATCACCGTGTCGGCATTTTGTTCGTGCAATGCGGCAACATCCGCCCAATCCGCCTCGCGAATTGCGGCGCAAACCACCCGGCGAACACCGGCTGCGGCAGCTGCGGCCAGAACCTGCGGTGCACTTCTTGTTTTATAATCTTGCAAATGAATGTGGGTGTCGATAAATTGCATAAGAGATGCCTTAAATAAATTTGAATTGATTGTAGGTAAAGATGACCGTTTTGACAAGACCCATTTTGGAAATTGATTTTAACAATCTGCTGGATAATTACCTGACGCTGAAGCGGCTAGCTTCGTCTTCAATCTGTGCGGCAGTGGTCAAAGACGACGCTTACGGCCTGGGGGCTTCGGAAGTTGCCGAGCTTTTGTATAACGAGGCGGACTGCGATACTTTTTTTGTCGCGCATGCAATTGAAGGCGCCGCAATTGCGCCAAAGCTCCCCAAGGCACGAATTTATGTGCTGCAGGGAATCGGCGAAGACAGTCTTGAAACATTCCGGGAAAATCCTCAGTTGATTCCGGTTATCAGTTGTCCGGAAATGCTTGATTTTTGGAAAGCCAACCGTGTGAACGGCATCAAGCCGGCCATTCATATCGAGACGGGATTGAACCGGCTGGGGTTCCGGGAAAACGAATTGGCCGCCCTCAGTGATGACGATAAAAGCGAATTTTCACTGGTAATGTCGCATTTGGCCTGTGCCGATGAAAAGGGACATTTTATGAACGAACATCAGCTTGAGGCTTTTCGCCGCCTGAAAAACGACTATTTTCCCAAACTTCCGGCTTCGCTTTCGGCTTCGGACGGTGTTTTTTTGGGAAATGATTTTCAGTTGGATATGGTACGGCTGGGGGCGGCGATGTACGGTATCAATACGGCGCCCTACCGGGAAAATCAGATGAAAAACGTAGTGCGGATTAAAGCGCCGGTTTTGCAGATTGCGCCGTTGCCCAAAGGAGATTTTGTCGGCTATTCGGCCACCTACCGCGCAAATACCGACCGCAAAATTGCCATTGTTTCCATCGGATACGGCGACGGGATTCCGCGGTCGCTTTCCAACGTGGGCAAAGTGTTTTTTAAAACCGGGTGTCAACTGAGCGAGGCGCGGATTATCGGCAGAATCTCCATGGATAACATTATTTGCGACGTGACAAACGTTGACAACCTGCAAGTCGGCGATACGGCATATCTGGCCGATGATTTCTACACGCTTGACGACATGGGGCGCGATGCGGGAACGATTGCTTATGAAATTATGTCGCGAATCGGCAAAAACAAGCGCTTTGTCAGAAAAATAAAAAGAGACCGGCTTTAGGCAAAAAACCGTCCTTGCGGACGGTTTTTTGCGGGTTGAGTGGTTATCTGCCCCTGTTGGCCGTGCGAGTCATATTGTCGTGTGCCATAAATATTTTTTTGGCACTTTCAATTGCCGTACGCTGGACATCTTCCGGTGCTTTGACGGGATCTCCCGGCCTCTGGACATCAAACAAGCGGTACAGATATTTATGATTTTCCTTATCAAACTCACGCACCACAATTCCGTCGTTAGTCAAAACATAAGACTGGTTGGGGTTTCCTTCCCCGCCGGTGTATACTTTCCCCGGTTTCAATCCTGACGCGGCAAGTTGTTCCGCCGTCGGCGACTGATATTCTGCCGGTTTTTCCGCAGCTTTGACCAAATTATAAGCTTCAGAAAAAGCTTCTTTCTGAGCATTTTGCGGCACGTTGGCAACATTGCCCTCGTAGTCCTGCAGCTCAAAGACACGCTTGCCGTCAACCATAGACATATTGACGACGCCGTGTTTGGTCAGCACCCGGGAGACTTCACGACCGCTGTCATCGGCAACGGTGGAAACGGCACCAGACTTCAGGTTCAGTCTTCTCTCGGCATCTTTAATCTCTTCCTCTGTTGCAGCCTTATACGGAATAACCGTTTCTTTAGAACCGTTTTCAAAAAACTGGATATTTTTTTCCTTACCGTAATCGCTCTCAATTTTGAGTGTTCCGTCAGGCTGAAGCCGCCGGACTTCAACCCGGTCAATTGCTTTACGGGCGGCTCTGGTCAAGGTTCCGTTTTCGTTCAAATCTTTTTCCGTAATCTGATACGGCTGGCCGTTTTTATCAAAGAAAAGAACTCCTTCTCCGGTTTTGCTCGGTATAAACGGGGCTCCGTGACTCATATTTACCTGAATATTCATTTTCTTTTCAATCGTTGTCTGAGGCTGATAGTTTTCGTTCCAATTATAGACGTTTTCTACCGAAGCAGGCGCCTCTGCCGGATACGGGTTAATGATAATACTTTCTCCGGGGGCAGCCTCAACGACAGCCGGCTCAGGATTTACCCGCGGCGCCTGACGTTCTCCGGTTACGCCGTAAGCCTGAGTTTCTTCCTGACAGTCTACGGCGCGCAGACCTGTAATGCGGTTGGTCGTGCGGGGGCCTGACAAATCGGTGTCGCCGTTGTCTTTGATGTGTCCCAAAGCCGATTTAATAACTGCGGCGTTGCCGGCGTTTATCTCGTTGCACTCAATTACCTGTTTGAGCATCAACATTTCCTTATCCATCTGATAACGAGGCAGATTGTTGCCGTCTTTATCCAGCAGAGGAACCAGTTTGCCATCTTCGACTTTGACGCGAACCGTCCAAACATCCAGGCGGTTATACTTATGCATTACCTCTTCCGGCGACATGTCACCAAAGAAGTTTTGATACTGCTCTTTGGTCATATTCTGCGTGAGGTTGTCATACATCCGCTGAATATCCTCGGGACTGCGGGTTCCCAGCCATCCGTTGGCACCGCCGCGCAGACCGTGCTCCCTGTTATAAGCTTCCAATTCCTTATAAGCCGGGAATTTGGTTTCGATTTCATCGGCGGACGGATAGCGGATGTTGGGATCGGCCAGACCTTTAATGTCTTCGGGTTTAAGTTCTTTCCGCTCGTCTTCTTCTTTCTGTTCATCCGCTCTTTCTTCTTTGCCCTCAACAGGCTTTTGTTCCTGCTGTTGGTTCTGCTCTTCCCGATGCTCGCTGACGGCATTGTCAATATCATCTTTGCCGAGCAGTTCTTTTTCGGCCATGGTCTGTTTAAGCAGAGCCGCTTTGTCTTCTGCGGACATATTTTCCAAATCTTTATCAACGCCCAGGGCCTGAAGCGCTTCGTCCAGCTTGCCGGCTTCGGCAATCTGGTTGACGGCCTGATCATTGATATACGCCTTCAATTCCGCTTCCGAGGTAATGTTGTTGTCGGCAAAAAACTTGCGGATTTCCTCCTGATATTCGCCGTCTTTGTAAGCCTCGATATTTTCGGCGCTCAGTCCGAGTTTGCCAAGATACAGGTCGGCTTTTTCATCCGTATTGAGGATTGCATCAATTTTGCCGTCCCACAACTGATTGACGAACTGATCCAGCGTGCGGTATTCTCCGTCGGTAATTTTTGCAAGCAGCGAATTGCGGTCTCCGATTTTTTCATCCAGAAGTTTGCTGATGGTATCCAACCGGGCCTGCTGTTCTGCCGGAGACAAAGCATCAAAATCGGCGCCGATTTTGGCCTGGGCAACTAAGTTGTTCAAATCATCAAGGTTTTCTATTTTGTTGCCGTTTTCGTCATCGCTGCGGATAATGCGCATCAGAAGTTCGCGCTTGCCCTGCATATCCAAAGAAGAATTAAGTTTGGCCATGTCATCGGCAGACAGCCCTAAATCTTTGGAGTTGCGCATTTCAAACAGGTTTTTGAACGCCTGATCAATCAAAGCATCGTCTTGGGGCAGACTGTTCAAAACAGCCTGATCGGCCAGATAGTTGTCAAGCGCATTTATATTTTTAAGTCCGTGCTCTTTCATAAACGCTTTTAACGCCTGTTCTTTTCCGGCTTCGTCCATGCCTTCGGTATTTATCGGCAGACTGCGGAAATATTTGTTGAGCGTGTCTTCGTTCAGATTTTCGATTTCGGCGTTAAACTGATAATTGTCAGCGGCTTTGTTAATACCGATTGCGGCAAAGACCGTTGAAACACCGGCCCCAAGCCATGAACCGATTTTCTGAGCCTTTGTGGCTTTTTTGTCTTTTTGCATGCTGACGGCGGCAGCCCAGGAAACAACAGCCGAAGCACCGGACAAAATTCCGCGGGCGGCAGACCGGACGGCCGTGCTGTCAAATTCGGCAAAGGCACCTATTGCCGCACCGGAAATACCCACAATGCCGAAACCGGCACTGATTACGGCGCGGGAAGCCAAAATCTTGTTCTGTTTAAGCGTATCAATAAACCGAGCATTCGGATCTGCGGCCCGGGCTTCACGATATTTTTTCAACAGCGGCTTGATGCCTTTGGCGGCGCGATAAGTTCCGTAAGCCAGGGTAGCGGGTACAGCCATTCCGGTTCCGGCAGCCAGCATGACACCCCCGGATAAAATAACAGAGGGCGCGGCTTTGCGAACGGCCTGAGCGGCCATTTTATAATACTTCCAGGTTTTGGGATGCGCCTGTTCCATTTTCTGATCCCAGGCGTCAAACCGGGCTTTTAACGGCGCAATAGCCGCGCTGTTCAGACCTTTTTGGGTATAATAGGCCATTTTTTCGTCCCAGGCAGCGGAAGCATCGGCCATTTGCGATACAAAAGTACTTGCGCTGACTTCAACCGGCCCTTTGTTCTCAACCAAATTTTGCAGATTTTCACGAACACGGCGGGCAATTTTTTTGCTGTCATAAATCTTGGAATTTTTCTCTTGACTTCGGGTTTCATCCGTCAGCAAAATTTTATAAGCCAGCGTTTCGGCCTGAGCGTTAATTTCACGCTTTAAAGCGGCCTCCTGTTCTTTGCTGTCGGTCAGCGCACTAAATTCTTTGGAGGAACTTAATGCCGCAATAGCGTTATTGACAGCGGCTTCACGAAAAGCTTCCTTATCTTCGGCTTCAGAAGCGCTACGGCCTACGCTAGTAGTTATAGTCAGGTTGTCTGAAATATTGACGGCCGTTTTTAAGCTTTCGTCATTCCAGTCGACACTAATGCTCTGCAGGGTATTGATGTTGTTTTCGATTTTGGCCGGATCGGTTTCGGTAATATCATTATCCTTTTCATACAGGGCAAGCGCCTCCTGCACTTCTTTATCTATATTAACCCCGGCCTGAGAAGCCATTTTTTTCAACTCATCAATGGCAAGCGGACTGATGGTGCCTTTTTTAATTTCCTCTTGAAATTCTTTCAGACACGCTTGTATACGATTGTTCAGAACTCTTTCAGCTGTGTTGCGATTTTTGGTATTCAGAATATTCTCTGCTTCCAACCAGTTTATGACATCCGGCATTTCGTTTAACTGCCGATAGCTGAAATAACGCTCGTCGCGTTCCAGATCTTTCAGTTCTCTTTCAGCATTGTCGCTCTTTTCATTTACCATTCGGACTATTTCGTGAAACAAAATATCATTCAATTTCTTAACATCTTCGCCGCGAGCTTTAAGATCTCTTATCGCGTCCAGAATATCCGAATAGTTTAAATCGGCCGCTTTCAGTTCTTTGCTTTCCAACAAGCTTTTAATTTCATCTGCAGTGTATTTTGCCATTTATCTTACTCCCATCGGGGTTTAAATTTTTACATTTGTTTAGACTATACAACATTTTGGAACAAATTACAACAACTTTTTGTCAAGTTTGACGATTTTTTCTAAAATGTCGTTTTCCCCTGTTTTGCTTTAATTTTAATATATAAAGGTTAAAATTTCATCTGCAAAAAAATATTAAATTTTTGTTACAACAAAAGCCCGCCTGTTGCGGCGGGCTTTTGCTTGAAAACAGCGATTTCAGGCGACTTTGGCGTCGAAACAGATTTCGGCTCCTTCAATATCGGCTTTGGTTCCGCCCTGACAGGTGTTGTCCACTTTAACGGCCAGAACCTGCTCGGCCACATAATCGCGGTTTTCGCTCAACGCCTGCGCCAGCTCCGGATTGCTGGTGGAATAGCACAGCTCTATCCGGTCCGAGATATTGAAATCTTTGTCTTTGCGCAGCGTTTGCACCAGCCGGACAAAATCACGGGCCATGCCTTCACGCTTCAATTCGCCGGTGACGTTGGTGTCAAGCGTAACCACCGCCTTGTTGTCGGCAAACGCCTGTCCGGCAACACCATCCTTCATTACCAGACGGACCTCGAACAAATCGGATGCCAGCGTCTGACCGCCGATGTTCAAAGTGCCGTCGGCGTTCAATGTCCACTGATTTTGTTTGTAGGCGGCCATAACGACTCCCATATCCTTTCCCAGAGCCTTGCCCAGCAGCGGCGTGTAAAGGTAAATCTTTTTACTGGCGTAATTCTCCAGATTGGCGTCAAATTTTACCGCTTTGACATTCAGCTCGTCTTTGACGATTTCCTGATACTCCGGACTGAGCTCGGCGCCTATCAGGGTCAGGCTTCCCAACGGCAGACGGTTACGCAGATTTTTCTCCTCACGGATAAACTTGCCGGCAGAGCAAAGATCCTGCACAAAGTCCATGGTTTCGACCAGACTTGCGTCATATTTGATGTCGGAAAGCTGCGGATAGTCCTGCAGATGGACGCTCTCTTCTCCGGTCAGAGTTTTGAAGACGTATTCGCACAAAAACGGCATCAGCGGCGCGGCAATTTTGCTGACGTTTACCAAAACCGTGTACAACGTGTCAAACGCTTCGGCGTTTCCTTCCCAAAAACGATCGCGGCTGCGGCGGATGTACCAGTTGTTAAGCACCTCCATAAACGAAGCCAGCTCGCCGGTTGCCATGGCAACGTCATAACTTTCGATTCCGCGTTTAACAATTTCCGCCAGCTTTTTGAGCTTGGACAGAATATAGTTGTCTATGGCCTCGGAAGAAGAGCTTATCTCTTTGGCCTTATACTCTTCGGCATTGGCATACAACGTAAAGAAATAAAAAGCATTCCACAACGGGATTTGCGCCACGCGGGCCGCTTTGGCAATCTCTTTGCCCTCTTTGTCAACGGCAAGATTACCGCCTTTTAACACCGGTGAGGAGACCAAAAACCAACGCAGCGTATCCGACCCCATGCTATCTAAAACCAGATTGGGATCTGGGTAGTTTTTGAGACGTTTGGAAAGTTTTTGCCCGCCTTCGGCCATCAGCAGTCCGGTGCAGATACAATTTTTGAATGCCGGACGGTTGTGCAGCGCAGTGGACAAAACGGTCAGCGTATAAAACCAGCCGCGGGTTTGGTCCATGGCTTCAACAATAAAATCAGCCGGAAAATGATTCTCAAACCACTCTTTGTTTTCAAACGGATAGTGAATCTGCGCATAAGGCATGGAGCCGCTCTCAAACCAGCAGTCGAAAACATCGCCGACGCGGCGCATCATGGTCTTGCCTGACGGATCGTCAGGATTGGGATAAACCACCTCGTCAATATACGGCTTGTGCAGATTGGTTACCTCGAAACCGGTCTTTTCTTTAATTTCGGCCAAAGACCCGAAGACATCAATGCGCGGAAACTGCGGATTATCCGATTTCCAGACCGGAATCGGCGTTCCCCAGAAACGATTGCGCGAAATCGACCAGTCGCGGGCTCCTTCCAGCCATTTGCCGAAACGGCCGTCCTTAATATGTTCCGGCACCCAGTTAATTTGCTGATTGTTCCTGACCATGTCATCGCGGAAGTCGGTTACTTTGACAAACCAGCTTGACATTGCCTTGTAAATCAGCGGCGTGTCCGTGCGCCAACAGAAAGGATAGGAGTGGGTATATTGCTCTTTTTTGACCAGAAGCCCCTTCTCTTTCAGCAGCTGCATAATCGGCTCGTTGGTCTCAAAGACCTGTTTGCCTTCATAATCCGGAACTTCGGCCGTAAACCGGCCCGCTTCGTCAACCGGGCAAACAACCGGGAAATTTTCATCATAAGCGCGGCAGGCATCAAAGTCATCCTGACCAAAACCGGGAGCAATATGCACGACGCCGGTTCCGTCCTCGGTGGAAACAAACTCGCCGCTCAGAACTTTAAATGCACCTTTGGCCTTTAAATGCTTAAAATACGGGAACATCGGCTCATAACTCAACCCGACCAGTTCGGCCCCCTTCAGACTTCCGACTTTTTCGGCATGCTCAAGCTGTTTTTTATAACGACCAAGCAACGCTTCCGCCAAAATGTATTTCTGTCCGTCTTCTTCCATTACGGCATAGTCAATATCTTTGCCGACGGCCAGCATCAGGTTGGACGGCAGGGTCCAGGGCGTGGTGGTCCAGACCAGAATTTTCATGCCGTTTTCAAGCGTGAACATAACGGTAACGGCGTTGTCGGTCTTGTCCTGATACCCCTGGTTGACCTCAAAATTCGACAAAGGCGTTTCCGCAGCCCAGGAATACGGCAAAACACGGTAGTCTTCATAAACGAGACCTTTATCGTAAAGCTGTTTGAAATTGCTGATGACGCTTTCCATAAACGGCAGATCCATGGTTTTGTAATCATGGTTAAAGTCCACCCAGCGGCCGATGCGCTTGAACATATCAACCCAGATGCCGGAATATTTTAAAACATCGGAACGGCAGAAGTCATTAAACTTTTCCACACCGTATTCCTCAATCTGTTTGCGGCCGGAAACGCCGAGCTGCTTCTCCGCGGACATTTCGGCCGGAAGCCCGTGACAGTCCCAGCCAAGACGGCGCTCGACCTTTTTGCCGTTCATGGTCTGAAAGCGGGCGACCACGTCCTTGACATAAGACACCATAATATGTCCGTAGTGCGGCGTGCCGTTGGCAAACGGCGGCCCGTCATAAAAAACGAATTCAGCAGCCCCGTCACGGTTGTGAACGGACTTTTCAAAGGTTTTGTCTTCATCCCAGAATTTGAGGATTTCTTTTTCTACTTCCACAAAGTCGGGTTTGGCTTTTACGTCTGCGTAGTGTTTCATTGTTTTTGATACCTGTGTTGAATTTATACAAATGACGCCGGGTTGGCCGGAACGATATTTTTATTGATTAATAAACGAAAATTTATGTGCAAAATAAAGTATATCCCCTAAGGGATAATAATGAACGGAATATTTATGTAAACAGCGCACATTCTTTTAAGAATCTTTCTTTGGTTTGACTGAGCGTTAATTTAATACAGCCCTGACGGGGAGTCAAGGACTTATTGCCTGATTTCGGCATAAAAAGAAGGCCCGGCGTTTGCAACTTCTCAAAAAAGAAACTACAAAACGCGGGGCCTGAGAATATAATGTATGGAAACAGCCTGTCTGAAAAAACATTCTTCAATAAAAGAGAGGGGCTTCACAGCAGCTCTCTTTACATCATGACTAAGTTGTTGTTAATCAAAGATTTACTTCGGCAAGTCTGAATAAATAAAAACGGAACAGAAAGTTTTTTCATTTTCAGACCATGCCGAAGATAAATCCTTATCCTTTTGATGTAAATAATTGCTTACTAATTTTTTTATTCTTGGCTTTTTTTAACGTTTAATTATTTAAAAGTCAATAAAAAAATACCCCTGAATTGAGTGTTGAGGTTCTCAAAACGGGGTATTTTTCAAAAAGCAAACAAATTTCAGGACGGAAACAATATTTCTGATGCAAACATCAACACGCCCGTTGCTAAAATCAAGAGAATGCAGACAACATCGTCTTTCCAGCTGTCGCTTAAGTTTTTGCTTTCATTTTTCATAAGTTATATGTTTTTAATTTATAATAGAAATAATAATTTTTTGTAAAACTTTTTTATCTTTCCGCGAGGGGCGGTTCAAAAACCTCTCCGCAGATAACCGGTTCGGCGACACCGGTGGTTCCCGGGAAAGTGGATGGCAAATGATGTCGTCTCCGGGCTGCCATATAGGCGAAGGCCTGCGCCTCTACCGCTTCGGCATTTAGCCCGATATCCTCCGCCGTTTTAAGCTCGGCTTTTTCTATCCGCCGCCGCAGAAACCGCAACAACGACGGATTGCGGGCACCGCCGCCGCAGATAATGATTTCCCGCGGCATTTCGGGAACATACAACGCCAACGAATAGGCTATGCTTTCGGCAATATACGCCGTCGCGGTGGCCGCGCCGTCTTCCAGCGACAATCCCTCCAAATGCTCAAGTTTTTCGTTGAACATATTGCGCGAAGCCGCTTTGGGCGGATATTTTCCAAAAAATTTATGACGCATCATGCTGGCCAGAACCGGCTCGTTGATTTTTCCGGTAATAGCCAAACGGCCATTATAATCCATATGCTGGCCGCCGTGGCGAAAGACCCAATCGTTAACGGCCGCGTTGCCGGGACCGGTATCAAAGGCCAGACATTCGCCGTTTGAGCCTATCCAGGTCAGACTGGAAATGCCGCCGATGTTAATAACCACCACCGGCTTGTCACAACAACCGCTGATGTACTGATGATAGACGGCCGGCAACGGGGCTCCCTGTCCTCCGGCATTAATGTCCGCCGCCCGAAACCGGCTGACGACGGGAATATTGACGGCCGCGGCGAGTTCCTGACCGATTTCCACCTCATAGGCTTCGGAAGCGTCTTTTCCGACAATCAGGCCGTGAAACCCTATCAGTTCAATAGTTTCGGCATAAGAATCTATAATATCCCGGACAACCGAAGCACAAAAATCCGCCAGTTCGGCCCGTAATTCCGGCGAACATCCCCCGCCGGCGTACAGACCGCGAAGCCGCTCTCTCAGCGCATCATCATAAGGCACGTTCAAAAAAGGTCCGCGATCATAAACATCAACGCCGTCGGTAGAAATGATTGCCGCTTTCATGCCATCAAGCGATGAACTGCCAATCAATCCCAAAACCCGCTGTGCCTTGATTGAATCCATGATAAAAAATCTGACTCCGTTGTTGCAATGTTTGTTTATTATGTTAATATGCAGGGGTTAAAATTTAGTATAAGGAAAGGGAAAATGAGCAATTTTAAATCACAGTTTTTGAACATTATGGTCGAACGCGGCTTCTACAACCAGTGCACCAACGAAAACGGATTTGATGCCTATTTGTACGAATGCGAAAAAAGCGGGAAACCGGCTGTGGGTTATCTGGGCTCTGACCCTACGGGAGACAGCCTGCATGTCGGGCATATCGTGCCGCTGATGATGATGCGCTGGTTTCAAAAATGCGGACATAAACCGCTGACGCTGGTCGGCGGCGCAACGGCACGAATCGGAGACCCTTCCGGCAAAGACAAGCTGCGTCCGTTTTTGAGCGAGGAAACACTGGCCGAGAACATCAAAGGCCTGAAAAAATCTTTCGGAAAATTCCTGAAATTCGGAAACGGCGCCAATGACGCGGTTATGGTCGACAACTGGGACTGGTTTAAAGATATTAATTACCTCGCTTTTTTGCGCGATATCGGCACTTATTATTCCGTCAACCGGATGCTGACCATGGAGAGCGTCAAATCCCGTCTTGACCGCGAGCAGCCGATGAGTTTTTTGGAATTTAACTATATGCTGCTGCAAGGTTATGATTTCTGCGAACTGTATCAAAAATACGGCTGCCGGGCCCAAATTGCCGGGTCTGACCAGTGGGGCAATATTACCTCGGGCACGGAGCTGGGGCGCCGCAAATATGACGTGGAACTTTTCGGCTTTACCAGTCCGATTATTACCGACGCCTCAGGCAAAAAGATGGGCAAATCCGAAGGCAATGCCGTCTGGATTAACGAAGAAAAACTGTCTTCTTATGATTATTACCAATACTTCCGCAATATCGGAGATACCGAAGTAGGCAAATGCCTGCGTATTTATACCGATTTGCCGATGGACGAAATCCGCCGACTGGAAAATCTGAAAGATCAGGAAATCAACGAGGCTAAAAAAATTCTTGCTTTTGAAGCCACCAAAATCTGTCGCGGCGAAGCGGAGGCCAGAACCGCACAGGATACTGCCGTTCAGGTTTTTGAACAAAGAGCGGCCGGCGGCGACCTGCCTACGCTGGAAGTTGCTTCGGTGGAAGGGCTGGGAATTTTAGACGCTTTTTTGCAAATCGGCTTTGTGGAAAGCAAAGGCGAAGCCCGGCGCCTGATTAAGCAGAACGGGCTTAAGCTGAACGACCAGCCGATAACCGATGAAAATTACAAACTTTCCGCCGCCGATATTGTGGACGGACAGATAAAACTGTCACAAGGCAAAAAGAAACACGGACTGGTGAAAGTTGCCTGATTTTAATGTTTTTTTTGAAGACCGGCTTTTATGCCGGTCTTTTTTTGTTGCCAAATATTCGGCTGCGTGTTATAGGAAGTCTTATCTTTTTTATAGATCTTTCAATTATTAACCTTATTAAAAACTCAGCCTTATGGAAACGACAAAAGAAACTTTTAAGGTGCAGCGTATTTACTCGACCGAAAAAAAGCACATCATTATCGGATGCAACCGCGCCAGATTTGATTTGCCGAAAGCAGATTGTTTGTCAAAAATTCCGCCTAAGCTCTATTTTTTTAAAAAGCATGAGGTAACGGTTGAATATTTGGCTTATTCGCCGGTTGTCATGCGGATGGAAATGGACGGCGTAACCATTTTCAGAGAAAAACAGACGGATTTTTCCGATGAAGGAAAACAGGAAACCGCCCGCGCTCTGAATGAATATGATGATACAACGGATGTACTGGAATTTAACACGCCCAATATGCAAAGTTTTTTCCGGGAAAGAGAGGAAATTTACCTGACGGCAATGAAACACGTTCCGCAATTGATTCCCAGGGTAAAAATCGAAGAGGATATTATCTCTGCGGCGGGCGCCATGCTTCACGAGAAAGGAGGTTTCGGCCTGCCGAGCTACAGGGAAGCCATTCATTTTCTGGTTGCTTATGCCGATTTGCCGATGAACGGAAACTTCTTTGTTCGCAGCTGTATCTTGCAAATGATTGATTTTGCCAGAGCCTATGTCGCGGACTGTCAAAACCGCGCAACTTACGAAACCTCCGAAGTTCTCCGGCTGCCTTCGTTTATTATGCCGGAAAATCTTACGGACGAAATTATTAAAAGCTATTTTTGCGGCCGCAAATAAGGCCTGCCTTTTATCTCCCTGCCGATTATCCGCGGCAGGGATATGTTTTTTAAAGGGCTTGATATTTGATAAGAGATTTCTTAAATTTAACACAGGCGTTGGAAAGGATTGATTTAAATGGAAACGGAACAGCTCAATTTACCGGAATTACGGGATATTCACCTGCCCGAGGGTGTTTCCGCCTGGCCGCCGGCATACGGCTGGTGGGTGATTTTTCTGGGAATTGTTCTGGCCGTGCTGATTTTTCATATTGTCAAAGTCATTCGCCGCAAATCCAAAAAGCTTTATGCTCTGCATCTGCTCAAAAACATTTATTGCAACAATACTGTGGCGGCGGTTGTTGAAATGTCTGCAATTCTGCGGCGTATCTGTGTTTTTAAATATCCCGGGGCGGCAGTTTTGTCCGGAACGCCGTGGCTTGATTTTTTAAACAGCCGCTGCAAGCATAAAATCGACGGCAAACCTGCGGAACTCCTGATAAATGCTCCTTATATGAAAGAAGGCGCCAAAGGCTTTTCAAGCGCCGATGTTTTGGCTGTCCGCGCTTTCTGCCAAAACTGGATAGGAGAAAACCTATGACCCAGTTTGCCTGGCCGCTGATGTTTTTGCTGCTGCCGCTGCCGTTTATCGTCAGAGCGGTATTGCCGGCCGTCAAGGGGCTGCACGGTGACGCGCTGCGTGTTCCTTTTCTGGGAGATTTGGAAAAAATATCCATTAAGTCGGGAAGCCTTTGGAACATGGGAAGCAGTTCCAATCCTGCAGAGTATTCCAAATTTTTCTGGCTGACATTTTTGGTTTGGCTGCTGCTGGTGACGGCGGCGGCCAGGCCCCAAAAAGTCGGAGAACCGGTACGGCTTCCGGCGGAAAGCCGCGACATCATGCTGGTGCTGGATATTTCCAACTCCATGTTGGAACAGGACTTTACACTCGGAAATTATTACATTGACCGGCTGACCGCCGTCAAAAAAACGGCTGCCGACTTCTTAAAAAAAAGAGCCGATGACCGGGTCGGACTGATTTTGTTCGGAACCAGAGCATATCTTCAGGCGCCGCTGACCTATGACAAAAAATCAGTTCAGGAAATTATTGCTCTGATGGATGCCGGAATGGCCGGAACCTCAACAGCCATCGGAGACGCTTTGGGACTGGCTCTGAAAAACATGCGGGACACGCAGGATGCGGATAATAAAATCATCATCCTGCTGACAGACGGCGAAAACAATGACGGCAGCCTTTCTTTGGGGCAGGCCATCAAACTGGCGCAAGATGAAAAAATCAAAATTTATACCATCGGCGTCGGCAAACCGGGAGGTTTCTTCGGTTCGCTGATGGGAATAACCTTGGGAGGAAATTCCGGACTGGACGAGGCCGGGCTGAAAGCGCTTGCCGCTGCGACCAAGGGCACTTATTTTCGCGCCGAGGATACTGCCGGGCTGCAAAAAATTTACGATACGATTGACAAGCTCAATCCGCGGCTTAATGACGACAGGTTTATTCAGGAAACTTCAGAGTTGTTTTATATCCCCCTGCTGGCGGCTGTTTTGCTGTCGATGGGACTGGCCGCGGCGCTGAGGAGGATAAACTGATGGGTGAGTTTTGGAATGCATTTCATTTTCTGCGTCCGTGGCTATTACTATTGTTATTCATTCCGCTGTTATTTTACGGAAGGTATTTCCGCGGCGCCCGCAACCAGTCTTCCTGGGAAAAGGTCTGCGACAAAAACCTGTTGAACTTTCTGTTGATTAAGGGTTCATCCGCTCAGCGGAAAATTCTCGGCCATTTGGCTTTGACCGGCATGATTGTTGCCATAATCGCCGCCGCCGGCCCCAGCTGGATAAAAACCGAAATTCCCAGTCTGGCGCCGGAGAATCCGACGATTATGCTGCTGAACCTGTCTTCGGAAATGAAACTGAAGGATTTAACGCCCAGCCGCCTTGACCGTGCCAAATATAAGATAAAAGATTTATTGGCCCTGCTTCCGAACGTACAAAAAGGCTTAATCGTTTATACATCAGAACCGTTCATGATTACGCCGCTGACAGATGACGGACAACTTATTGACAATCTGCTTCCGGCCGTTACCGAAGATATTATGCCGGCCAACGGTGATCGTCTGGACCGGGCTATTGAGCTGGCGGTGGAAAAATTCCGCAACGCTTCGTATCAGCGCGGCGAGATTATCGTTTTTGCACCGGATGTCGGCGAGCGTTTTGATTTGGCGCTGGACGCTGCCCAAAAAGCCAAGCAAATGAATTTTTATGTTAACATTGCCGCAACGACGGCGGAACCCGCGGAAAAACTGCAGATGATTGCGGAAGCCGGCGGCGGTTATTATTGGAATCTGCAAAACGGCGACAAAACTTTGCAAAAGCTGGCGGCCGAAATCTCCGGTAATCCGGGCGAACTTGAAGAAAGCGCCAACTGGCATACCGTTTGGCTGGATTACGGTTATTATCTGCTGGCGGTTCCGATGTTGTGCTGCCTGTATTTTTTCCGTAAAGGGATTTTGGTTTTGCTGCTGTTGGCCGCAACCCCTGCTGAGGCCGGGTTCTTTCTCAACGGCAATCAGGAGGGGCTGAAACATTTTGAAGCATCCGATTTTCAGGAGGCCAGTCGGCAGTTTACAGATCCTTTATGGAAGGGAGCCGCCTATTATCGGCTGGGAGATTATGACAAAGCTTACGAAGAATATGCCAAAGTTTCGGGAGAAACGGCTTTGTATAATCAGGGCAATGCTTTGGCCAAAAGCGGAAAAACAGATGAGGCCATCAAAAAATACGAAGAAGTGCTGAAAAAGAATCCCAATCATGAGGATGCCAAATTTAACTTGGAATATTTAAAACAACAGCAGCAGAATCAACAACAATCTTCCGGCAACGATAATCGGGACCAGCAAGATAAAAATCAACAACAACAGCAAAAACAGAATCAGCAACAAAATCAGCAAAATCCGGAACAACAGCAAAATTCGGCGGCTCAACAGGAGAATAATGACGAAAACAACGGACAAAACCAGCCACCCGAGAATCAAGACGGAAACAATCAGACCAGCGGAAAACCGCAAGCTGAGCCCGATAACCGGGATGCCTCCGATCCGCAAGAACAAAACGGCAGCAGCCAGCAGCCTTTGCTTGATTCTCAGCCGCAGGAAAAACAGCCTGAGCGGCAGCATGGCGGCGGCACCCGGACGAAAGAAGAAAAAGTGCCCGAATATAACGAAGAAATGCAGGCCAAGGCCCAGCAATACCGTGAAATCCCCGAAGATCCCGGCGGCCTGCTGAAAGCAATGATTTACAGGGAATACAAGCTCAATCGTTACGATGAAAAAGGTTAGAAAGATGTGGAGAGTGATGATGAAAAAATTGTTTTTTGTATTGATTTTGGCTGCGGTTGCGGCAACGGACGCCATGGCTCAGACATTTCAGGCGCGGGTTAACCGCGATGCAATTCCGGAGGGCGAAACGTTTTTGTTGTCACTGGATTTGGAAGGAGCCAGTACTTCCGACGCGCCGGATTTCAGCGCTTTAGACAAAGATTTTACGGTTTACTCGGTTTCAAACGCTTACCGCACCAATATTGTCAACGGCAATATGACTCAATCTCAGCAGTGGAATCTGGTGATGATGCCGAAAAAGACCGGAAAACTTACCATACCGGCCATTAAGCTGGACAAATGGCAGTCTCAACCCGTGGAAATTACGGTGGCGGCGGCCGGAGAGGAAATCGGTACGGCGCCCGTCTCGCAATCAACCAATCAACCCCGCTTTAAAATAGACGCCGCCGTTGACAATACTTCGCCTTATGTCCAGCAGCAGATAAACTATACGCTGACTATTTATGATACCGGCGGGCTGCAGGGCGAAGAACCGATCTTTACCGGCGGCAGCGATGACTGGATTATCAAAGCCCTCGGGGCACCCGAAATTACAAGCAAAACAGTTGACGGAAAACATCTCAGGGAAATAAAATTCCATTATGCCCTGTTTCCGCAGAAAAGCGGTGAACTGACTATTCCCTCGGCTCGCTTTAACGGTTTTTATCTGACGCGGGAAAAAAGACGGGATCCGTTCGGCACCCTGTTTAACGACGATTTGTTTATTGCCGGGTTCGGCATGGCCGATATTTTTGCAACGCGCAATCCGGTGGTTCTGAATACGAAACCCATTAAAATTAACGTTCTGCCCGCTGCCGCGTCAAATAACGGCAACTGGTGGCTTCCGGCTTCCGATGTGGAGCTGTTTGCCCAGTTTGAACCGGCCAATCCGGTTTTTAAGACAGGAGAAGCCGTCAACCGGACAATTTATCTGAAAGCGGGTGGCGTGGCCGATACCCAACTGCCGGAAATCCGGTTTGCCTCAACGGAAGGCATGAAACAATATCCGGAAAAACCACAAACCCAGATGACCGTTGAAAACGGAAAAATCGTTTCCGTGGAAAAAATAGCCAATGTCTATATTCCGCAACAGGCCGGCGAGGCCGAAATTCCGGCGATTGAGGTTCCCTGGTTTAATGTCGGGACAAAGCGCATGGAAAAGGCCGTGCTTCCGGCAATGAAAATCAATGTGCTGCCGGGGCTCAGCATGCCGGCCCCGCAACAGCTTCCCGTCACGGAAAATCCGCGGCAGCCGGAAATTTCTGCTCAGCCTTCCGTTCAACCGGTTGAAGAGGTTAGCGGTATCAAATCCGGCGCGGTTTATTGGATGCTGGGCGGCGCTTTTGCGGCCGGACTGCTTCTCAGCTTTTTGTTGATGAGGCTTTTTACCGGAAAAACGACCCCGAAACCCCGCAATCATAAAAAACATGTTCTTGAAAAAGCCAGGGAAAAAGATTTACGCGCGCTGCGCGATGCTCTTTTTGAATGGGCGCGGCACCGTTATCATCGCCGGGACATCAGCAGCCTGAAGGAAATCGAGGATCTGGTAAAGGACTCGCAGTTTGACTGCGAACTCGAAAAACTTTCCGAAGCCCTTTATGCAAAAGATTCGGCAGACTGGCAAGCCGGCAGTTTTATCAAGGTTTTTGAACGTATAAGTAAAAGAAAGGCCCCAAAAAAAGATGACAACGCACCGCTCCCAAAACTCTATAAATAACGTTGTTTATTTGCAAAAAATTATTTATCCGGGCGCAACTGCCGAAAACTATTACGTCGAAGCGGAAAAAACCGAGGTGCTTTTAAAAAAAGGCCGGCTTCCGGATGTCCGCCTGGCCGGGAAATATTCAGGCCCCGAGGTTGCCGTCATTCTGGCTCAGGAAAAACATCCCGAGCGGGCGGAAAAAGATTACTGCATTCATGCTTATTATGTCGAAGCTTTGCTGGCGGCCGGACTTTGCCCCCGTTTTGTTATCTATGACCGGGTAAAAGAACAGCTCGCGCAAATTCGGCCTTCGGGAATTTTGCTCATCGGCGGATGCTTTGATTTGCCCCGGGATTGGTACGCGTCGCCCAAACCGTCCGAAGATTTGGACAAAAGAGGCGTCGCTTATCTGGAAATGCTTGATTATGCTCAGGAAAACGAACTTCCGTTGCTGGGCATCTGTGCAGGCATGCAGGCTCTGGCTGGAAAATTCGGCGCTCTTTTGACCAAAGGAATCGAAGGGCACTCGTCAGGCGGCGATGCCGACGCGCATAACGTTCTGCCGGCACCGGGAAGCCTGCTGGCAGAGATTGCCGGAAACAGCGAATTTATGACGAACTCCAAGCACAGAGAAGCCGTTGTTGATAAAATCTATGACCGGGTAAAAATTACGGCAAAATCAACGGACGGCGTTGCCGAGGCCGTAGAATTGAAGCAACCTTGGACACATTTTGTTTTGGGCGTGCAATGGCATCCGGAATTTTTTGCCCGCAAGGGGGACCGCCCTTCTCTGGCCATTTTTGAAAACTTTGCCAGAGAATGCCGTTTGGCGGCGGGGAAGCTGAAAGAGTTGCGGGGAGACCGTTTTGTGGTTGATTTGATGTATGCGGGAACAGCCCATAACATAACCGGACGTGCCGTTTACCGGGAAATCGGCTTAGGCAACCGGGCGCTGGTGCACAAAGATTTGTACGAAAAGCTTTTGCTGTTGATTCCGTTTTTGAAAGAACATCATCTGAAGCTGAAAATTTTTGATGCCTACCGGCCGCCTCTGGCGCATAAAAAACTGTTGGAAGTTATCCCTCGGCAGGGTTTCTTTGCCCAGGATCCGTCCTCATCTCCGCATTGCAGGGGAACGGCCGTAGACGTTGCTCTTTGCGATGAAAACGGCCGCGAGCTGCCTTATCCGACCGCCGTTGACGCCTACACGCCGCAATATGCCAAAGATGTTCAGGCCGGGAAGACCGATGCCTTTTTTGAATATCTGCAAAAAGCGCGCCACGATTATCAGGGTGACGCATCGCCTGAAGCTCTTGCCAACCGAGATGCCCTGAAGCGACTGATGGAACATATCGGTCTTACGGCGCTGCCGCATGAATGGTGGCATTACGAACTCCCGGACGGACGCAGTGACAAATATCCGGTCATCGATTTTTGACGGCTGAAAAAAACTGCTTGCTGCCAAGCGGTTTTTATTAATTTTATTTGTCCGGCTGCGGTTCGGCAGATGCCTGTTTTTGTTTGCGGGCCTGATACAAGGCCACAAAATCTATCGGCGTCAGCATCAGCGGAGGCAGACCGCCGTTGAACAGTGTGTTGCTGACGGCCTGACGGGCATAAGGAAACAACATATGCGGAATTTCAATCATCAGCACGGGTTCCACATGCTCTTTGGGAACATTAAGGCTGACTATGCCGCTGTAGGTCATTTCCAAAATAAAAAACTTTTCATCTTTAAAATCGCCGTCAATGCGGAAAGTCATATCTACGCAGAAAAAGTTTTTTTGCAGATTGCGTGCATTGATATCCACATCAATTTTAATTTCCGGCTGTCCGGAAGCACGGTTGAAAATCTCCGGCGCATGGGGAATTTCCAAAGACATGTCCTTGATATACTGATTGTGCATCATAATTGCGGGGAGCGGCTGCTCCGCCTTCTGAGCCTTAGGGGCTTCCTGGGTCATTCTCTTTCTCCTTGACGTTTTATATTTCTTATGTTTTTACACTCAAAATTTGTTAAGGTCAAATGATAAAACAGTTGATAAAAGTTATAAATAAGCTATATTTAGGAAGAACAAAAGAGAGGAATAAAAAAATAATGATGTCACATCTGGATATTTTGGTTTTGCTGGTGGTCGTTCTGCTTATTTTTCAAAAACTGCGGAGCATTTTGGGGACGAATCACGAGGAAAGGCAAATTCACCTCAGCAAGGAAAGCGCCGAGAAATTATATGATATTCTGGCCAAAGAAAACGGCAAGCAATATACGCCGCCGGCAGAAATGTGCTCTCCGGAAACCGCTGCCGAAGAACTGGTTCCCCAAACGGATGAAACCGAGCTCAGCGATACGGACAAGGCCCTTGCAAAAATTCCGGGATTTAACAAAGACAAATTTACCAATAATGCCCGCAACGCTTTTCAAATCGTGACGCAGGCTTTTAACAACGGTGACGTGGAAACACTGGAAATGCTGGTCAGCAAGCCTATACTGGATAAGTTTCAGGACGTTATCGATAAACGCAAGGCGGACGGTATTACGGCCGAAACCGATTTTATCTGTTTTGACAAGGTCAATATCATCAAAGCGGAAATTACCGAAAACGAAACGGCTAAAATCAGCGTCGAATTCGTATCCGAACAGGTAAATGTGCTACGTGATAAAGATGGAAAAGTTCTGGAAGGAGATGAAAATTATATTCAGAACATCACCGATGTCTGGACCTTTGAACGGGCGTTGAATTCCACCAGTCCCAACTGGATTTTAATTTCGACCAAAAAACAATGAGACGTTTTGTTTTTATTTTGGGCATCAGCCTGCTTTTATTCGGGTGCGGCAAGGAAGAAGCCGGCCCTGAAAAAGTTTCGGGGCAAAAACCGGCTCTTGAACTTGAAGAAGTTTCTTTCGAAAAATTGGAAGGATTTGACCAAGAGCAGGGGGCCGATTTTATCAAGGCCTGGAAAAAGAGTTGTGCGGCGGTAGAAAAAACTTCGGGCGACTATCTCGGACAGGCCGAAATTAAAATTCCAAGAGAAGATTATTTGCGCCTTTGCAATCGGTTAAACGAGGTTACGCCGCGGAATCTCATCTCTTTCATTAAAGCCAACTTCACGCCCTTTCTGGTCAAATATAACGGCAGCAGCGAAGGCAAGTTTACCTCTTATTACGAGGCGGTTATTCATGCTTCGCGACAGCCCAGTTCAAAATATAAATATCCGATTTACGGCCGGCCGGACAATCTGATTGAGTTCAATCCGCACGATTTTGATTCCTCCCTGCCCTCCAAACGTTTGGTCGGGCGCGTGGACGGGACCAGGCTGGTGCCTTATTACGAGCGGCGGGAAATTATGCAGCCCGGTTTTGAAGCCCCGGTTATTTTGTGGGGAGACAGTTATGTCGATATTTATATTATGCAAATTCAAGGATCTGCAGTTGCCCGTCTGGATGACGGCAGCGAAGAACGAATTGCATATGCCGACAATAACGGCCGCGAGTTTCAGGGCATCGGCAGCATTCTGTTGCGCAAAGGTCTGATTAAGCCCGGACAGGCCTCTATGGGCAAAATAAAACAATGGCTTAATGACAATTACGCCGAAGCGGTTCATCATATGAATGAAAATCAACGCTTTATCTTTCACAGGTTTAATTCTGCCGACGGACCTATCGGCGCTCAGGGGGTGGCCCTGACCGCCGGGCGTTCGCTGGCCGTCGACCGCAATTTTGTGCCGCTCGGCGCCCTGTTGTGGCTGGAGACCTCAGGCCCCGATAAAGAACCCATTCATAAACTGATGGTGGCTCAGGATATCGGGGGCGCCATTAAAGGAGCCGTGCGCGGCGATTATTTTTGGGGCAGCGGCGATGATGACATTTTGCATAAAGCCGGGCGGATGAATGCCGTCGGACGCTATTTTGTTTTAATTCCCAAAACGGAGAAGAAATAATGGCTGCAAAAAAGAAAGAAAATCGGGCTGATGCGTTGATTTATCACGCTCTGAAAAAAGCCATCGAAGAAGATAAGCTGCGGATTTATCTGGATTACGGGAAAATTAACCGTCCGTCTTCGCCGGTTTATAACCCGTGGGAATCCCTGCTGCCGGTTTTAATTCCGACGCTAATCGGACTGCTTCTGATTACGATGGTCAGTGTTTTGTTCGGGCTGTTGTTTATTGTCGGAATGGTTTTGATTTATGCGCATGTCGTTAAGAAAAGACTGTTTAAAAAACTTATTGCCCGAACGAAAGATTATCTGACCTCCGGTTATGAACATTGTTGCGATTTATGGGAATTCGGCGGCATTGTTCTGGTTAATGCCGAGAATAAAAAAGTCGGCTGCGTGGCTCCGGAAGGCGACTGGAAAGAATTTGTGGTGCAGAATTATGCCGATCTGATGGTGGAAAAAGCAAAAGATAAAAATGAGGCTGCCGACGACACGGCAAAACAGGATGAAACCAAAGAGACTTCCGGAAATGAAACAACCGACGCAAAGCATTAATCCCCAAGACGCGGAGGCCTGGGAAGAAGCGCTCAAAGGCGTAAAAAAGCTTCCCGAAACCGAAGAAAAACCGGAAGCTCCGCTGATTATCGGAGAAATCCGCCAGACTATTGATTACCGCAATGTTTATCGCGGCAATAAACTGACCCCGCTGAAGGCCGGCGATGTTGACAATATTGACCGGCGGACTGCCGATAAATTTATCCGCGGCGAATTTAAAATCGAGCGCCGTCTTGATTTGCACGGACAAACGGAGAAAACCGCTTTTGACTTAGTTGAAAGCTTTGTTAAGAAATCTTATCTGGAGGGTTGCCGCTGTGTTCTGATTATTACCGGCAAGGGAACCCGCAAAGAAAACGATGACTGGTTTGACGTCAGGGGCGTTTTGAAAGACAGGGTTCCTCAATGGCTGAATACACCTGAATTGCGGCCGTTGATTTTAAGTTTTTGCCATGCCCGGCCATCCGACGGCGGAGACGGCGCTTTGTACGTTTTGCTGCGCCGAAAACACTAAGCTTTGTTTTTAAACTGGGCGTTATACAATGACCGGTAAGCGCCGTTGCTGATTGACAACAATTGTTCGTGCGTGCCGTGCTCGACGATTTCACCATCATTTATTACAATGATTTCATCTGCGTTTTGTACGGTTGACAGACGGTGTGCAATAACAAACACGGTGCGATCTTTCATCAGATTGTCAATAGCTTTTTGCACAACAGCCTCGGCCTTATTATCCAGCGCGGACGTCGCTTCGTCCAAAATGACTATCGGCGCATTTTTGACAAAGGCCCGGGCAATTGCCAGACGCTGCCGTTGTCCTCCGGACAGCAGCGTTCCTCTTTCCCCGATATCCGTTTCCAGCCCGTCTTCCTGTTCGTCGACAAATTCCTTAAGATATGCCATTTCTAGCGCACGGTTGATTTCTTCTTCGGTCGCATCGGGTTTGCCTATCAGAATATTGTCGCGAACCGTTCCCGAAAACAGAAAATTATCCTGAAAAACAACCGCAATATTGTCGCGCAAACTTGCCAAATTAATATCCCGGATATCCTTACCGTCAATTTTAATGCTTCCGGAACAAACGTCATAAAAGCGGGGAATTAAGTTGACCAACGTGGATTTTCCGCCGCCGGAATTGCCGACCAGCGCCGTAGTGGTTCCGGCCTTGACGGTCAGACTGATGTTTTTGAGAACCGGCGCGTCCTGATGATAGGCAAAACAGACGTTGTCAAACACGATATCTTTTTTGATGCCGCGAAGACCGGTTCGGGCATCGGAAACGATTGCCGGTTTCAAATTGAGAATATCGGCAATACGCTCAATGGCCAAAAAGGAAACCTGAACCGCACTGAAATTTTTGCCGATATTTTTTATCGGGTTATACAGCATAATCAACGCCGTAATGAAGGAAACAAAATTTCCGCTGGTAATCGTTCCGTTGACAATCAGGTAGCTGCCAAAACCGATTACCGCGCCGACGCCGATAGAAACGACGACATGCAGCATCGGTGTCATCCAGGCGGTTTTTTGAATCATTTTTATTGATAACTTGAACAAGGTGGTAATCGTCTGGTCAAACAGCTTAAAGCAGCGTTCCTGCAAATTATAGGAGGCAATGGTTTTATTTCCGGCGCAGGTTTCGTTGTAATTGTTCAGAATCGTCGATTTTTCCTGCACGGTTTTGTAAATAACGTCCTTTATCATCCGGCGCACCTGAGCAAGCGGCAACAAAGCGCCGGCCAAAATGACAATGGCAATAATCGACAACTGCCAGGAATTGTATATCAGCACGCCGATAAGCGACAACGAAGAAAATATCCGCGCGGTAAACAAACGGACGTTTTCTATTAACCCGTTACAGGCCTCGTCGGCATCATTGGAAAAACGCTGAATGACATAGCCGGAATCGTTTTTGTCATAATAGGCCGGCTCCATGTACAACAACTTGCGGAACAGGGCCTTTTTGAGATCCATGGTAATTTTGGAACCAACCCAGGCATTAAGATATGTTGCCGCGTAATTCAGCGCCCCCTGAACAACCGTAAACGCAACGATTAACAGAGGGATATATGCCGGGGACTTGTCCGACTTGTCTACCAGCACGATATCCATATATGGTTTGAGTGCCAACGCCACCACCGCATCAAGCGCACCAATGGGAATACACAAAAGAACCGCCAAAACGGCTCTAAACAAATACGGGCGAATAAACGGCCACATAATCCGATAATGTTCTATGAATTTAAGTTTCGGCGCCTCGGCCGGTTTTTTGCGTCCCATAAAAAGTCCCTAATTCAGATTAAACCCAAAAATTTCAAAATGACATAAACAGCGGCAAATTCCATGATAATCATCAGCTTATAAATCCGCTGATAGCTTTGCTTGGCCGTTTTGTGGCGAAAAACTTTCTGCGCCAGCCATGCCCCCAGCCAACCGCCCAGAAATTCCAGCGTATGCAGATTGCTTTCGGGAACACGCCATTCCCCGCGGCGGGCCGCCCGCTTGTCAGCACCGTAAGCCCAAAAGGTCGTCACATTTATCCAAAATGCATGAAAGACGACAAACAGCAGCATGGTTTTTGCTCCAAAAGCACGCGCCGTAAAATAATGCGTTTCCACAAAATAAGCGCTGCCGACAACCAAGGCCGCTTCAAGCAGAAAAAAACGGTTGCGCCGAAGCGGGGGAATTAATGCCGCCAAGCCAAACAAAATGGCAGAAAACGTTATGACCATGGATAAAAATAAACCTCCGCTGATGCCGTATTGCGTGGGTGAGTTTAGTATAGTTTTATTTAAATTGCAAATGGTGAATAAGTAAAAAAATATTATGTGAATTTTTTTTATTGTCTTTTATAATTTGTTTATGACGAAACCTTTTGTAAGGATAAAACGGATGAAAAAATTCTGGCTGAGCGGAATCGTTTTGGCTTTGGCGGCCTGTTCACAACAAAAAATCGAAGGAATAGAACTCCGGGATATTTATATTAACGAGCCTTATACGGCGCCGCAAAACAGCCGGATTGAGATTGAGCGGGGAATTACACCGCAGGTATATGCCATTGCGGCTTCGCGGGCAACCAATAAAATGCTTGACGATACGGCGGATATTTATGAGAACAACGGTAATACGTTTTTGTTTATTTCAGACGCCAAAAGGGATAGTGATGACATTCCCGACGGTTTTTACAAAGCCAATCAGGTCACCAGAGGCATTATTGAAAACTCGCGCACCTATAAAGTTGTCAACAATTTGAATGATGCCGATTATTTTCTTGAGGCGCGGGTTGCCAATGTCGGCACCTTGGAAACACCGGTCATTTCATATCGGATTATTTTGTTTGACAAGAATAATACCAAGGTCAAAGAATGGACAGAAACCGTCAGGCGGCTTCGCAATGATGACGGCAGCTGGTGGTAAGAAATGCGCCGACTGAATCTTTTGTTTTGGGCCTGCGCGGGAAGTTTTTTTGTGTTTCCGGCCGCCGCGGCGGATTGGACCGAGGAAGGTGACAATATTATTTCTTTGTATGCTCAGGCCTGCGAGGCAGTTAAGCCCGGTGAACCCAAGTCTTCCATCCGGCTGCGGGCCACGGATAAGGCCAGTTATAAAGCCGTGGAACAAATTGCGGAACTGAGCGATTACCGAAATTCTTTTTCAGGACATGATTTTAATGTTTTGGTCTATCATCTGGTGGACAATTATATTGAAGATTTGGCCTCACGCACAATTGAGCAAAACGAAGCAAAAATTTGCGTTGAAGTTACCGGTTATCTGAACAGTGAAAATATCATTAAGGCTCTCAATGAAAATCACGAGCGTTTTGAATTGTCTGCCCGGGAAGCCGATGAAGAAAATCTGCCGGAGGTTCCCGAGTATCCGGACAGCCTTGACGTGGAGACACAACAGCCTCTGCAACCGGCCGTCAATGACCTTCCTCCCAAACCGGCTCCCGTCATCAGCAAAGAGATTGCCGCAGAAACAGTTTTGACGGCCGACGCGGACGGGCGGCCGACGGTCTATATTGCCGATACGGAGTTTTTTAATAATACAAAAACCGCTTCTTTTTATGATGAAATCAAAAACGTTTTGAGCGAAAAGCAAGATATTTCCGTTGTCGGGGAAACGGTTCCGGCGGACTATACCATCCGGGCAAAAGTCCTGCGCGCCAAAGTAGATCCGATAAACAAGCAAACCAATCGCCTGCAGATGGTGATTGCGGTTGAGCTAACGGACAATGCCGACGGAAGTTCGGTTGTCGAACATCAAAACCGTTTTTTGTTATTTGAAAGTACAGATAACGAGCAGGCCGTTGCCGGCGGTCTGATGAAAAAACTGCTGAGAAAAGCCGTCGGGCAAATTGCCGGATATATAAAATCCGGAGACAGCGGCAATCAAAATGCGATTATTACACCGGCGGCGCCAACGTTCCGGCGCTAAAAGCCCCAGTCCGACGCTGACGTTTCGGTTGTAAAACCGGAATTTTCCGTTTCGTCCCAGGCTTCATGATTTTTGATATTCTCCACGCGAACGCTGAAATTATCCAAGGCCGGATATCCGGAAGACTGCCAATAAGCTCCTATTTTGGTATTTATTCCGTCTTCAAGCCGGCGACAGAAGGCTTCTTCAAAATTGATATACAAGATAATTTCGATTTCCGGAAAACCGCGGTCGTCATACAAATCATATTCATAAGAGCAGAGATATTCGGATATCTGTTCCAAGACCAGACGCGAAATATTCTTAAATTGTTCGGAATTTCCCGCCTGTTTATACACTTCGGCCAAATCATACAACACGGCATCATCTCCCGCTTCGGTATAAGGCTGAAGGCGCAGCAACTGACTTAAATCACCGCTCATCAATGCAAATTTGGCCAGCACAGGATAAAAACCGGCAATATTTAACGACAAATTGTCAAACCGCGATTTTAATAAAATTGCGGCCATATCCAGCATGCCAAGGTTTAGCAGGTTTTCCGTAAAAATCTCTTCAAAAACGGGATTGAGCTCGCCGCCGATTTCCCAAATTTTATACGCCAGCGCCTTTGCTTTGGTCCGATTACCGAGCATTATTTGTTCAAACATCAGCGTAATCAGCCCTTCCACGTCATCCTGCCGTCGCTGCAGCGCCGCATAAATCTGCGCTTCTGTCTTCATAATCGCTGCCGTATCACGGTAAGGCGTTCTGAGCAGGTTCTCCAAAATGCCGCCCCAGGTTTCCAAACTATTTTCGGTATTTTCCATCTTTATTTCTCCCGATGCGTTTTTTCCAAAAGAAAGGTGACCGGACCATTATTTTGCAACGTTACCTGCATATCGGCCTGAAAAATTCCGGTTTCCACCGGAAGACCGAATTGCCGCAGGCAGGAAACATAATATTCATACAAAGGTTCGGCTTCTGCCGGTGCCGCCGCGGTTTCAAATCCGGGACGATTGCCACGGCTGGTGTCTCCGGCCAGCGTAAATTGCGATATGACCAACAGGCTCCCACCGATATCTTCCACCGACAGGTTCATTTTGCCGGCCGCATCTTCAAAAATTCGCAAATGTGCCGTTTTTCTCGCCAGATATTCGGCTTCGGCCGACGTATCTCCTTTTTGCACCCCCAGCAGAACCAACATTCCTTCGGCACAGGAACCAACCTGTTTTCCGCCGACCTCCACTTTGGCGAAAGCAACCCGCTGTATCAACGCCCGCATTCTTTTCTCCTTTGTTGCCGAGTATAGCGCAATTACTTTAAGATTGGCTTAACATTAATAAAAACGATAGGCCAAAATTATTGCCGCGGCTATTCCCACCGCATCGGCCAAAAGCGCGCAGGGCAACGCCGCGCCAACTCTGGTGATTTTAACAGCCCCGAAATAAACCGCCAAAACATAAAAGGTGGTTTCCGTCGATCCCTGAATTACGGCCGCCGTAAATGCCGGAAAGCTGTCGGCCCCGTATGTTTGCATGGTTTCAATCATCATTGCACGGGCTCCGCTGCCGGACAACGGTTTAAGCAAGGCCGTCGGCAAAGCCGGAACAAAATCGGTATTCCCTCCCAAAAGAACTACGACCTCCCCTAAACCGTCTACCAGCAAATCTAAAACGCCGGAGGTCCGCAGGACCGCTATGGCAACCAGCATGGCTACCAGATAAGGAATTATCCGTACCGCAATATCAAAACCCTCTTTAGCGCCGCTGATAAATGCCTCGTAAACATTCAGCCTCTTAATCAGACCGGCGGCAATAAAGCCGACGATAATCAAAAAAAGCACAAAATTTCCGGCATCGGCCGACGCCTGCAAACGCACGGTTTCCGGCAGGCTGGAAAACCACCAGGCCGCGCTTCCGACACAGCAGGCAAAAAAGCCAAGATACGCCAAAACAACCCGGTTAAAAATGTTCAGCCGCTGAACGGCCGCAATGCTCAAAAAGCCGACCAGTGTTGAAATCGATGTTGCCAACAGAATCGGGATAAATACGGCCGCCGGATCTGCTGCACCGAGTTCGGCCCGATACATCAGAATCGTAATGGGAATTAATGTTACCGAAGAAGCGTTAATCACCATAAACAACTCTTGCGCCCCGGATGCTTTTTCTTTGGATGGGTTCAGTTCCTGAAGCTGCTCCATGGCCTTCAGCCCCATCGGCGTAGCGGCATTGTCCAGTCCCAGAATATTGGCGGCAATATTCATAATCATGGAGCCCATGGCCGGAGAATTGTCCGGAACTTCCGGCATAATCCGGCGAAACAACGGCCGCAGAGCCCGGGCCAAAAGTTCCGTCAGTCCCGCACGTTCGGCAATTTTCAGCAATCCGAGCCAAAGGCAGAGGATTCCTGTCAGATTAATAGAAATTTCAAAAGCCGTTTTAGCCGAGGCAAAAACCGCAGCCACCAGCTGCGTCCAAATAACGGAACCTTCTCCCCATGCGGCCTGAAAGACGGCTCCTGCAAATGCGGCAACAAAAAAGCCGGCCCAAATAAAATTTAACATTTTTCCTCCCGACCTCAGCGCGGCTTATTTGCAAAAAACATATTGCTAACTTTGCCGCCAGAAACTCTAACCCTTGAAAGTCTGGTTTTCTTTTTTGCGCTTTTTCAACGCGGACAATTTGTCGCTGACGACCGAAGTATCGCGTCCGGTTTTGGCCAAACGATCATACATCCGCTCAATTTCTTTTTCCAGATAGGCCCGTTCGATTTCATTGGCCAGTTCCTGCCGTTCCTCAGCACTGCCGTGGAGGCTGGTTTGCTTCATCTCGGACATAATGTCTTCAACATGAACACTGCTGTCGGTTTTCTTTTTCAAAAAATACGGAAGTTCATATATCAACTGCCGGGTTGAGGCATAGGCTTCCGCCGTGTTGCTGCCCTGATATCGCAATTTCAGCAGACGAAATACCACGCCCAGTTCGTAACTGTTGTCTACCACGATAAACGGCATCGGATCGGCAAAACCACTGGAGGCAATGCTTTTAAGATATTCAACCAGATGATGAAAATATCCTTCTACATTATACAGAATAAACGGTTTTATCTGTAAAAAACCGTCTTGCATGGCAACACAATCATAGGCAAGTTCGTCCAATGTGCCTACGCCGCCGGGAGCAAAAACCACAAAATCCGCGTCAAGAAGTTTTTGTTTCCGTTCTTCCAGTGTTTGGGCCACGATAATGTCTTCCACCTGGCTCAGAATTTCATCGGTTTGATAAAGGCTGTAATATTCTTTGGTGGTAATTCCCTGAATCGGTGATCCCTTGCATTTTTTATGATTCCACCCGTCCAAAACCCCTCGGGCGACGGCTCCCATAATGCCGCAGCTGGACAAGCCGAAATCCAGCTTGAAATCCATTTTGGCTATCTGCCGGCCGAGATTGTAAGCTTCTTCAACATAAACGGGATCATTGCCGGAGCGGGAACCGCCCGCGACAAAAACTCTTAACCCTTCCCGGGCGTTCTCTTCCCGAAACGAATCGACAACTTCTTCTACACTCTGGTTATCACATTTTTCCATTATTTTATCTCCGGAATATCTCCCGCTGCCTGCAAAGCATAAAACTCGGCAGCAAAATCCTGAAGGCTTCCGTTACGAATTGCCTCACGCAAACCCTGCATCAGGCGCTGATAATATCGGATATTATGCCAGGTCAACAACATGACCGCAAGCACTTCATTGCACTTTTGCAAATGGTGAATATAAGCCCTGCTGTAATTACGACACAACGGGCAATCGCACTCGGCTTCCAGCGGCCGGGGATCTTCCCGGTGACGAGCGTTGCGGATATTAATCGTTCCATGAGAAGTAAAGGCCTGAGATGTGCGTCCGGAACGGGTGGGCATAACACAGTCAAACATATCTACGCCGCGCAGCACCGCGCCGACAATATCATCCGGGCGCCCCACTCCCATCAGATAGCGCGGCTTGTCATCCGGAAGCATGCCCGGGGCATAATCCAGCACCCTGAACATAACTTCCTGCCCTTCTCCGACGGCCAGGCCGCCGATAGCGTAACCGTCAAAGCCGATTTTTTTCAGCTCTTCGGCGGAAAATCCCCGCAAATCTTCGTAATCGCCGCCCTGTTGGATGCCGAAAATACCGTATCCGTCACGGTCAATGAACGCTTCTTTGCTGCGTTTGGCCCAGCGCATGGACATTTCCATGGATTTTTTCACTTTGTCATGGGGTGCCGGAAGTTTGACACATTCATCCATGCACATAGTGATATTGGAATCCAGTTTGTGCTGGATTTTTACAGACTCTTCCGGACTCAGAAAAAATTTTTTGCCATCGACATGCGAACTAAACGCCACGCCTTCTTCGCTGAGCTTGCGCAGCCCTGACAGGCTCATCACCTGAAAGCCTCCGGAATCCGTCAATATGGGTTTGTCCCAGTTCATGAATTTGTGCAGGCCGCCCATTTTTTCAACCAAATCCGCTCCCGGCCGCAACATCAGGTGATAGGTGTTGCCGAGCAAAATCTGGGCGCCGGTTGCCGCAACCGATTCCGGCATCATTGCTTTGACGGTTCCGCAGGTTCCCACCGGCATGAACGCCGGCGTATCAATTGTTCCGTGTTTGGTATGCAGCTTACCCAGCCGGGCTTTGCCGTCACGCTTTAGAATCTCGTATTTCAGAGCCATATTATGTTTCCTTTCTTTGCCGTAGATAATGCACCAGAATTTTCCGGATGGCAAGAAAGTTCTATTCCGCGCAGGTCTTTTTATGCCTCGGCGGAAACATTATCTTCTTCCGCGGCGGGATTGGCGTCTATAGCATAGCCGGTGGCCCGGACGGTGCGGATATAATCCGGTCCGAAATCATTCAAAGATTTGCGCAGGCGGCGGATATGAACATCAACCGTGCGGGATTCCACATAAATATTGTCGCCCCAGACATTTTTGAGCAGATACTCCCGGGAAAAAACCTTGCCCGGCGTTTCCAGCAACATTTTGAGCAGGCGAAATTCTGTCGGCCCAAGGTGAATATAATTGTCGCCGCGAAAAACTTTCTTTTCGACTAAATCCATGCGGATATCCTCAAAAACCAGCTCTTTTTCGGTATGCGGCTCCGGCGCCCGGCGCAGCTGGCTTTTGACTCTGGCCAGAAGTTCCGGAATGGAAAACGGTTTGGTAACATAATCATCGGCGCCGGCTCCCAACCCCTTGATTTTGTCTTCTTCTTCGCCTTTAGCGGTGAGCATGATAATCGGAATGGTCTTGATATCTGGTTTGGAACGTATCAGCTTGCAGATTTCCACACCGGACAATTCCGGCAGCATCCAATCCAGCAAAATGACCGAAGGATGATTTTTTTCAACCTCGGCAATCGCTTTGTTGCCGCGACTTTCTATCGCCACATCATATCCCTCTTTTTCAAGATTGTATTTAAGAAGCAGCGCCAAAGCTTCTTCGTCTTCTATGACCATTACCAAATGTTTCATGTTCTTCTCCCCGAGACGGATACCAGTCCTAACACCTTAAATTAGCGAAGTTAATTTTATCTTAAGGAGGCAATGTTTCCGGCATAGTCCCCGCCGGCAAAAATCGATGTTCCGGCAACCAGAATATCGGCGCCGGCCGCCACGGCTTCGGCACCGGTCAAGGCATTGATTCCGCCGTCGACTTCAATTTTGATATCGCGTTCGCCAATCATTGCTTTTATCCGGCTTATTTTTTCAAGCTGGCTTTCCAAAAAATTCTGGCCGCCGAATCCCGGGTTGACAGTCATTACCAACACCATATCCAGCTTGTCCAGCACATAACGCAAAACCTCTTCCGGCGTGGCCGGATTGAGCGAAACACCGGCTTTAACGCCAAGAGTACGCAGCGTCTCCAATGTTTTATCCAGATGACGGCAAGCTTCGGCATGCACGGTTATGATATCGGCGCCGGCATTGGCAAACCACCCCAGCATGGCATCCGGATTTTCAACCATGAGGTGAACATCAAACGGCAGTTTGGTATAGGGGCGAATCGCCTTAACAACCGCCGGACCGAAAGTCAAATTCGGTACATAGGCACCGTCCATAATATCAAGGTGAATCATGTCCGCCCCTGCTTCGTCAAGGCGGATAATCTCATTTTTTAAATCGGCAAAATCCGCCGATAAGACACTGGGGGCGATTAAAACCATTTTTATCTCTCCTTACTTTATGTTTTCAGGATAACCCAAGAGAAATTTAATTGCCAGACAAATTTCATCTTTCGCCATGCTAAAAAATTTATTTTTGCGGGCTTGATTTCACCCCGAAAAAGATTACCTCAAAGCAAGAAACAATCAAACCAATTTGCTGAGGAGAAAATCAAATGGGTGAAATGGCTCAAAAAATCATCAAACTTGACCGGGGAGAACTTATCAGAGAACTCAATGTCGCCTTTGCCGAGGAATGGCTGGCTTATTATCAATACTGGATCGGCGCCCAAGTCATGGTGGGACCGATGCGGCCGCTGATTGCCGACGAGTTTATCGAGCATGCCAATGAGGAACTCAAGCACGCCCAATGGCTGAGCGACAGAATTATTCAGCTGGGCGGAAAACCGGTGATTGATTTTGCAGATTTGCAGAGAACCGCTCAGTGCAAATATGAAGCTCCGGATAAACCTTATGTCATGAATCTGATTGAGCAAAACGTCGTTGCCGAGCGCTGCGCCATTGCCCGTTATCAAAAAATCTGCGACATGACTTTCGGCAAAGATTATGAAACTTATCGCATGTCGGCCAAAATTTTGAAGGAAGAAATCGAACACGAGCAGGAAATCGGTGATTTCAGCGACGATCTTCGGGCCGGTGCCGAGCTTCATGATAATCTTGAAAAATAAATTGTTTATTTTCAATATGATGCCGCTTATTTACCTTATAAGCGGCATTTTAATTATTGACATATTTGTACAAATATTCCAAAATAGCCTCAACAACAGATTCGAAAAATCCCCAATTAATCTGTTTTTTACCTTGTCTTATTTACAAACTATAATCCTACTCCAAATAATAAAAAGGTTTGTGACCAAGCGGGTAAAAGGAAAGCCTGAGAGCATGCTCTCAGGCTTTTTCCGTTGCGGAAAGGCAATTTAGATTTCGCCGGCCGCATAGCGTTTGGCCATTTCGGACATCGGAACGGCTTTGATTTTGTCGGCATGACCGGCGGCACCAAAGGCAATGTAACGGGCCTCGCAGACTTTCTGCATTTCTTCAATGGCCGGCTTGAGGTATTTGCGCGGGTCAAACTCTTTGGGATTTTCGGCAAAGATTTTGCGAATCGCGCCGGTGATGGCCATGCGGCAGTCCGTATCGACGTTAACTTTGCGGACGCCGGATTTAATCCCGCGGACAATTTCCTCGACCGGAACGCCGAAGGTTTGCGGAATGGCACCGCCGTATGCATTAATCAAATCCTGCAGCTCCTGCGGCACAGAAGATGACCCGTGCATTACCATGTGGGTGTTTGGCAGTTTTTTATGAATTTTTTCAATCACGTCAATGGCCAGGATTTCGCCGTCCGGCTTGCGGGTAAACTTATAAGCGCCATGAGATGTTCCGACGGCAACGGCCAGAGCATCCAGTTTGGTCTCGGCAACAAAGCGGGCGGCTTCGTCCGGATCGGTTACCAGACGTTTCTTGTCAATCACGCCTTCGGCACCGTGGCCGTCTTCTTTATCACCTTTGCCGGTTTCGAGAGAGCCGATAACCCCGAGTTCACCTTCGACGGAAGCTCCGACGGCATGCGCCCGGGCAACAACCTCTTTGGTAACCTTTACATTATATTCAAAGGAAGACGGTGTTTTGCCGTCGGCTTCCAAAGAACCGTCCATCATGACGGAAGAATAGCCGTTGACAATGGCAGACTGACAAATGTCGACTGAAGACCCGTGATCCTGGTGAATACATATCGGCAGTTCGGGAAACATTTCTATTCCGGCGGCAACCATATGACGAATCATCGGATCTCCGGCAAATTTGCGGGCGCCGGTCGATGTTTGCAGAATAACCGGAGCATTGACTTTTTTGGCAGCCTGCAAAACGGCGATAACCTGTTCCATATCGTTGATGTTAAAAGCCGGAACGCCGTAACCGTTCTCAGCGGCATGGTCAAGAATCTGACGCATTGTAACTAAAGGCATAATTTTCTCCTTAACATATTGTAGCAACTATCGGCCAATATATTACCACGGAGATTTTTTGCAAGAAAAAACTCACACAACGTTATATTGTGTGAGTTTTTAAGACAATAATTTTAACCCGCCTGTTTGTCAGAGGTTTGAACTTGGCGTTGACGACGGCGATAGAATTCTTCTGTAATGAGTTCATAATCCGCACCATCTTCAGTTTGAGCATACCGCCACTCGGTTTTGCCTATTGCCCGGAACATACTGTTTACACCGTAATTGCGCACCTTTGTTTTATTTTTGCTGATAACATGCGCCACGCGGGGTGTTTTTCCGCTGAAAGCTTTTACATAAATCAAGCAGCTTTCCGTTCCGTCTTCGGGCAACTCCGCAAAAAACACAACAAAACCTGCTTCGCGGGGTTCTTCTTCCGGATAAATGCGTCCGATGCTGATGTTATCCAACGCAATATCAAAACCGGCAGCCTTAAACTTCTCCTGCGCCTGTGAGGCCAGGTAGATGTAATCTGTTTTCTGTTCCATAATAAGATTTTTTAACGTTAATAATTTTTCAATAACTCTAATATGGCTGTGAAAATAGTGCAATTCGAAGGTGCTGTCAAGAAATCTTTTTTATTCTTTTTCAGTTTGCTTTCGTCCAAGGGATTTAATTGGTGATTGACACGTGCCTTTAATTTTGTTATAGTGGAGAATAGAGAAGCGGTTTCAACAGCAAAGGACGAGGACCATGAAGAAGTCGGCAGGGAAAATAATTCTTTTCGGATTAATCTGTGCCGCTTGGACCGGGGCCGCGGACTTTGCTTTCTGCACAACACCAA